>JBEDKD010000208.1:0-9530 GCA_041172365.1 Cyanobacteriota bacterium | reverse complement strand
GTGGGGCTGGGTAGGGTTAGGGGTAGGCACTCTGGCACTACCCCTACCCCTATCGCTACAACCTTCTTCCTTCTTCCTTCTTCCCTCTTCCTTCTTCCTTCTTCCTTCTTCCCTCTTCCTTCTTTTAGTGGGAGTTATTCCGCAATAGCCTCTTGGGGTTCGGTTTCGGCTTCTGCATCCTTGGTGGTGCGAACTTCTTGTTTAATAGTGAGATAACGAATAACATCTTCACTTAAACGCATGGATCGTTCCAACAACGCGATCGCGCTTCCTTTAACTTTGTAATTCATTTGGATATAAACCCCATCGCGATGCTTCTTAATTTCATAAGCCAGACGACGCTTACCGCGATGTTGAGTTTCCAACTCTTGCGCCCCCTGCTCTTGAAGAAGAGTTTGGTACTTGCGAATCGCGCTATCCACTTGCTCATCAGTCAAGTCAGGACGCAAAATGTACATAGTTTCGTAAATAAAAGACTTCATGCTTAAATTCTCCTTACGGACAAAAAAGGCTCCTTCCACTTCCTAGGGTTGGAGCAAGGATCTACAATCTTACCATTATATAGTGAGAAATCGCGACAATCGCCAAAATTTCCCCCCCAAAAAAAACAGATTCCATCCGCTCAAATCTTGAATCCCAAAAACATGACAGATTTGAGTAAAGATAAATCGTAAATTGAAAATAGTAAAGCACTTGACTTATGGCCCAACGCTACGTCCGAGTCCAATCGGAACAAGGACAAATACATTATGGTGTACTGCAACTGAGTCGCGCAGTACAAGTATTAGATGCCCCACCCTGGTTCAAAGGACAACCCACGAATCAGGAATTAGCACCAGACACTTACCAACTCTTGGCACCTTGTGCCCCCTCCAAAATAGTGGCCGTTGGTAAAAATTATGTCGAACACGCGGCAGAAATGGGGACCCCCGTTCCCAAAGAGCCCCTAATTTTCCTCAAACCTCCCACTACCGTTATTGCCACAGAAAGCCCCATTCGCTATCCTCAACAATCCCATCGCGTCGATTATGAAGGGGAATTGGGGTTAATTATCGGAGACAGTTGTGCCGATTGCACCCCACAACAAGCCCATAGTAAAATTTGGGGTTATACCATTGCCAATGATGTCACAGCCAGAGATTTACAGAAAAAAGATAATCAATGGACAAGAGCCAAGGGGTTTGATACCTTTTGTCCCCTAGGTCCTTGGATCGTCAGGGAACTGACACCCGGAGCACGTTTACAAACCTTTGTCAATAATGACAAAACTCCTGTGCAATCCGTCCAAGTCAGTCAAATGGTATTTGCACCCGATGTGCTTGTTTCTTATATTTCTCAAATTATGACTCTCCACCCTGGAGATGTCATTTTAACTGGGACACCCCAAGGCATCGGCCCCTTAGAAATTGGCGATCGCGTCCGTATCGAAATTGAAGGAATTGGGGCCTTAGAAAATCCGGTTATTGCGCGATAACCCCCAACTTAATCACCCAAAAACCGGGTTTTGATCGCGAAATTCATTAGGCTCTCAAGGAGGCGCGATCGAACCAGAAACCCGGTTTCTCCTGTGGGATTAAGTGATCAAAAATTCAATTTTTCATCGCCGATTATTAGGTTTAGCGAACCTGCATATAAACAGCATCCGATATCGTAGGAATCTCCGCGTAACGACCTTGGGCGGACTGCACAATCACATAGACAAAAGTCGCCAAAAGTCCCAAAAACACCACATTGAAAAGAGTTTCGACGATAAAAGGACTCGGTAAAACCTTAACCACAAAAGGCATAATTATACTACAAAGAATCATCACAATATCAATGAGAATAGCCTGCATCGCGTTGAAACGAATAAAGTGATTAATATTTTCGTTTCTGACAACACCCAAAAACAACGCGAAGAAAACCACCAACGCCCCAAGCCCAAAAGGAATAAGCTGATAAATAATTATTAAGGGAGTCAAAGGGACAAGCAAAACTTGTTTAAGAATAGGAAACTGAAAAAATAGATATTTGCCAAACCCGATCCCATCCACCAAAGGTAACAGATAGGGCAAACAGGCAAAAATCCGATCACTCACGGTAGTCGAGCCACGCCACGTCATAAAAAGTCTCCTCAGTCCAGTGATTCACAAAAACTTCCCAATGAACCTAGGATAGCACTGGCATCGGTCAACTTTCGACTTTAAGGGTACAATTAACAGATAAATCAGTTATGATGGGACACTAGCAATGCGAAAACCCATTTGACATTCAAACTGGTTAGCTTGATTAGTTTCCGGTTTTGGGAGAGGATGACCACAACGTAATTGCCCCCCTTGCCAACGAGGTTCACCATTTTGATCCGCCATCAAACATCCTTGACAGACACAATGAGGCGAAAGCATTTGATTTTCCATTAAAATGACTAACATCTGACACCTCCAACCGATCCCCGACATTTACTTTCATTGTATGTCAATCATTAGGGAGGTGTCACTCAAAGTGAACACATTGTAATATTTGCATTGATTTTGCCTAATTCGTCTCTTAAGCTAAGACGCGTTTAAACCAAATATGTAGGACAGGCTTCCAGCCTGTCACAGGCTGGAAGCCTGTCCTACTGTAATTTTAAATGCGTAACAGCTTAACTCGTAAAATTACTAATTGATTTATTGAGGTTTACTCTGTGGCTGATACTAACCTAGAAATTCTAAACAAAACCGATCCCTTACTCCTAGACTTAATTGGAGAAGAACTCCAACGTCAACGAACTCACTTAGAATTAATTGCTAGTGAAAACTTTACCTCCGCGGCGGTTTTAGCGGCCCAAGGCTCTGTGCTGACAAATAAATACGCGGAAGGTTTACCGGGCAAACGTTATTATGGTGGTTGTGAGTTTGTCGATAAAGTCGAACAATTAGCCATTGATCGAGCCAAAGAATTATTTAACTGCGCCTGGGCCAATGTGCAACCCCATTCCGGGGCCCAAGCCAATTTTGCCGTTTTCCTCACTCTCCTCAATCCTGGGGATACCATCATGGGGATGGATTTATCACATGGTGGCCATTTAACACACGGTTCCCCTGTCAATGTATCGGGGAAATGGTTTAAAGTCGTTCATTACGGTGTCAGTCAAGAAACCGAACAACTCGACTATGAGCAAATTTTAGCACTCGCGAAAGAACATCGCCCCAAACTAATTATCTGTGGTTATTCCGCCTATCCTCGTGTTATTGACTTTGCCAAATTCCGCGCGATCGCGGATGAAGTCGGTGCTTATCTCATGGCAGATATCGCGCATATTGCCGGATTAGTCGCGACAGGACACCATCCCAGTCCCCTCACCCATTGTCATGTCGTCACCACCACCACTCACAAAACCCTACGCGGCCCCAGAGGGGGACTAATTCTCACCAACGATGGCGAATTAGGTAAAAAACTCGATAAAGCCGTATTCCCAGGAACTCAAGGCGGTCCCCTAGAGCACGTGATCGCGGGTAAAGCCGTCGCCTTTGGGGAAGCCTTAAAACCAGAATTTAAAACCTATAGCGGCCAAGTCATTGCCAATGCCCAAGCCTTAGCAGAGCAATTACAAAAACGGGGCTTTAAAATTGTGTCCGGTGGGACCGATAATCACTTAATGTTAGTGGATCTACGTTCCATTAAAATGACAGGGAAAATAGCCGATCAACTGCTAGGAGGGATTCATATCACCGCGAATAAAAATACCGTACCCTTTGATCCCGAATCCCCCTTTATCACCAGTGGATTACGTTTAGGGACACCCGCGATGACTACTAGAGGCATGGGAATCCCAGAATTTACCGAAATTGGTAATATTATCAGCGATCGGCTCCTCAATCCCAAAGACGAAACCATTGCCCAAGACTGTCGGAATCGCGTCGCGTCCCTATGCGATCGTTTCCCCCTCTATCCCCATCTCAACCTCAAAGTCGGCGCGATCGTCTAATAGACAGGAGCAAAAACCACTGTAGGGTAGGCATCTTGCCTGCCTGGGCTCGGATTTTTGCCCATAGACAGGAGCAAAAACCACTGTAGGGTAGGCATCTTGCCTGCCTGGGCTCGGATTTTTGCCAGAAATCTCATACATAGCTTCAATTGACAGAGCATCCATGACACAGCACCCAGAGAGACAGGCTCAAGAAAAGATTGTCACCCCTGGGTGCTGTATTCTCAATTGTGCAATATCATTAGACAGTGACAGACTCTTTTTATTCCCCACTTTACTCATTTCAGATGCAGCACCATCTGTACCACCTGATTGCCTTTCTGGTTTCGGCCCTAATTGTCCTGCTTAGTACCCCAATTATTAGAAAAATTGGTCTCAAAAGTGGACGAGTTGATCAACCCGGCGATCGAAAAATCCACCAACGTCCAATGGTACGTCTAGGTGGAGTCTCAATTTTTTTAGGAACCCTTATTGCCCTCTTAATAGTCTGGGGATTTGGAGGTTTTCTCGATGCCAGTGGCCAAAGTCTCAATCCCCATGATGAATATCAAATTTGGGGTGTTACCATCGGCGGTTTAGCCTTTTTCTTAATAGGTTTAGCCGATGATCTGTTTTCCCTCTCCCCCTTTGTCCGTTTACTATTACAAACCATAGTTGCCAGTTTAGCTTGGTGGGCAGGAGTCCGCATTGACTTTTTGAGTATTCCCACGATAGGAATAGTCGATTTACATTGGTTAGGTCTTCCCATTACCGTAATCTGGTTAGTGGGTATGGCCAACGCGATTAACTGGATCGATGGTTTAGACGGTTTAGCCGCGGGAGTTTCTGGCATTTCCGCGGTTGTCATGTTAATCGTCAGTTTATTTATGAAACAACCCGCGGCCGCGTTAATTGCCGCGGCTGTCGCGGGAGGAGCATTAGGCTTTCTCCGTTATAACTTTAATCCCGCGCAAATTTTCATGGGAGACGGCGGAGCCTACTTTATGGGATTTACCTTAGCAGGTGTCGGAGTCATTGGTTTAGTAAAAATCACCGCGGTGACTTCCGTATTACTCCCTTATTTAATTTTGGCAGTTCCCATATTAGATATGTCCGCGGTAATTTTAGATCGCCTTCGTAGTGGTAAATCTCCCTTTATTGCAGATAAACGTCATTTACATCATCGCTTATTAGATGCCGGACTTTCCCATCGTTTAACTGTCTTCTTTATTTACTCTCTAACCTTATGGGTGGGAAGTTTAGCCCTGGCTTTTTCCGGTATTCCCAGTGGATTAGCTTATGCTTTAGCCGCCACGGGACTGTTATGTTATACCAGTTGGAAAGTTTGGAAACACGCGAAAACGTAAATCTCTCAACTTTGCCCTGAGCAAAACAATGGGAACCCCCTAGTTTCTGATTGATTTAGTCTTAATTTGAGCGAAAGATAATGACAGCCGAAATTATTTGTGTTGGTACGGAATTACTGTTAGGAGATATTCTTAACAGTAATGCCCAATTTTTAGCAAAAGAATTGGCAAATTTAGGCATTCCCCATTATTATCAAACCGTGGTTGGTGATAATCCTGAACGATTAAAAAAGGTAATAGAAATTGCCATAAATCGCTCAAACTTATTAATTTTCACAGGGGGTTTAGGACCAACACCCGATGATTTAACCGTAGAAACGATCGCGGATTATTTTGGTACTCCCCTCATAGAAAAACCAGAAATCATCGCAGATATCGAACAAAAATTTGCCCATAGGGGACGAGTAATGAGTCCCAGTAATCGAAAACAAGCCTTAATCCCCGAAGGCGCCGAGATTTTATATAATCCCAGTGGCAGTGCTCCGGGCATTATTTGGCAACCCCGTCCCCATGTGACATTAATGACATTTCCAGGGGTTCCCGCGGAAATGCACATCATGTGGCGAGAGATCGCGACTCCCTATTTAAAAAACAATGGTTGGAGTCAAACCACAATTTATAGTCGCACCTTAAAATTTTGGGGAATTGCCGAGTCAACCTTAGCCGAAAAAGTCGCACCTTTTTTTGACAATAAAAATCCCACAGTTGCGCCCTATGCCAATCATGGAGAAGTTAAATTAAGAATTTCAGCCCAAGCAGAGTCAGAAGAATTGGCTAAAAATTTGATTACCCCCGTAGAAGAAAAATTAAGAGAAATTACTGGTTTAGATTGTTTTGGTGTTAATGAAGATACCTTAGCTTCTGTGGTAGGTAATTTATTACGAAAACGGGGAGAAACCCTCAGTGTAGCCGAATCTTGTACCGGGGGAGGAATCGGAGCCATGTTAACGAATGTTCCGGGGAGTTCCCAATATTTTATGGGAGGAATAATTGCTTATGATAATCAAGTTAAAATCAATTTATTAAAGGTAAAATCCGAAGATTTAGAGCAATTTGGGGCTGTCAGTGATGTCATCGCGAAACAGATGGCGCAAGGAGTAAAGGAAACGTTAGACACGACTTGGGGATTAAGTATTACAGGCATCGCGGGACCCGATGGCGGCACAGAAAATAAACCTGTAGGTTTAGTTTATATTGGGTTAGCTAATGATAAATTAGGGGTACAAAGTTTTCAATTCCGTTTTGGTGCTATTCGGGGCCGTGACTGGATACGAAATTTAAGTGCTTGTACGGCTCTTGATCAATTGCGACGTAATTTAGTTTGAAGGAAGAAGGAAGAAGGAAGAGGGAAGAGGGAAGAAGGATAAAACAAGAGTTTCAGTGGGATGGGAAAAAACCAGGGATTTTGGGGGGATTAACCACTTTGACACAGAGACACAAAGGGGGAACTCAAAAAAATACGATCACGCTCTTTTTCCTCTTTCCTCTGTGCCCGAATCGGCCTTTGTGTTTCATTAAAAAACGGGTTTCTCCAACTAAGATTTGGGGGGAATAAACCACAAAGACACAAAGACACAAAGGGGGAAATCCCTAAAAATTGCGCTCTTTTTTCCTTAGTGCCTTAGTGCCTTGGTGGTTGATTACAACTAATAATCGCTTTTTTTGAAACCGCAGATATAGGCGAAGCCTTCCCGTAGGGTACGCTCCTAAACGCAGATGGATGGAGATGGATGGAGATGGATGAAGATGGATGAAGGGATTTTTTTGATTAACAAAAAGGGCATCGGAGAATCATGTTCAATTTTTGAGAATATGAGCTATAATAAAACAATTCCCAAAAAATGAAACTGCTCAGGAGGTAAACCGGATGTCGGTTGCTATCACCATTAATCCTGATGAAATTCAGCAAATTTCTCAACCTCGTACAGTCAATTCATCCCGACTGCGTGTGCTGGCGAGAAAGACGGAAGCTTTAGCAATAGCAGTGGAAAATCAATGGCAATATTTTTCGCCAAAAGAGCAGGAATTACTGGAATCATTAATTTATAGTTCCATTGCCCATCTCGAAGGAAAAAATAATACTTTCATTCCATCTTTCTTAACAAGATTATCATTAGCCTGGATCTTGATTAAAGGTGAAACCGATTCTCTTACCGAATATCTTCAGGCACTATCGCGTTTAAAAAATGCTGTTTTAGACGCGATGGAAAGAGAAAATCCCACTTACAATCAAGTAATGACTGAAGTTGTCAAAGACGCTTTAGATGAATCAGAGGAAACTCCATTAATGACATCCGATGAGTTTAAGGAGTGGCTAAATCCTGTTTCGGATTAAACCCTCTGATAAGTTTTTGCGTGCTTATAAAGAACTTCTCAAGCGGTATTATAAAGGTGAGAAGGCGAAACAAGCTTTTCAAGATTTTTTGGCTCAAATTGTCAACGATTTATGCAACGATCCCTTTTTATCCAATTCTTTTTCCGAGGGATGGCCTGGAAGTTTACGCAAACCTGATGAGTGGGATTTCCGAAAGTATTATTTTAATATGCCAGGGTTGCGGGGTGCTTCTGGTGAAGGAAGATTGATGTATTTAGTTAATCGTCGTCAAGGGGTAATTAAATTAGCTTGGATATATACTCATAGTGAATTTCCTAAGCGTCCTCCTGATAATACTTTAAAGCCACTTATTGAAGATTTAATGGAGTCGGAAATGGAAGAGGAAACTCTGTCACAAGTTAAGGATGAGGCGGAAGAGAGTACATCATCAATTGATGAGTAGATTTTTAGCCCGATCGCGCTCTTTTTCCTCTTTTCTCTGTGCCCTAATCGGCCTTTGTGTTTCATTAAAAAACGGGTTTCTCCAACTAGGATTTTGTGGGAATTAACCACCAAGACACCAAGACACAAAGAGGGAAATCCGATCGCGCTCTTTTTCCTCTTTCCTCTGTGCCCTAATCGGCCTTTGTGTTTCATTAAAAAACGGGTTTCTCCAACTAAGATTTTGTGGGAATTAACCACCAAGACACAAAGACACAAAGAGGGAAATCCGATCGCGCTCTTTTTCCTCTTTCCTTTGTGCCTTAGTGCCTTGGTGGTTGATTAATCGCTTTTTTTGAAACCGCAGATATAGGCGAAGCCTTCCCGTAGGGTACGCAGATATAGGCGAAGCCTTCCCGTAGGGTACGCAGATGGATGGAGATGTTTTTTGATGAAGCACAAAGGCTCTTTTGTGCCTTTGTGCTTTATGACAACTAGGATTTAATTGACGCGATCGCGCCTTTTGCCATAGCCGCGATCGCCTGATCCGTCGCCTTGGGTAAATGATAATATTTGCCGCCAGCATTTTTCGCTAACTCTTTGGCAAACCCCGTGGAAATAAATTTGCTCTCGGTATCTATCATTAATAATTGCATCCCTAAACCCCGAATTTTGGCGGCAATTTCTAACAATTCGGCTTTGATATCCGGTTTTACCCCTTCTTCAATGGGTTCACCTAACGATCGCGCTAAGGGTATATTACCCCGGCCGTCGGTAATGGCTACAATCACAACTTGGCCAATATCACCCGACTGTCGTGCATTCATGCCGACACGCACGGCTTGAGTTAAGCCATGAGCTAGGGGGGAGCCACCTCCACAAGGGAGTCTTTCTAACCGTTTTCGGGCTAACGCGATCGAGCGAGTCGGTGGTAATAATACCTCCGCTTGTTCCCCTCGGAAGGGAATTAGAGAGACTTGATCGCGACTTTGATAGGCTTCTGTTAATAATTGTAAAACCGCGCCCTTTGCCGATTGCATCCGGTTTAATGCCATTGAGCCTGACGCGTCCACCACAAATACCACTAAGGCTCCGGCTTTTCGGGCTAACCGTTTGGCGCGAATATCTCCCTGTTCGACTATAACCCGACGATTGGGTTCGCGTAAACGTCGTGACTTTTGATAAGGAGCCGCGGCGCGTAGGGTGGCATCTACCGCGATGCGTCTGACTTTCCCTCTCGGTAAAATGGGTTTGATATAACGCCCCCTATCTTCGGAAAAGATGGTGCTGCGACTTCCTGATTTGCCCCGCATTCTCGACATTTGGGCAAAATACAGCACCGTGGGATCTAACACTACCCCTTCGGGATCGAAAATAAATTCTTCTGGGATGCTTGTTTCTTCTTCTTCGGGAGGATCGGGGTTTTCTTCTTCGTCGTCGTCTTCCTCGTCTTCCGTTTCCGGTGACTGCTCCTGTGGTG
>JBEDKD010000207.1:0-7987 GCA_041172365.1 Cyanobacteriota bacterium | reverse complement strand
TTATTAGGGTTGTCTGTGGGTGACAAAATTAATTGGCAAACCCACCCCTACAAGATTTTGATTTTTCGCAATTTTTCTCCTTAATGAAACAGCTCAGAGGGTGAAAAAAGTGGCACATCGGGTAATATAAAAAATTATTTTTTTGAAATTAGGGGAAATTGGTATTCTTATACCAAAAATCTATGGCGGAAATCTTATCAAGACTCGGAAAGAACATAAGCGGGATCTAAATGCTCTATTGCCCACAATTGTCGCGGATTATAGAGTTGAATCGTTTTGGCTAATCCTCGTGCTCCTTCATTAATTAAGTCTTCGGCAATAACTGGCCATTCTTTTTCCGCCATGATATGACTTTTGAATGGGCCAAAGTAGTAGATAGATGTTGGTTGAGTTACCACAATCTCAATCCACCACCCAGCTTTTCTATCTTCACTGAAATCGGGTTTATACTTTGGCAAACCTGTAGGAATAGGATCTATGAACATAGAGGATAATTCTCCATCACGCTCGTAAGGCTTACCTCAATCAGTATAAAACAGCTTTTCTGGAGAGTGTTAATCCATTTTTGATAAAATAGCTAATTATTGACATTAATTTCCCCAGGGGATTACCGCGTATTTCCGGTTTATCAGTTTTACCATTGATGAAAAAATGTATGTACTAATACACTTTCATTACTGTTGCCTGTTAAGAGTTGGCTGTTCCCTACTGTATGTTAATTACGATACTCTTTGGGGGTGATTCCCATTAATTTACGGAAATGTCGATCTAATTGACTGTGAGAACTAAAACCACATTGCATGGCTATATCATTGATCGATAGTTGTCGATCTTTGAGTAATAATTTTTTTGCTTTTTCTATCCGTTGCTTAATAATGTATTGATAGGGAGAACAGCCGATTTCTTTATGAAAGAAACGACAAAAATAGGCGGGTGTCATTCCCATTGAGCCGGAGAGCAGTTCCAAATTAATGTTATGATGCAGATTGTTTTTAATATACACAATCGTTGATTTTAGTCTAGAACTTGCTGTTTTTTTGTCTAGCTGTAACTCATCTATTTTTCGGAGTGGCTGAGTTCTTTTGGCTTGATGATTTGCCAGTGCTATCCTGATTGTGGAAAGCAGTTGTTCCCGGCGAAAAGGTTTAATTACATATCCTGAAGGATTTGTCATCTCCGCACGCGTGAGAGTCTCTGGATCAGAGAACGCGGTGAGATAAACAATGGGGATGTCATATAAAAATCTGATATGTTCCGCGACTTCTATGCCATCTAGTTCTCCTTTAATCCTAATATCCATTAATATTAGCTCAGGATAAAATTCTATGATTTTTTGAATGGCTGTTTCGCCGTCGGAAACGATCGCGCAGACTTGATAACCCTCCTCTTCGAGTAGTTGGGCTATATGTCTGGCGACTAATTTTTCATCTTCAATAATTAATGTTTTAATGCACATGAGTTTTATTGTGTAAACAACAAAAAAAATTTTATAAAGATGGGAAAGTTATTTGAAAAATTGATCCGTTTTTGCTATTACAGGTTAATTCTCCTTCTAGTTGTTGAGTGAAACTGATGATCAACTGCATCCCCAAAGTATCTGTCTTTTCGGGGTCAAAGTCTGTGGGTAATCCTATTCCATTATCCGCGATGGTGAGGCTAATTTGTTTTTCAGACTCAATTAATGAGATCGTGATTTCTCCCTGCCCTTGGGGGAACGCGTGTTTGAGCGCGTTAGATATCAATTCATTCATAATTAAACCCAGGGGAATAGACTGATCTAGGGGTAGATATATCTCATTAACTTCCATTTTGAGGGTAATGAGTGCGGAATCTATGGCATAGCATTGAAAAAGATTTTTGCTTAAAGTGGTAATGTATTGAGATATGTCAATATCACTAAGATTATTACCACGGTAAAGTTGCTCGTGAAGCACTGCTATTGACTGGAGTCGGTTTTGATATTCCTCACTGAGTGCCTTGATTTCTGGGGAGGCTTTCCCAAACTGTAAGTACATGATACTAGACATGACTTGTAAGTTATTTTTGACTCGGTGATGAATTTCTTTGAGTAATATTTTTTTCTGTTCTAATTCGCGAGTTAATTGCAGAAATAGTTGATTATTTTCCTCAAGTTCATTCTGTACCTGTTGGTAAAGACTGGCTTGCTGAATCGCGATCGTTAATTGGCTGGCAATTTGTTTGAGTAAATCAATCTCAAGGGGTTGCCAAGAGCGGGGGCCATCACATTGATGGATACAGAGCAATCCCCATAATTCTGTTCCCTTGAGTAAGGGTACAATTAAACTAGCCCGAACGTGAAATTGTGCCAAAATATTGATCAGACATTGTGCAATTCCATTCTCGTAGATATCATTAACAGCTTGGATTTTGCCCTGCTGATAGTCGCGGTGGTATTTTTCCCTAAAACAATGATCCTGAAATTTTTCCCCTAAAGCAGAAGTAAATCCGTTTATCACAGATTCCGCGACAAATTCGCTATCGACAAAATTGGAGTCATGAGAAAACTGCAAAATCGCCACGCGATCGGCGTCAAGAAATTCACGAATCTCTTGAGTCGCCGTCTCGAAAATAGTCTTGAGATCGAGAGATTCACGAATCCGTTGGGTAATTTCTCGCAGGAGGGATTCTCTTTCTACTTGTTGGCGAATTAGCTCTTCGGCTTGTTTACGCGAGCTGACATCGAGATTAATGCCTATCATGCTTTGAGGCTTGCCCTCTTCATCCCGTTGAATCAAGGAATAGGATTCGATGAAATGGATGCTGCCGTCTGGATAAATCACTCGATACTCTGTATTGAATTCTGCCTGATCTACGAGAGCTTTTTCAAAGTTTGCTTCAATAATGGCTCGATCATCAGGATGTAGCCTATTTATCCAAAAAGCATAATTTTTATTGGGTTTAGAAGGTTTTACCCCATAAAGTTCATACATCCGCTCATCCCAGGTGAGGAGATCATGCCGTATATCCCACTCCCAGCAGCCGATCGCGCCAGATTTGAGGGATAAGGCCAATCTTTCGGATAATTCTCGCAGTTGTTTTTCTCTAGCTTGAAGTTCGCCAGTGCGTTGTGATACCCTAAGTTCTAGGGACTGGTTAAGTTCTAATAGTTCTTTTTCTGTTTGTTTACGATCGCTAATATCACACAAGACTCCATACCAAGCAATCTCACCATTTTCCCGCTTGACAGCGCGTGCATTTGCCTGTAGCCATTTAGTTTTTCCTGAATCGACATTAATCTGATATTCATATTGAAAGGGTTGCATCGTTTCCGTAGCATCAGTCTCCGATGCTAAGTTGGCACGACGAAAATCAGGATGAATTGTATCATAAGAAAGGTGCATATTGTGAAGTACCTCCTCAACCGTTAACTCCATAATTTCCTCTCCCATCGCGCTCATATACTCAAGATAAGTGGAACCATCTAAACGCTGGACAAAAATATAAATTGCACCCGGTAATAATGCGGCTATTCTTTGAAACTGAGCTTCGCTTTCCTGTAGTGCAATTTTGGCTTGAGTGCGTTCTGCAATCATATTCATAAGAGCCAGAAGATTATCAAGGGTATTTTGCAACATTTCGGAATTGAGGGTACTTTTCACCAGATAGTCATAAGCCCCCCTTTTCATAGCTTGAATCGCGATAATTAAATCTCCCTGCCCTGTGAGCATAATTACAGGTAATGGGTGGGGATATCCCCTTTCCTTCAACTGTTGGAGAAATTCCAAACCATCGCCATTAGTCAGTTCAAAATCTAATAAAATGGCATCGGGTTTTTCTTCCCAACACAAATTTAGTCCTTGTTTTAAGGTTTCAGCTTCCAGAATCCGGTAAGTGTCAGGGCGATCCTTTGTCAAATAACCGCGGTATGTATCGCGCTCTGTTTGAGAATCATCAACAATCAAAATAGTAGTAGTCATAAGTTGATCTCGTTTGTCACAGGGTAACTCAGTCAAATCAACAAAGGGGGACATTGGTGGCCCTCGGAGGTTCTGGGATCACTGGTCAAATTGTGGGCCAAAATAGCCCAACAAACGGAATTATGATCAAAAAAATAAGTTGATTGTGATTGGGGGCGATCGTTAAAAATCCCACTTCGATTGTATCAAAATTTGTGGAGATAGCAAGTGATATCAATGAGTTTTAAAAGTCATGTCAAAAATCAACTAATTTGTCAAAAAACGATTAAGACTCGCGATCCGACAGGGACTCAAGTCCCTGTCTCAAAGCTAAAGTCCTCTGAAGAGGACTATTACAGCATTTTTCAGGTAACTGAAGTACAAAAAAACGGTTTAATCGGGGCGGTGCCCCGGAGCGATTTGAGGTTTATGGGCTGTACTTCATAAATCTGCAATCTCCTGTAATTACTCTTTCAGTCGTCTTCAGACGACTTTTGCTATTAGATCGCGACTTGATCCCTGACGGGTTATGGCAGAATGAAACAGCCCTGTGGGGGTTGGGGGGATAGGCACGGGGCGCTACCCCGACAAATCTGTATCAATGATTTTAGGGAAACGCGATATATGGGGTGAGTTTTCATTTAAAATAACCGAGATTACTCTCAACTTTCAATGATCAAATGGCTACCATTCAATGTCGTAATTTGACTTTCTCTAATATCGAAGCGATCATTTTTGATAAAGACGGTACTTTGGAAGATTCTCAAGAGTTTTTGCGAAATCTGGGGTTGAAGCGATCGCGGATGATCGATGCTCAAATTCCGGGGATGGGAGAACCTTTATTAATGGCTTTTGGAATTAATGGGGATAAAATTGATCCGACGGGGTTAATGGCAGTGGGAAGTCGGCGGGAAAATGAAATTGTTGCCGCGGGTTATATCGCGGAGACGGGACGGGGTTGGATTGAGTCTTTATCTATTGCGAAAAGGGCTTTTGATGAAGCGGATCAAGTGTTTAAAAAAGAGGCCGCGTCTCCTTTATTTGTCGGTTGTTTAGATGTGATAAAATTCCTGTCTGACGCGGGTTTAAAAATTGGGATTCTTTCCGCGGCTACGACGAAAGATGTGCAGAATTTTGTCCGAAGTCATCAGTTAGGAGAATATATTCAATTAGAAATGGGTGTCGATGGACATATTAATAAACCTGATCCGGTTCTATTTTTACAAGCTTGTGAGAAATTAGGGGTAAAACCGGACGCGACTTTGATGGTGGGTGATTCGGTGGGTGATATTGAGATGGCGAAAAACGCGGGGGCTGCGGGTTGTATTGGTATTTGTTGGGGTAATTCTCGCCCCCTACATTTGGGGGATGCTGATGTCGCGATCGCGTCCTTAGATGAAATTCACGCGATCGTTGATTAATCATTTATTAATGGCAGAAAATGAGAAAAATGAACCACAAAGGCACAGATGAGACAGAGAAAATAAATGAGAGTTGATTGAGGGATATTTTTGTTTGATTAATCGGCTTTATTAAGGATAAAATAAACCGGGTTTCTGTACTCATAATTATTATTTATAGTAACAGAAAAGTGCCAGAAACCCGGTTTATTTCTGATTGATAGCAACCCGATGGTTAGGAAATTATGGGAGCATCTCAAATTTGCCCAAAAAAATTGTAGTGGGTTGACGTAGCCTGTGCGGACCATCAGAGCGTCTCGCGAAGGCGCGATCGGGCTAGGGAGCGAGACGCTCCCACTACCAATTTACAACCTTGAGATGCACCCGAAATTATTAATGGCGGCTCTTCCTTCTTCCCTCTTCCTTCTTCCTTCTTCCCTCTTCCTTCTTCCCTCTTCCTTCTTCCTTCTTCCTTCTTCCCTCTTCCTTCTTCCCTCTTCCTTCTTCCCTCTTCCTTCTTCCTTCTTCACTGACAGCCACTTATGGAGAGATTATAACCATAACCAATGGCATCTGCGCCTCCTACATTAACATTAATTTGATAGGGTTGATTATTGATACGGGGCGTGACAATTGTGACTTTTGATTTGCCCGGATCAAGTTCTACTTTTGAATCAAACGCGTTATCTACTGTTTTATCATTATATTTCAAGTTAATTTGGACTTGAAAAGGTGCTTTTGCTGATGATTCTGATTTCAGTGTCACCATAAAGCGCTTAAAGGATTGGCGGGTGGGTACGGCAAAATCTGTATCCCAATTACTACGCAAAAGTTTTGTCATATTGGGTTGAGATACTTGTTTTGATACCGAGTTTCCTTCACCACCCACTACTTTGAAAGGAATACATATCGGTTCCGCGATCGCGGATGTAGTTGTACTTAAAATAAACATCGCGATCCCGATGGCTTGCTTTTTAATCATGGTTTTTTCTCTTTTTTTACTACTAAGCCTCTAGGCATTTAAACTACATAAAGTAGGACAATGAGCCGGATTTAGAGAGGCAAGATACCTGTGCTACGGTAATTTTAAATGCGTAGAAGATTAATCTTTTCGATTATACCCAACAGATAGAATATGGTTGTTAATTTTTACAAAAGTTTAAGATTTAATGGAAATACGATCGCGTCCTGAGTTTTTAGCAAGATAAAGAGATTGATCAGCCCCATGAATCAAATCTTGAGGTAATAATTCCAGAGAGGGAATCATAGAAGCCACACCAATACTAACAGTAACATAAGGTTTAATTAAAGATTGAGAATGGGGAATTTTCAGATTTTGAATGCGACGGAGGACAGTCCCGGCAATATGAAGGGCCCCATCAATATTGGTATAAGGAAGAATAATCGCGAATTCTTCACCGCCATAACGGGCAATCAAATCCGCGGGACGATGAATAACATTAGTAAGTACCTGGGCAATTTTTTTTAAACAATCATCACCCGCTAAATGACCATAGGTGTCATTATATCGTTTAAAATAATCAACATCTAAGAAAATCAAAGATAAAAATTTCTTTTCTCGTCTCAAACGTCGCCATTCAAGATTAAGATATTCATCAAAACGGCGACGATTGGGAATTTGGGTTAAACCATCAAGGGACGCGAGTCGTGAAAGTGCTTCATTCGCGTCTTGCAAATCTTGATAAAGTTCTGATTGATGGATCGCGATCGCGAGTTGATCCGCGACAGCGGAAGCCAGACTTATTTCTGACTTTTGCCAAGGTAATTTTTTATGACTTAATAATGTCAATGTACCCCAAAGTTCCGACTCAATAGTTAAGGGAATAATTAAGGAATCACCATGAAATATTTTAGCAAATTTTAAGACATTTTCTTCCTCCGGTTCTAGGGTATTGTTTATTAAGACAAATTGCTGATTTTTTAATTGATCATAAACAGAGTGATCTCCCTGAGTAAACTCCATTCCTAAGATATCAGGAATATCAACTAATTGATGATAGTCAGAAACGACACGCCAGAGTTCTTTTTCAGCAATATATTTGGTGATAGTAACTCGCTCAACTTCAAGGATTTGAGCGATTTCACTCGCGGCAATTTCAAAAATAGTGGTTAAGTCTAAAGAATTACGAATGGTGTGAATCACACGATTTAAGGCTTGTTCTCTTTGGACTTGTTTTTGCAGAGATTCTTCAACTCGTTTCCGATCAGTAATTTCTTGAGAAACCGCGATCCCCCCAATAATTTCCCCTTGGTCATTTCGCAGGGGAGTAACGCTAATCATAAAATAGTAGTGTTGCCATGATAGTTCAAAATTGTGAGATTCTCCCTCTAACACTTTGTGGTAATAAAAATCAAGAATTTCACAAGTTTCACGGGGAAAAATGTCCCACATCGTTTTTCCTTCAAACATATCATTTGATAATCCTAATTTCTCTAAAATACTTCCTTTAGTGAGGAAATATTTAAGATTCAAGTCAAAAAGATGAACAGCACCATTAGGAAATAATTTAGCTAAATTTCGATAAATTTCTTCACTTTTTCTCAAATTTTCTTCAATTTTTTTCCGCTCGGTAATATCTAATAATGTTCCTACTAATTGACTATGAATACCATTTTGATTAACAATTACTTCACCCTTTCCCTCAATAT
>JBEDKD010000206.1:0-3935 GCA_041172365.1 Cyanobacteriota bacterium | reverse complement strand
CCGCGACGATGCCTGGGGCAATTTTTCAGTTTTGTAACCGGGCTGGGGTGTGGACTGTCGATTATATGAGCGATCGCATTTATGACATCATGGGTGTGACAGCTAACGAGATTATGCAAGATATTAATTTATTCATCAATCACATATATTCTGACGATTTGAATAGTTATATTGCTTCTGTAATAGAAGTTGTGGAAAATCTCACTTCTTGGCATTATGAAGGACGATTAATTAAACCGAATGGAGAAATTCGTTGGTGGCAAGGAGATTCTCAACCGAACAAAAATGAACAGGGAGAAGTTATTTTTTGTGGTGTCATTATGGATATCACAGATCGCAAAAAAGCTGAGGAAAAACTACTCGAATCCGAAAGAGAACTCCGGGTATTATTTGAGGCAATGACTGATCTAGTGCTAGTTTTAGACAGGAATGGACGTTACAGAAAAATAGCTCCTACTAATCCTTCTTGGTTAGATAAACCTAGTGCTCATGTACGGGAAAATAGTCTCTATGAAATCCTGCCAAAATTGCAAGGAGATATATTTTTGGGTGCGATTCATAATACTTTAGAATTGAAAGAAGCAACAAATCTTGAATATAGTTTGCCTATTGGTGATGAGCTAAAATGGTTTTCGGCAACTATTTCTCCTTTATCAGAAGAGCAAGTCATGGTAGTGGCGAGGGATATTACCATTCGTAAACAAGCACAAGCAAACTTACAAAAAGCCAATGAAGAACTAGAATTAAGAGTAAGAGAGCGTACAATAGAGTTAGAGGGAACAGTTGTCCAGTTACAGCAGGAAATTCAAGAACGTCATATCGCAGAAGAATCCCTGAGAAAATCTCAAGAAATTTTACAAACAGTTATTGATACTATTCCTCAATGTATTGCCTGGAAAGATCGTGATTCTCTCTATTTAGGTTGTAATCAAAAATTTGCCGAAGTTGTTGGGGTGGGAAATCCTCATAATGTTTTGGGAAAAAACGATTATGAATTGTCTGCCACTAGAGAAGAAGCTACTTTTTATCGAGAATGGGATGCCCGTGTAATGAATCGCGATCGCGCGGAATTACACCTGATAGAAACCCATACACAAGCGGATGGAAAAAATACTTGGATAGAGACTTCTAAATTACCTCTCCATGATGCTAATGGGATGGTAAGTGGTCTTCTTCTCATGTTTGAAGATATTACAGAAAGAAAGCTGGCTGAAGAGGCAATTCAAAAAGTACAACAAAGATTATCTATTTTATTTGAAAGCAGTCCGATCGCGTTGATCGAATGGAATATGAACTTTGAAGTGCTCGCGTGGAATCCCACAGCAGAAAAAATTTTTGGATTCAGTAAAGAGGACGCGATCGGACATCACGCCGCGGGATTAATCGTACCAGAAAATGTGAGAGAAATCGTAAATGAAGTATTTGCCGCGTTAGTTAAACTAGAGGGGGGAACTCGTAGTATCAATGAAAATATTACCAAGGATGGTAGAATCATTATTTGTGATTGGTATAATGTTCCTTTAATTGCTCCTGATGGAACTGTGATTAGTATTGCTTCAATGGCCCTCGATATTACGGATCGTAAACGAGCCGAAGAAAAATTAAAAGAAACTCAACATTTTTTAGAATTAGTGCTCGATCATTTACCTGTAGCAGTATTAACTAAAGAAGCGAAAGATTTACGATTTGTTCTCTGGAATAAATCCGCAGAAAAATTATTAGGATTTCGTGCCGAAGACGTGATCGGAAAAAATGACTATGACTTTTTTCCTCCCGATCAAGCTAAATTTTTTACCGCCAAAGATCGTGAAGTTCTTAACAGTAGATCAATTTTGGATATTCCCGAAGAAGAAGTCCATACAGCCACGGGAGAATTACGATTTTTACATACGAAAAAAACAGCTATCCTTGATACTCAAGGGGAACCAGAATATTTGTTAGCGATTATTGAAGATATCACGGAACGTAAACAATTTGAGGAACAACTGCAAAAACAGGCACAATTTTTGCAGAGTATCTGGGATGGTGTTGACTATGGTATTTTTGTCTTAGATGTATTAGAAGATGGAAAGGAATTTCGTTATGCCGCGTTTAATCCGGCAATGGAGAACGCGAGTATTTTTCCCGTAGAAATCCTTTTAGGAAAAACCGTGAGAGAATCCCTCTCCCCGGAGATAGCACAGATGTATAATAAGCGTTACAGTCATTGTGTAAAATCGGGTAAAAGTCTTTTCTTTGAGGAAACTTTTTTCGTCAAGGGTAAAGAGACTTGCTGGTTATTGAATATTACGCCTTTAAAAGATAGTCATTCTCGGATTTATCAGCTTGTCATTACAGCAACAAATATTAGTGATCGCAAAAAAGTAGAAGCCGCTTTAATGCTGAAAGAACGACGGTTAAGAGAACATAGTAAAGCATTTCAAGAATTAGTAAAACGCAAAACATTAGAATCAGAAAAACTTGATAATACCCTGAGAGATATTACGGAGGTTGTCAGCCTAAGTCTTCAGGTAGAAAGGGTAAGCATTTGGTTATATAATGAAGAAAGAACTAAAATAACCTGCGTTGATTTATACCTTAATTCGATTAAGGCTCACCGTGCCGGAATAGAGTTATTAGTGAGTAATTATCCCCAATATTTCCACGCGATACAATTGGGAGAAATCATTGTTGCTCACGATGCTCATACTGCCCCTGCGACTCAAGAATTTTCGGAATTTTATTTAACACCCTTGGGTATTTCTTCAATGCTAGATGCTCCTATTATATTGAGGGGAGAAGTGATTGGAGTGCTCTGTGTTGAACAAGTCGGGCATCAACGTCATTGGGCTTTAGAGGAGGAAACTTTTATTAGTTCGATTGCTGATTTTATTCGTTTAGCAATGGAATCTAATGATCGCCGAGAAGCAGAAGAAGCTTTGCGCGAATCCGAAACTCAATTGCGAGAAAAAGCCCTCGCGTTAGAAAATACTCTCCAAGAATTGCAACGCACACAAGCACAATTAATTCAAAGTGAAAAAATGTCATCTCTTGGTCAATTAGTCGCGGGAGTTGCCCATGAAATTAATAATCCTGTTAACTTTATTTATGGCAATTTAACCTATACCAGTGACTATACTCAGTCTTTACTTGAACTGATGGAGGTGTATCAAAAATGTTATCCCAATCCTGTTACAGAAATTCAAGAAAAAATGGAAGATATTGAACTGGAATTTATTAAAGAAGACTTGCCGAAAGTAATTTCTTCGATGAAAATTGGTGCGGAACGTATTGAGAAAATCGTCTCTTCTCTGCGTACTTTTTCGCGTATGGATGAAGCGGAAAGAAAACAGGTAAATATTCACGAGGGTATTGATAGCACTTTATTGATTTTGCAAAATCGTTTGAAAGCGAAACCCGATCGTCCGGTGATTGAGGTGATGAAAAATTATGGTGATTTACCTTTAGTTGAATGTTATGCTGGACAATTGAATCAAGTTTTTATGAATATTTTAACTAATGCTCTTGATAGTTTAGAAGAAAGGGATACAAAAAGAAGTTTGTCAGAAATTAGAGAAAAACCCAGTCGTATTTCCATTAAAACGGAATTAATGAATGAAACTCAGGTAATAATTCGGATAACAGATAATGGTATGGGAATCACAGAAAATGTGAGAAGCCGATTATTTGATCCTTTCTTTACTACGAAACCTGTTGGCAAGGGTACGGGGATGGGTTTATCAATTAGTTATCAGATTATTACGGAGCGACATAAGGGCTCTTTGAGATGTATTTCTGCTCCGGGTGCTGGTGCTCAATTTATTATCGAAATTCCTGTTAAAATTACGGGAAAATAGTGAGCAGCGCGATCGCGCTTTGGGCAAAAGAAACCGGGTTTATGAGATTTTCATCTAAAACCAGGGTGTCTCATAGAAACCCGGTTTCCGCGATCGCGC
>JBEDKD010000205.1:0-5083 GCA_041172365.1 Cyanobacteriota bacterium | reverse complement strand
CAGTCTTACTTTTCCTCCGACATCCGTTTTGAGTCTCGGATTGCCCACCCGCGACTAATATATTTATGGCAGCATTTACATCTCTATCGTGGATTTCTCCACAATTAAGACAAGTCCATTCCCTTACAGAAAGTTCCTTTTTACCACCATTAAAGCCACAACAAGAACATTTTTGACTCGTGGCTTCCCATCTATTGATGACTTGAAAATCTCGCCCATACATTATTGACTTAGCTTCTAGCATAGTTCTAAAACTCCGCCAGCCTAAATCACTAATGGCACGGGATAATTTTCGATTTTTCATCATGCCTGAAACATTCAAATCTTCTAAAACTATTGTTTGGTTTTCACGAATAATTTTCGTTGACAATTTGTGCAGAAAATCGGTTCTGGTGTCTGCTATTTCAGCATAACACCGAGCTAATTTCTTTCTAGCTACTTCCCTTCTTTTGCTTCCTTTTTGTTTCCGAGAAAGATGGCGCTGTAATCTTTTTAAACGTTTTAACCTTTTCTTTAAAGGCTGAGGAGATTTAACTTTCTCCCCATTACTTAAAGTGGCAAAATCCGTTATTCCTAAATCTATGCCTACACTTTGTCCATTTTCAGGTAATTGTTGAGGATTAAACTCAACTACAAAACTAACAAAGTATCTATCAGCGCTATCTTTAATGACGGTGACAGATGAGGGGACTGCTGGTAATTCTCTACTCCAAATTACTTTGATTTCACCTATTTTAGCTAGGTAAATGTAATCAGAATTAGGATAGAGTTTAAAACCGTTATCGGTGAACTTAGCCGACTGTTTAGACTTACGTTTTTTAAATCTAGGAGGTTTAACTTTCTTGCCATTTCTTTGCCCTTTACCAGATTTGAAAAAGTTTGAATAAGCCTGCTCTAAATCTCTCAAAGACTGTTGCAATGGGATAGATGAAACTTCTGTTAACCATTGTTTCTCCTCTGTTTTTTTGAGTTCTGTAAGTCTTTTAGAAAGTTCAATGCTAGAAGGTTTTTTATTACCGTTCTGATACTCCTGTTTGCAATAGGCTAAGGCATCGTTAAAGACTACACGACAACAACCAAACAATTGAGACATTAGCCTCTTTTGTTGGGTGGTTGGGTAGATTCGATAGCGATATCTTAATTTCATTGAATTAATTTGTCCTTTGGGATATACTCTAATTATAGAGTTGATTTTAGAATATGTCAAGAGAAAAAAAGATACAATTTAACGTGAATAAAAACGAATACCAAAAACTGAAAGAATATGCCGCAATTCTTAATATTTAAATGGCTGAAGTCTTGAGGGATTATATTAAGTCTTTAAGTCCCAAAAATCAGTCCTAAAAGGCTTGTCCTGAGCTTGTCGAAGGGACGGGGTTTTAAACTAAAATCTTCGATAACGAATTTCACCATCAGAAAAATCCAACTCAAAATTCCCCAGGCGTAAACCATAATTAATCCGAGTTAAAAGTTCAGACATCGCGACTTTTTTGGCTTCAGGAACCTTAACGGGACAAGTCGAATAAAAAGAAAAATATTCCCCCTCTTCATCAGCATTAGCATAACATAACCATTCCCCATTGCGTCCCGAAACATCTAAACGTAAAATCGTCTGCTCAGACAGTTGGTAAAATTTCCAATCATCCTCGCGAAAGAAGTCCAACATCACATCAAAAATATTACCCATTTTCCTAACTCCTGATAGCAATAAAAAAAAGGGAAATTCCCTAGAAAAAATCCCTTTTTTCTGTACAGATCAGCCTTCGGGTGTCCAGACTTTTTGCGAACCCTGTCCCCAAAAACCATCAAACTTGGTCAACTTGACATCACCTAAAACTTGAACTTGACAAGATAAACGTCGTCCAGATGTGGCAGAATGGGGAGGGAGAGAGAGTCGAGTTTTTTCCCGCCACTGGGGTTCGGAAACATCCCCTTCTATCTCCACAGCACAGGTACCACAGGTCCCAATACCGTGACAATTAATAACCTTCGCGTTACCATTATAAACCTCAATGCCATTTTCCAGTAGGCTCTGACGCAAATTAGCCTCCCGTGAACATTCAAAAGTTTTTCCTTGCGCTTGTACCTTTACCATCTTCATTTACTCCCATGAAAACTATCTTTATTTTGCCAAGGCTCTGAAAATTGTCCATTAATTATTACACATAATGGAAAAAAAGACGTTATTTGACTAAAATAATCCCGACGAGTCTATTACCCATTACCTATTACCGATTACCCATTACTTATGACAAAGCAAATTTGGATTTATGATACCACCCTCCGAGATGGAGCGCAACGGGAAGGCCTTTCTCTTTCCTTAGAAGATAAAGTGCGGATCGCGCATCAACTGGACGCGTTAGGAATACCCTTTATTGAAGGAGGTTGGCCAGGAGCAAACCCCAAAGATGTAAAATTCTTCTGGCGTTTGAAGGAGGAACCCCTTCAACAAGCACAAGTTGTCGCATTTTGTTCTACCCGTCGTCCCCATAAAATCGCGTCTCAAGATGAAATGTTACAACCGATTTTAGCCGCGGGGACTCTTTGGATTACACTATTTGGTAAATCTTGGGATCTTCATGTTACCGAAAGTCTCAAAACTTCCTTAGAAGAAAACCTCGCGATGATTCAAGATACCATTGAGTATTTCCGTAGTCAAGGCCGTCGGGTAATTTATGATGCGGAACACTGGTTTGATGGCTATAAATATAACCCTGAATATGCCTTACAAACTTTAGAAATTGCGGCTAAATCCGGGGCTGAGTGGTTAGTTTTATGCGATACTAATGGGGGAACTTTACCCCATGAAGTGACAAAGATTGTCAAAGATGTTGTTAACTTTTTTTCCGAAAAAATGAATCCCGCCCCTCAAATTGGCATTCATACTCATAATGATGGCGGTGTTGCTGTTGGGAATGCTTTAGCGGGGATTATGGAAGGTGTCACCATGATTCAAGGGACAATTAATGGTTATGGGGAACGCTGTGGAAATGCTAATCTCTGTACTTTAATTCCTAATCTTCAGTTGAAATTAGGCTATGCTTGTATTAGTGATGAACAGTTGCAAAAATTGACATCCAGTAGTCGTTTAATTAGTGAAATTGTCAATTTAGCTCCGAATGATCACGCGCCCTTTGTGGGGTTATCTGCCTTTGCCCATAAAGGGGGGATTCATGTTTCCGCTGTGCAGAAAAATCCCTTAACTTATGAACATATTGAACCGGAAAAAGTCGGGAATAAACGACGGATTGTGATTTCGGATCAGGCGGGTTTAAGTAATGTTTTAGCTAAGGCGAGCACTTTTGGAATAGAATTAGATCAGAATCATCCCGCGTGTCGGCAAATTTTAACTCGCTTGAAAGAATTGGAAAATCAAGGTTATCAATTTGAAGCCGCGGAAGCTTCTTTTGAGTTATTAATGCGACAAGCTTTAGGGCAACGTCCTCAACTTTTTGCGATTAAGGGTTTTCAGGTTCATTGTGATAAGGGAATTGATGAAACTGTTAATTCTTTAGCGACGGTGAAGGTGACTGTTAATGGTGAAGATATTTTAGAAGCGGCTGAGGGGAATGGTCCGGTTTCTGCCTTAGATGCGGCTTTGCGTAAAGCTTTGACTAATTTTTATCCCGCGATCGCGTCTTTTCATCTCAGGGATTATAAAGTGAGAATTATTGATGGCGGTGCGGGAACTTCTGCCAAAACTCGTGTTTTAGTGGAATCGAGTAATGGGGAAAAACGCTGGACTACGGTAGGAGTTTCTACTAATATTTTAGATGCTTCTTATCAAGCTGTTGTGGAAGGGTTGGAGTATGGTTTAATGTTAGAACAACAGCTACAACAACCGGAAAACGCGAGCATCTCCAGTTATTAAGGAATGAAAATTTAATAAAGTAGTGCAGGCATCTTGCCTGCATTCGATTAAAGTAGTGCAGGCATCTTGCCTGCATTCGATTAAAGTAGTGCAGGCATCTTGCCTGCATTCGATCTCAAAGGCTTCCAGACTAACCAAATAGTCAAGTTATTTAATTTTCATTCCTAACCATCGCGATAACAAATACAATAGACATCTCCCCAAAATCCGATCAAAGGCAGGCAAGATGCCTACCCTACAGTAGTTTTTTGAGATGTTTAATAGGGGTGGGTTCTGGCATATCTTTTGTCGTTGGTTAATTTCTCAATCAACCTATCCCTACCAACGTGATGATGCTCTTGTGCGGAAGTTATTGGCAGATTTATAGTCATCCATAGAAGAGTGTTAATTCATTTCTTCTGTAATAATTTGGGCGATTTTCTCCGCGGCTCCGGGTTTACCACGTACGGCACGAAGCCGATCGCGCATTTCTTCTAATTTCTCTGGATGGCTTAAATAATCGCGCACTAATTCTGCTACTTTTTCGGGTTCTAAATTACCGACTAATTCGGGTACGATTTCTTTTTTTGCCCAAATATTAGGCCAAGCAAAAAGTTTACCTTGTCGCCAAACTAACCAATTAATTAAACGAGCAAATAGTGAACCGAATAGGGGTAAATTGGCTAATATTCCGGGGATACCATCCCAGGCGCGCATGGCATCGAATTGTTGCGTCGGTAATAATACAATCATGGGAACGGCTAAAGAGCCTAATTCCGCGGTGTTTGCACCCACTGTCGTTAAACAAATTTGACATTGAGAGAGGATTTCGTAAGCGGGATTTTCGGTAATAAGTCGGATTTTTAATCCGGTATTGGTTTCTAATAACGCGGGATTTGAGAAAAACCGGGTTTCTTCATCTTGTGATGATGATTTTTCGGGGTTTTCTAAGGGGATAAAATCGTTTTTTTCTGAGGTAGTAATTAAATGAAGTTTTGCCGAAATTCCTCCCATTTTTGGGATCAGAGGATTTTGTTGAATATCGGCAAATTTAGCTAAGGTTTCTAAGTCTAATGTGGGTGCTACGGGAATAATAAACTCGGTTTGGGAGCGTTGGGAGTGGAGATGATGCGCGATCGCTAAACATAAAGGCATTCCTTGAGCTAATTTGGCTGGTTTAGATCCCGGTAAAAGCCCAATTAATTCAATATTTTTCTCTCCATTGTCTTCAAA
>JBEDKD010000204.1:0-17077 GCA_041172365.1 Cyanobacteriota bacterium | reverse complement strand
GTCCAAGAGCCCTTGTTATTATCAGAGTTGGCGAAGTTAGAGCAATCGGTAGATATCGCGATCGCGTTGTGCTCTGTTGGGCAAAATGAAACCCTCAGTTTGGCACGGGGGTTTGTCGGGGTGTTGAAGGTTAGCGCGTTGTGCTCTGTTGGGCAAAATAGACCCCCCAGTTTTGCGATGGGGGTTTTGAAGCCCGATCGCGTTGTATTCTCTTGGACAAAATAAACCTCCCAGTTTTGTGCGGGGGTTTTGAAGCACGATCGCGCTATACTTGTCCAGACAAAATAAACCCCCAGTTTGGCACGGGGGGAAAGGCGCAGAACCCTCTGCGCTTTTGGTGGGGCGATTTTGATCACGATCGCGAGCGAAACCAATTACACGATTACAATTTATAATCTCCAATGGCTGTAAAAAAGACTGAACTGTATAGCTCCTTATGGGCTGGATGTGATGAGTTACGGGGTGGCATGGATGCCTCCTCACGGGGTGACGATGGAGCTAGGATATAGACAGGATATACTGTTGAGCCTTCAACCCCCGTTGATAAAATCGACGTTTATTGGGATTAATTTGCACAAGTTGTTTAGCCCACTTTTCCATTTCTATCCCTCCTATGCCCCAGTTTTCCCCATACATTCCCACCCAAAAATTGCTATTTTTTGTCGGTTTTTGCTTGATTGTTCGCTGTCTTTCTACATACAATCTGTGAGGACTTCCTTTGATTCTCTCCCCTTTTTCTACTGCGATTGTGTAAGCTATTGCTATTACTATTAGCATTTTTTCCAGTCGCTCTTCCTTCATTTTTGTCTTTTCTATATTATATCCTCCTGTCTTATAATCTTTGAACATTGCCTCTATTTCCCAACGTCTTTTGTACAGGTTTAGGACTTCATTTGCATCACATAAATCCGTCAATAAATACCACACTTTTTGTTTCTTTTTCTTCCCATATCTTCTTTTAAAATATATCACTATATTGTAGTTTCTTGGACTTTCTAGTGTCACTTTTACATCCTTTAGTATCGTCTTTTTCTCGGAGATTATTAATCTCGATTATAGTGAGTAATATTTCCCTTTTTTCTCCCGAATATTTGTGTTTTTTTTGTCTTAAAATAAAAGAGATTTTCTTCTTTTTCAGCCATTCTGCCAGCTTGACACTGTGAAATTTTCGGTCGCCTATTACCATTATATGATATTCTTTAAGTAAGGCAAAAAATGGAGTCAGTAATTCTTTCTGTTCTGACAGACTCCTCGCTCCCTTTTTATTTAAAATAGTCCAGCTAACGGGCAAACTTCTCTTCCCTTTTCTCACGGAGACCATGAAGATATTTCTCTCCCCATTGGGTTCTATCTATGATTAATTCTAGTCGGGTTTTCTCCGAGCAATTTCTTTTAATTATTTCTCTAATAATCGGATACCAAATCCCACTTACCGTTAATACTTTTAAGCTTAACCACCTTTGGATATGTCGTCGGTGACTTTCATATTTTGCCGGGAGCACTAAATTTTCTGCTAATTTCTCGATTTGAATATTTTTGTAGGTTTGTACCAGCATTACTAACCATTGTAATGTTAGATATTTTGCCGCGGTTAGTTGAGGAGCGAAAATATCGTCAATTAATTGAGGAAACATTTTTGGTGAGTCTGTTGAATACATTTTCCGACGCTTTTCTTTTTACCACATTCTGGCTACACTCCTCAATCTGTCTGGCTTTCAACCTCGTCGTCACCCCGTGAGGACAAAACTTTATTTTTGGGTTAATCTGAAAAAAAATTATGACATTCGCATAAAAAATGGGGCGATTTTCATAAAGGTGATTCGGAGAGGAGGTAACACAAGCTCCTCGACTTCTCAATTTAAACGTCAAGGCGCGATCGCGCCTCAACTAAAATTAACCTAAGTAGAATTACCTAATTAAACGCGGTTATGTAAAGTATTGTAAATTTCTGCCAATTTGGCAACATATTCTGGTGAAATTCGTTTTTAATGATTGTAGATAGCCAGATTGATTTACGTCTAGCTACTTATTAGAGGCATCATTAATAATGAATACATATCAAAATCAGGGACTTTCCCTCAAGGGTATGGTAATACAATTACTAGCCACGAAGGCTATAGATGAGCATCTCCAAACTTTACCCAGCATGGTGGTTAACTCCATTAATAAAACCAGCGCGATCGCGTCCGTCGTCAAATTTTTCTCTCCTCTCCATAATGCCCCGGAAGACGAGTTAGTTTGGGAGGATAAAAACGTTCAAAAAATATTAGAAGAACTAATTTCTGATTCCGCCGCGATCTCAGTCCTTCGCCTCATTTGAATAAACCCATATTTCTCAATTTCCTGTAACACTTCTCCTAACTTCGGAGGCGAAAAAGCAACAATATTATCCTCACTCTCCTCATGCTTATGATGAGGATCTGTGGGTAAATTTAGCCCGGTTTATGGTGAGCATTATCATAACGGAAAATCAAACCCTTAGACGCATCCATATACTGATAGGAGTACATCTTTCTGTCAACGATTCTCTCGGAATCAACAAACTCACGAAAATATAATAGTGAGCCATCTTGAAAAGTTATTTTACATCTCACAAAACCGTCAAAATTCGCCCTATATTAAGGGGTTATCTGAAAATAAATAACTGTGGGACAATCTTCAATCCCTTGGCGAATCTGTTGAAAATAGACTTCGATTAATTTAATCAAAAAAATCTACTCCCTTTAATAAATCGAGTTTTTCCTGCAAAGTTTTTAACATCCTAGATTCACCAATCCACTCATCAAAATCAATATCGAGTCTGTGCTGAATTTCATCATTAGCAAAACGCCTCAAAAACTCCACCGTCGATAACTGATATTTTATTTCAAATTCTTCGAGGCTTTCCCTAGTGAGTTTAATGCCTTTTTCCAGATTTTCGATTCTATCTCTAAGGGTATCTTGGAATAAAAGTTTGAGAAATTCCGGTTGTTCACATTGAATTTTTAACTCAGCCATTAGCTTAACTCCTTTCCAGATTTATCCCATTATAGCAAATTCATAGGTGACTCGATAACCACCTCTACTCCTTTTGATAAATTGAGATTTTATTGCCAAATTTTTAACATCCCATTCCATTCAAACCTATGCAAAAATCTCTAAAATATCGCGTTTAGGAGCGTTTATCGTAAACCCGTAACTACGCCAACAAATTAGGACATTCCTTAAAGTCTGCACCCAACACACCCTACACTCTCGTACCACAAGTGTCCTCATCTAAATGCGTAGTGCCACCAAACAGATAGGTGAGAAAACCCGCCCCATCCCCACCCACCAATAATACAAACGCGCCTTATGAGATCAGTTTTTTCCATATTATCCTTGTAGGGGCGGGTTCACCCATATCTATGCCACCAAACAGATAGGCAAGAAAACCCGCCCCATCCCCACATAATGATATAAACACGCCCCATCCCCACCCACAAAAGCGACGAATTGCCAATTAATTGCATGGAATTATTGGGTGGGGCGGGTTTATTGAGGTTATTTGTGATTGGGAGAAATTCGGGTAAACCCGCCCCTACGTTGCCTTTATAGCACTATGTTTGAGGCTTTCAAAAATCTCTAAAATATCGCGTTTAGGAGCGTTTATCGCGATGAAAATCACCTACAACTAAAAGGAAGAAGAAAATAAACTATTAATCCCGATTCCCCATTACCCATTATCCACACAAAAAAATTGCTGCCCATGTGGACAGCTACCGTCAAAAGAATATGAAATTCTGTTCATTCATAACTTAAGATGCTGAATTAGCATTATGATGAGGCATTTGTAAATTATCTGGATCTACATAGTGACAAACCGAATCATCTACGCAAATCAACGCCCACCCCGACTTATCAATACTCATTAATTTGTAAGCAGCCGGCTGTACAAAGAAACCCTTATGATTCCGAGTCGCGGGTTTGACGTTAACAGTATTTTCATGGCTCATGGTAAAATTCTCCTTATATAATCAAATAAGTCTGCTCATCGCAGACTCCGTTGCGTAACTGTTAATTGTCAAGACTTACACATTAACTACACATTGACACGCGTCTTCTGTCACTACGATCGCGACAAACTAATCGCCTACGCGCCTTTCCTTCGTACCCTTTGCTTAAGTCTTAATTTTCTGAAGTATAACACTCATTTATGAAAATGTGTATTAATTTTCGTTATATTTTGTTACATTTTCTTAACAAAAAGAGAGAGGAGCCTGATTAATCCTCTCTCTTTTATTATAGAGTATATTTACTTATTCTGCCCAAGGGAAAAACAAGTATTTTTACCTATTCAAATAACCATTGTTTAACACGAGTGAGACTTTTCCAATCGGGTTTTCGGGTTAAACCATCATCAAAATTTTTCTTCACTTCCTCTAACCATTCCGAAGAAGCCATAATCATTTGTTGTGCAATTTCCACATGATCGCGAACTCCCTTTTGTTTAGTTTCTAACATCGCGATCGCCAAATTAATCCGGGCTTGGGGATCTTGGGCATTGAGTTTAACCGCGGTTTTGGCCGATTTATAAGCCAGAGTCGCCTTATCATCTAACAGATAAAGCCATGCCAGACTCGTCCAAGCATTACTATTTTTCGGAGCGCGATCGCAAATTTCTTTAAACAAAGGAATCAAAGACTCCAGTGCTTCACCCGCTTGATAGCGTTCAAAACCTTCCTTATAGAGTTCTTCAGGTTTAGTCATTGGTAAATCGAATATTCTGCAAAAAGAGTAAAGGATCGCGTGAGAGTAAAACTGCCTTAAATCACGCGCCCTTTATTGTACCATGCTCTTCTCCCCTCTCATGATAGTCGAGGGCTTGGGGATGAGATTAAATAAAGGTAAAATCATTGGCATTAAGAGACTGAACCAGTGTCACACCTTGTAATTTTGCCAAGATACGAGAATCATTGCCCAGTGTATTATCCCCATTGCCATCATAAATCAAATAAGTGCTACCACCCGATTGATATGCAAACAAGAAACTCGTTCCACCCAGAATATTATTAACATCTACAGTCGATTGTACTGAGGGTAAAATCTGGGCAAAACTCTTAACATTAGGGAACGCGGAGGCAAAATTAATCTTATCGTTATCATCAGAGCCCAAACCGACAAAATCTGTAATCACATCATAGCCACCCGTCGCGATCGCGGTATTAATAGCCGAAATCGACTTAGCATCGAAGGTAGCACCTCCATCGCTCGGACTCAGATAACGGAAGACATCGGCAATACCATCACCACCCGTCATGGTATCGGAGCCCAAACCACCGATCAGTAAATCATTAAGAGCTCCACCATCGAGAATATCATTACCCGCGGCACCATCAAGGGTATCATTACCCCCCAAACCACTCAAGGTATCATTTAATTCTGCACCGATGAGGTTATTGGGACTATCATCCCCAGTCAACAAAAGAGGTTTTGGAGAAGGATTTAACTGATTTACCACCAAATTCACACTAGCCGTCGCGACACCTCCACGCCCATCACTGACGCTATAACTAAATGAGCCGACGGAACCCTGGGCACTCGTATTCGGTTGGAAAATCAATTGAGTCAATTCATCGGGGGTTAAAGAACTTTGAGCCGCGATCGCAGTATTATTAGATTTCACCACCTTACCACCGGTCCCATTGGGAATAGAAGTCACTGTAACCGTTAAGGGATCACCATTGGGGTCACTTGGAGTCGAAATACTCAGAGAAACTGACTGATCAGAAGAGGTGGAAACCGTCTTATTCCCCTGCACCACAGGGGGACTATTCGTGGTAATAGATACAGGTGGCGTAGACCCCTGATTGGATGAGCCAGACGTGATTATACGGTCAATTATTGACCCTGTAGGCACTGGAGTGGGGCTCGGAGTGGTACTCGGCGTTGGGCTCGGAGTGGTACTCGGTGTTGGGCTTGGTGTGGTACTTGGGGTTGCGCTCGGAGTTGGGCTCGGAGTGGTGCTCGGCGTTGGGCTCGGAGTGGTGCTCGGCGTTGGGCTCGGAGTGGTACTTGGGGTTGGACTTGGTGTGGTGCTTGGTGTTGGGCTCGGAGTGGTGCTTGGTGTTGGTGTTGGTGTTGGTGTAGAAGAGGAGAGAATTTGGATATCTGATATCCCCAAACGAGTATTTAAACCAGAGAACAAAATTTGCCCATTCGTACCTCCTAAGTTGAGGATAAACCCATTAGCAGTAGTGTTAAAGTTCGTGATCACATCACCCGGACTGGTAAACCCATAGCCACTAGACAAAACTAACTTATCTATTCCTATTGCGAAATCAGCAATAGTATCATTACCCTGACTTAAGTTAGGTAGAGAATTGTAAATGAAGAGATCCTTACCAGTTTCACCCGCGAGTAAGTCATTTCCGGGGCCACTAATTAAAGAATCATCGCCACCTCCACCCCTGAGAATGTTGTCACCAGCACCACCAAAGAGAGAATCGGCCAACGCGGTTCCCGTAAAATTATCAGGCCCAGAACCCCCCGTTACGATCGCGGCTGTGGGATAAGTTCCAAAATCTCGTGTCACCCCTTGAGATGCCGTATCAAAATTGAATACCAAGGGCGCGATCGAGCTAGGACTTGTTGAAGGTGTTGATGTTGGAGTTGATGTCGGTGTTGATGTTGGTGTTGATGTTGGTGTTGGTGTTGGTGTTGATGTTGGTGTTGTTGAAGGTTTAATATTGGGACTTGGTTCAGAAGGAAGAACAAAGTTCGGGATAAATAAAGATTCTTTGACGGAAGTAGTTTTTACTTCCTGCAAAATTGCTAAAAATTCCCCTGTTTTCTTATCTTGAATAATGGTATCGCTTGAATAACGACCACTGCCTTGATAAATTATCAAATCTTGGAACGTCAATCCCTCTGTCAAAGCGATTTTATCCTCATTAACATTAAAGTCTGTAATGATATCCGCGTTCGCGAGGTTCGGGCCCCCTGTTGTCAGGCCTGCACTCACGGAGGTTGTTGTATTGGGTTGGGTGGAGACTCGACCGATCGCGAAAGTATCTTGTCCCGCGCCACCGGTAAGAGTATCTGCACCCCCACCACCCGCGAGAAGATCATTCCCTTGATCGCCCACAAGACTATCATCTCCATTACCGCCTAAGAGAGTATCATCCCCTTCCTCCCCAAAAAGGGTATCATTGGACGCACCACCACTAAGAAAATCTCCACCCTTTTCTCCATAGAGTAAATCCTGGCCATCCCCACCCATTAAGCTATCATTTCCTGAGGAGCCGAAGAGAGAATCATCACCCTTATCGCCAAAAATTAGGTCATCTTCACCACCACCGACCAAATAATCGCGACCTTTACCTCCAAAGAGAATATCATTTCCTTCATTACCTAAAACCGTATCATTACCCAAATCGCCATAGAGGATATCTCCACCCTTATCGCCAAAAAGGAAGTCATCACCCTTTCCACCCCGTAAGGTATCATCCCCATTTCCACCATCGAGGGAATCTTTACCACTGCCACCAAATAAGAGATCGGAACCATCTTCCCCCTTCAAGAGATCATTACCACCGGAACCATTGAGAGTATCATCGCCACCGCGAGCCAAAATCGTATCACTTAAATTACTACCTACTAAATAATCATTTTGATCAGTGCCTTGAGCGAGTCCTTGCACAAACCGAGGTTGTGGTACAAAGGGAAGTGAAATTGGTGCTGGCGCTGTGGAAGTTGTTGGTGTTGCTGTCGGTGTTGCTAATGGCAGAGGAATCACAGAAGGAGAAGCACTCGGACTTGGGGTTGGTGTTGAGCTTGGTGTTGCTGTTGGTGTTGCTGTTGGTGTTGCTGTTGGTGTTGGGCTTGGGGTTGGGCTTGGTGTTGCAAGAGAAGCGAAAGGTAAACCGAGAGAAGGAGAAAAAATATCTGAAGTATTTTGTGCGAGTCTGGTTGACATAATTACAACTCCTTTGGGAATTTTAAATCAAGAAGAAGGAAGAAGGAAGAAGGAAGAAGGAAGAAGGAAGAAAATCAATTATTTCAGCAATTAATAAAGAACATCCTAACCTAGGCTTTGAATGGGAGCATCTCACATAAGCAAAAAAAACTGTAGTGGGTTGGGGTAGCCTGTGCGGAGCATCAGAGCGTCTCGCTCCCTAGAAATCTAATAGGGAGCGAGACGCTCCCACTACCAATTTACGACTAGGAAAATTCCAGAGAAAAAAACAATTAAATCTCACCGAGCAAATATTTTCATCCCTGAAAATTTCCTCCGTGATTAGGCGAGATTATCTCACCTAATCACGGAGGCAAATATTAATTAAATGAACTTGAACTGAGAAGCCGTAATTGCGGTACTAATAGCACCCGGAAGAGTGGGAATAGAATCCAAAACCGCCACGTCATAGGCAGGAAGACTATCGTCTGAAGTAGTAGGATCGTAGCCCAATACATACTTATTGAAAACACTATTGACATAGACAAAGAACATTCCGCCTTTGCCCGAACCGTTTTGGTTTTTCAGTACCGCATTAACCGCTTGTACATTATCAAATTTGTTCTCAAAAATCACCAGACCATACTTGCTGATATCATCCCCTGACGAACCGAGATTTCTGACTATAAGGCTGGAAAAATTACTCGTAGTGCCAGAGTTGGTAAAGTTGCCAAAGTTAGCAGAATTGAATAAGAAAGTGTCGCTACCGGAAACATTAAAATCAGTAATACGATCGACACCTTCCGTGGGTTTGTCATAGAAGAAGACATCATCTCCCGATCCTCCGGTCAAGATATCAGACCCCATACTACCACCAAGAATATCATTTCCCTGACCACCATCTAGGGTATCACTACCGTCAGCACCCAAGAAAAAGTCATTACCATCACCTCCAATCAATTGATCGTCACCAGAACCACCTCTGAGGGTATCATCTCCGGCATCGCCGAGGAGGGAGTCATTGCCATTTTCTCCCACCAAATAATCATTACCCGTGCCACCGAGTTCCGTATCATTGCCATCACCGCCTAAGATGGTATCATCACCACTGCCACCGAAGATGGAATCACTACCGATCCCCCCATCGAAGAAGTCTTGACCATCATTACCAATGAGAGTATCTTGACCTGCGCCACCATCAAGGGTATCATCACCTATACCGCCATCAAGATAATCATTTCCGGCTTCTCCAAAGAGGCTGTCATCTCCAGCATTGCCAAACAGAGAATCATTACTATCACCGCCGTAAACGGAGTCATTACCGTCTTCTCCACTTACGGAGTCTTCACCTGTACTACCTTTTAAGAGATCATTACCAATACCACCGGAAAAGGTATCATTTCCATCGCTGCCATCGAGGGTATCATTACCACTACCACCATCTAAGATATCATTCCCCTGTCCGCCAAAGAGGGAGTCATTTCCGGCTTCTCCAAAGAGCTGGTCATTACCTGCGAGACCATCAATGGTGTCATTGCCCTCTGCACCAGATAAGGTGTCCTCACCGGAACTGCCGACTATGTAATCATTTAAGGCTGAACCTTTGAAGGGAGCACCCGGAGAAGGATCATTAAAGAAATTATCGGAGATCGCGATACTAAAAGAACTCGACGGTGTGGTTCCAACACCATCTGTGACGGTGAAAGTAAAACTATCACTGCGTCCAGTTCCCGTTAAGTTGTATTTGACTAAGTTATTATTGATATCATCCTGAGTGAATTTACTGCCAGGAATAAGAACACTGCTACCGCGTTGGATATAACCATTAGTAGCATTAGGTGCTTTGGTAACAGTGTAAACAACTTGTTCTGGGGGGGTATCAGTATCTACCGCGAGCAACTCATTGGGAGAAATTGCTTTTGTCGGGGTTGTTTTGGCAACGATTAGACCCTTATTAACTACCACTTCTGGCAGACTATTGATCGTCACGGAGATATTACCAGAAACCGGAGCACTCTTACCGTCTGTGACACTGTAACTAAAACTATCTGTTCCTGTAAATCCGGGGTTCGGAGTGTAGGTATAAAGACCATTACCAACGGGTGTTAAGCTTCCATGAGGAGCTCTACCAACGCCGACGACGGTTAAGGGATCTTGGTTGGGATCGAAGGCATTATTAAGAATATTGAAAGTAACGGGTTGGTTTTTCTGGGTTGTCACCTTACCGTTGTTGGCTGTGGGTGGGAGGTTAATCGTTGGTATTGGTACTCCTCCGGCACTGGGAGTGCTAGTGGGAGTGCTACTGGGTGAGGGTGAGGGTATACCCGGAATAATAGGAATAGGTGTCGATGAGGGTGTTGATGTCGGTGTCGATGTTGGTGTTGATGTCGGTGTTGATGTTGGTGTTGATGTTGGTGTTGATGTTGGTGTTGATGTCGGTGTTGATGTTGGTGTTGATGTTGGTGTTGATGTCGGTGTGGGAATCGGAGTCGGACGTCCGGGGCTTTGAGGCGCGATCGCGAAGTTCGCCGATGTGACACTACGACTATCAACTCCCACCAAAATCGCTAAATAGTCCCCACTGGCACCGTTGCGAATGACGGTGTTTGCGCCATTTTGAAAGATTACAAGGTCTTGAAATGTGAGACTCCCATCGAGTCCGATAAAATCTTCTGAGGGGCGAAAATCGGTAAAAATATCCGCGTCTCCGATATCGGGACCCCCTGTGGTAATAACAGTGGGGATAGTGGAATTGTTATTACTGGGAGAGGTAAAACCTCCTATCACAAAGACATCTCTACCTTCACCACCTGTAAGGGTATCTCGTCCCCCATCTCCATAGAGGACATCACTGCCCGCATCTCCTGAAATTTGGTCATCCCCTTCGCCACCAAACATAATATCGTCACCCGGACCGGCATAAATCGTATCATTACCCGCGTTGCCATAGAGCCAGTCTCCTCCATCGCCGCCAAAGATGAGATCATCTCCCTCACCGCCTAGAGAGGTATCATTACCGGAGTCTCCATAGAGAAGATCATTGCCTTTATCGCCTTGGATACTATCATCGCCCGCACCGCCTTGGATAATATCGGCTCCTTTGCCACCATAGATGAAATCATTTCCATCTGCACCCTGGAGGCTATCATTACCCGCGTTGCCATAGACGGTATCATCTCCGCTCTCTCCGAGTACCTGATCATTGCCTTTACCACCGAAGAGCATATCATTGCCGACTCCGCTGAAAAGGGTATCGTTTCCTTCCCCTCCGTAAAGCCAGTCCTCGCCATCTCCCCCCAGAACTTGATCATCTCCCCCTTGCCCTACGAGGGTATCATTCCCGCCCAGTCCTGAAATTACGTCGATCGCGAGGGTTCCTACCAAGGAGTCATTCGCGTCTGTTCCTATGAGAATGACTCCTGTGCCATTGTTTGTCAAACCCAGGGTATCGTCTGCTAAACCAGAGTTATTCGTACCGCCCGTCACAGTGCTATTACCACCCGTAACAGTGCTACTGCCCCCTGTATTGGTGTCATCTACGGTAGGTGTGGGGCTTGGTGTGGGACTTGGTGTGGGGCTTGGTGTGGGACTTGGTGTGGGACTTGGTGTGGGGCTTGGTGTGGGGCTTGGTGTGGGGCTTGGTGTGGGGCTTGCTGTTGGAGTGGCGGGGGGAGCGAAAGGTAAACCGCTATTAGGAGAATTAATATTGTTTGATGTTGAATCTGAGACTGCCATAACCTTGACTCCTGTAAGATAATTTCTATGTTTTTTGCGCTCAATTACGCGTTATACGAATGGGGGCTTTTGGATAGTAAATATCACGATAGCAATGCTTTTCACGATTTTTAGGCTAATCCAAAATATAAATTCTCTTATTGATAGATAAATAGCCCTTTTTTCTGGCTATAAACAAGATATTTTTGTCATAGAATTGGCGATGGGTAGGGTGTTTTACCTTTTTGGGCTAAGGTGTTTTGGGGATTTCGGCGGCTCCAATCAGGGGTAATAGAGGTCCATGTTGTTCTTGTCCATTGACCCATAGTTGACTATGGCATAGATATAGACGATCACCGACTCGACTTAAGAGATCATTTAATATCCGTTTCAGTCGTTGTTCATCAGCTTCTATAGTATCTTGCTCTGTCCAAGGTTGTCTAAGACGTTCTTGGAGGAATAAGGGGGCTCCATAAAGAACCGCGCTACCGCTATTCATCCATACATGAGAACCGACATCTATCCAAAAATGCCATTTATGATCGCGACGACTGGAACGATATTGAAATATGGTTGCCAGGGTGACGGCTTCACTACTAGAATGATCACGTTTGAGCGGATAGGGGTTCGCGGAAACGATACCTCTTCGTAACAGTTGGATAAATTGACTAACTGTTATAGTGCTACAATTCTCTTCACGTTCTATTTGTTGTAGTCGTGCGTCTATTTCCCAATAGTGCATCGCGGTTTCCATTAACTCCCTTAACGCGGAAAGTTGATGATAGGGTAGGGGGTTTCCGACTAGGATAAAGTGTTGTATTGCCTGTTCTAAAACGGCTAGGGGACTGACTATTTGATTTTGTTGGTATCGCGATCGCGTTTCTTCTATCCATCGGACTATTTCATTGTACGCGTTCGTTGCCCGATAACCCAGTCGATCCCATCGTCTAAAGGTGGTGACGGGCAATAAATGGGGAGTTTCGGGATCGGGATAATAACAATAATCTGCTAATAACCCGGCTCTTACCGCGTCTATTTCATAATATTGTCCCTCCCTCTGAGTCGGATTATTTTGACTAAGTTTGACAGGGGTCCGTTGACGACTTAAAACTATTAATAATTCGGCAATGGTATCTCGATCAATGAGTCGTCCTAACCCCGGATAAACTAGAGCTAATAGGGTTAATAGCGATCGCACGATGGGATAACTCACTAGGGGTTGTTTTTCGTTGAGGGCTTCAACGGGTATCTGCTGATCGTTTAATAATTCCATCAGCGTATAACGACTGATCTCATCTAAACCTGGGGCAATAATCGCGATATCTTGGGGTTCGACGGCTTCAGATTTGAGCGCGATCGCGATTTGTTTCACGGTTTCTTCTAACATCTGTGCGCGTGAGACAGTTTGAATAGTCTCCACACCAGGGGGTAAACGATATCCCCAACCGAGGAGGGATAAGGAACTATTTTCGGGTAAGTTTTCCGGCGTTGGGGAGGAAGAAATAAAGGATGTTTGGACTAACTCTAAAAAGGGTTTTGCCAAAGTTTCTCTTAAACCACTAGGGCGATGGAGAGTTTCGACTTGACAACGATATTGTAATTTCTCCAGATCATGAGGATCGGCCCCTAAACCGACTCGGATGCCACCTTCAGGATTATAGGTAAAAGTCCCGACGATGCCTTGATCTAAGAGAAAGTCAAATAAATGACGAGCGATCGCGGCATACTCATCCACATCATCGACAAAAATAGCTTGATACCGTTGCCCCAGATGTTTTTGATAAACGCGATCGTGTAATAAATCGCGCCAATAAAGTTCCCCGATTAAGCCCAATGTGAGAAACCCACTCCTCAAACACCACTCCCGCCACTTCCTCAATAACTTACCAATTTCTAACCAAGGGGGTACGACTTCTGTTTCGGACACCCAACCAGCTTCCAGAATACCCGGAATCTCTTCTGAGGGTACTCCAGCCCACGCGGCAAGTTGAAATAAATCGAGAATGCGACGCACTATACGATCTAAACTGACTCCAGGCCACAACTTGAGTACCCCCTCCATATCATGACTCCATAACCTCATCGCAAGTTCCTGTTCGGTTTCCGAGCGCAGTCGCAGGGGAAATTGAGCCTTTAAGTCTAAAGACTCTATCAGTAAAGGCCAAAATAGGATAACTTCACGCTCAAAGAAACCCAAAATGCTTGTTGACTCAAAACTATATCGCCCTTCTGTCTGTGTCGCGATCATTTCCGAAAGTACCATCGAGTTTTGGCTATTGGCACCGAGCACTAATAGCCCCGGCACTTTTGGGAGATGTCTCGAAGAGGTATGGCGCGGGAGTTCATTTCCCCTCTGACTCTTTGCTATACTGACACTAGAGCCGGGGAGTCCTTGAGTCCATTGACAGAATTGTTGGACCAAGCGAGTCGTTTTACCACTACGAGTGGCTCCTGTAATCCAAATCGAATCAGAAAGCACTGTTTCTTTAATAAACTAAACCTATTAAGATAATATAGATTATATTAATGTTAGTTCACAGATTTATGATTTGATCATATTTTTTCAGCCTATGAGGAGTTCTGACGGGATACCCTTCACAAAATTCTGGCGGAATGCTCATCAGTGGTGGCTTTCTACTCCCGAAAAAGCCCTTGATGAAGCTTATAACGCGGCTTGGCAAATTAAGGCTCTGGAGGAGCAAAATTTTCATGGTCAAACTCTTAATTTAGAATTAGCAAATCAGGGCGATTTTGTCAAGTCTTATTTTCAGGGAGAATTAAAAAAACACTTAAAAATTATTGATTCAAGATTAGCCATATTTAACACGAGTCGTTTTCTGTTGGATTTGACGGTAAATTTTAATCAAAAGTCAAAATCAGAGTCAGAAAAAGGGTTACTTTCTCATGTTACCGATCTGAGAGAACATCCCGAAAATACCGTAATAATTTTAGATAAACTGGCTTTTATTGATGGGGTAGTTTCCAAGTATAAAGAAAAGAGCCATTCTGCTCAGGATTCATCAAACTCCGTGGGTAAAGTTTCTTCGAATAGTCCATCATCATTATCCTCTAATTCTGCCCAAAACGTCGCACCTTTATCGGCAAATAGTCTATTTAACGCCTTTAGCAATACGACACAGGAAAATAATAATCCCCCCAGTCCAGGTGAAGTCACGGTTTTGCCGCGATCGATCCTAGGAACTATTAACCGCATTACCAAAGAATTAGATCCTGAGTCAGAACAGGAAATGATTAGTAATTTTCGCAAATCGAAAGTGAGAACGATCATCTCAATTCGTTTTATGTTATTATTAATTTTGATTCCTTTACTCACACAACAATTATCAAAATCTTTTATCGTTCTCCCCATCGTCCATTATTTTCAAGAAAAGGAAGCACTGCCATTATTTATTAATGAAGATTTAGAAGAAAAGGCTTTTATTGAGTTAGAGAGATTCGAGAAAAAAATCAAATTTCAGGCAATAATCGGCAAAGCTCCTGAAATTTCCTCAGAACAAATGGAAGAAAAAGTCAAAGAGAAAGCCTTACAATTAGCAGAATCCTATCAGGAGGAAAGTTCTAACGCGATCGCGAATATTTTTGCGGATCTCTTTTCTGTACTAGCTTTTGCCGTTGTGATTAAGAGGAATAAAAAACACATAGATGCGATAAAATCTTTCATGGATGATCTAATTTATGGGTTAAGTGATAGTGCCAAAGCCTTTATCATTATCCTATTTACAGATGTGTTTGTGGGTTTTCACTCCTCTCACGGATGGGAAATCGTGTTAGAAGGACTTTCTCATCATTTAGGAATACCGGAAAATCGCGGTTTTATTTTTCTTTTTATAGCAACATTTCCGGTAATTTTAGATACGGTATTTAAGTATTGGATTTTCCGTTATCTTAACCGTAGTTCTCCTTCCGCGGTGGCGACTTATCGCAATATGAATGAATAGTTAAAGAAGGAAGAAGGAAGAAGGAAGAAGGAAGAAGGAAGAGGGAAGACGGAAGAAGGAAGAAGGAAGAGGGAAGACGGAAGAAGGAAAGAAGGAAGACGGAAGCGGGAAGACGGAAGAGGGAAGAAAGATGCGATGGCAAAGTAGGGAAGGGTTTTCAGAAACCGGGTTTCTTCATCTTTTGATGCTCCCGAAGAAAAAACTCTACAAATAGGAGTTTTTCCTATTGAAATTGGTGGGTTGAGATTCTCTTTCTTTTTGAGAGCCTTTCACTTTGGCAAATATATTCCCATGCTCTCAAGGGTTGCTCATTACCCACAGGAGAGTAGGGGTGAAGCATTTGGCATTGGTGTCAACTTAAGGTCAAATCCTTAGTCCGTCAGGGGTTAAAACCCCTGCCTAAAAGCTAAAGTCCTCTAAAGAGGACTAAATTTTCGGCTTAAGTTGACACCAATGAGCATTTGGGTGACAATATTAAACTCTCAACCCAAAACCCATTACCCAAATGCTTCACCCAATCCGGCTGCATAAGGGTTTCGTACTTGAGCGATTGTTACGCGCAAATAGGGCGAAGCATTTGGATAGAAGCATCGGGATGGCGCGACAGTTTATCGCCCAAATGCTTCGCCCCTACAAGCCTTTCCACAAAAGTGAGATGCTCCCTTCTTTGTTCTTTGTGTCTTGGTGACTTGGTGGTTATATAATAAAACTTAGCCTAGCTAATGAGAAAAACTGATATACCTCTTCTTGATTTTCTTTTCTTTGTGTCTTTGTGCCTTGGTGGTTATATCATAAAAGATTCACCCTAACTACTAAAAAAAGTGATATCATAATTTATGAAAGATAAACAATTAATTTTAGTAACAGGACCAGCTCGTTCGGGTAAAAGTGAATGGGCAGAACATTTGGCAAATTTATCACAAAAAAAAGTGATTTATCTGGCTACTTCTCAAGTAGATTCTACTGATATTGAATGGCAACAACGTATAGAAAAACATCGCGATCGCCGTCCTTCTGATTGGCAAACAGAGGAAGTTACGATTAATTTATCTAAGAGAATCTCCTTAGCTGATAAATCTGAGTGTTTATTAGTTGATTCTCTGGGAACTTGGAGCGCGAATTTATTAGAACAAGATGAGGAGATTTGGGAGAAAACGGTGCAAAGTTTCTTATTAAGTTTACAGACAACTGACGCGGATATTATTTTAGTGGGAGAGGAGACGGGGTGGGGTGTGATTCCGGCATATCCGAGCGGGAGATTATTTCGCGATCGCGTTGGTGGATTAGTGCGTCAAGTCGGTCAATTCGCGACATCTGTCTATCTAATTACTGGAGGTCATGTTTTAAATTTAACCACACTTGGTGTCCCTTTGACGATCGCGATGAGGGATTAAGTCGTGAAAAACAAAGCGCGATCTAGCTTGCTAAACCGTGGTTTTTCATCTGTGTTTATCTGCGTTTATCTGCGGTTAAAAACAAAGCGCGATCC
>JBEDKD010000203.1:0-28581 GCA_041172365.1 Cyanobacteriota bacterium | reverse complement strand
CAATTCCCAATTAATTCTATGTAATTGGTGGTTGGGGCCTGTTGATGGACATTATTAGTGGGGTGGGGCGGGTTTTTGGAGGTTATTTGTTCGTGGGAGAAATTCGGGTTAACCCGCCCCTACAAACCCTAATTGGGGGTGGGGATCTTTCGCCAACAAATAAATATACCCAGCCCAATTATTTATAAACTCCCCGCGCAAGCGCGATGCCAAATTGTCCTAACTATCCGGGCGACTGCTATATTACCTCTAAGGCACTAAGACACTAAGATTTATTACCACTAGGGAGCATCTCACATAAGCCAAAAAATGCAGTGGGTTGGCGTAGCCTGTGCGGAGCATCAGAGCGTCTCGTTCCCTAGGGATCTAATAGGGAGCGAGACGCTCCCACTACCAATTTACAATTAGGAGATGCTCCCTACCACTATCCAATAAGTGTTATAATTTCTATTTCTAAATGGGGGGTAATACAGGGGATGAGATGCTGCATAAACTTTATAGATTGACAGAGAGAGCGCCGAGAATAAAGCAACCTGAATTAACTCTTTTAGGGGAAGCCATCGGCAAGTCATCAGAGAAATAAGGGGGGATACTGATTCTCTAGTCCCCCTTTTTCAAGAGATTTAGCGCGATCATATTGGAGATTTATCAATGCTCTCTAACTTGTTCATCTCTTAACAACCTCATGGGGATTGATAGATAGTATAGTCCCGTACCAATAATCAATCCAACGATATAACCTTGTGGCACGCAAAAGGCAATCATTCCCACAAGTAATGAGATAGTAAGATTTTGTTGAGAGGCGGCTTGATCGCGGACAAATAACAGTAGAGTTAAGGCTTCAAATAGCAGAACAATTCCCAAAATAGGTTGAGGAAATACTTGGACAATTTGGGCAAATACTTGGCTAAAAAATAAACCTATTACCACATACATTGAACCATACAAAATCACCGATCCACCAGTCCTCGCTCCCAGGGTATAGTGTCCCGCTAACCCACCACAACCGTGACATACCGGAATGCCGCTGAAAAAAGGGACGATGAGATTTGCTAGTGAGTAAGTTAGTCCGATGCGCCGAATCGAAATCCCGCGATCGCCAAAGAGATCCTTGATCGTTTGCTCCGTAGCAATCACAGAATTAGAAATGGATAAAGGCAGTTGTGGTAAGGCAAGAATGAAAAAACCAGTGAAAATGTTTTCCGTGGTTGGATAATGGAATTGGGGCAAACCGAGACTGATTCCAGACACGATCGCGCCCAGGTTAAGTTTAAAACTTACTGCATATAAAATCCCCAATCCAATTACCACCAATCCCCCCGGAATCGGACTATTTTTCGGAATCATAATAAGGAGCAAAAATCCCAAAGCCGCGAGGATATATCCAGAAAAATTTTCCGCGGGGATATAGGTTTTTAGTGCCAAGGAAGCTAAGGAGAGTCCTAGTCCAAATTGAATCCCTCTCACCACACAGAGGGGAATTAATCGAGCCAGCCAATTGAGTGTTCCACTCAGTGTTAAGAGTAGCATAATAGCTCCGATCGCGATGCCCGCGCCCCATAAAATTTCCCCGGAAACTTTTTGGGTAATAACTAACACCGCCATTGCTTTGAGAGGCTGCATCGGCATGGGTAATCCATAGACAAAACCCGTGATGATTTGCATCAACCCAAACATGATAAATACACTGGCACTGTCTAAGCTGACGGCTTGAATCATGCCGACAATTAATGGTAAATCCGTACCAATATCGCCAAAACTGCCCGCGATTTCATGGCGATTGAATTGAATCCTTTTATTAAACATGAATGAGTTCCCAATAGGATCAAAATTTTGTCTTTAAGCCAACAATTGGCTTAGGCTTAAACCCTTAAAAATCTCTGCAAAGCGAAGAATTATCGTGATCTAAAGCCTGATTAGTTCGCAAATAATCTCCCACCCAATGACAAGCAGAAGAAAGGGGATTAAGATTAAGAATAGGCTCTAAATTCCACAAAATAATCCTCTGATCGTCACCCGTAGAAGCAAGAATGGGAAGACTAGGATGAAATGCGACACTTCGCACACCAGAACTATGACCTTTTAATGTAGTGATCAAAGTACCATCGCGTTTCCAAAGTTTAACGGTTTCATCAATACTTCCCGTCGCGATCAGGGAGCCATCCCTACTAAAAGCAATACCCCAAACAGCACTTTTATGACCTGTGAGAGTCTTAATCAGAGTACCATCTCGCGTCCACAACTTCACCGTTGTATCACCACTGCCAGAAGCCAAAATTTCACCATCAGGGCTAAACGCGACTTTCCAAATAACACCAGTATGTCCTTTCAGGATTTTCAGGAGTTTACCATCGGAACTCCACAGTCGAATAGTCCCATCATTACTCGCGGACGCGAGGAGCTTACCGTCAGGGCTAAATCTAATATCCCAAATAGATATATCCGCTTCATGGAGCTTTAAAATTTTCCACAACTTGCCATCGGGTTTCCATAACCAAATTTTCCCATCTGCACTACAAGAAGCAATCATCTCACCCTGGGGATGCCAAGTCACAGATAATACAGTTCCCGAATGCCCGTTGAATGTATTAACTAGAGTGCCGTCTAGCTGCCAAAGCTTTAGAGTTTTGTCTTCACTCACAGAGGCCAGGATTTTACCGTTGGGACTGAGATCAATATTGCCTAATGCGCCATCATGGGCTGGGATCGTTCGTAATAATGTACCGTCTATTTGCCACAGTTGGATTATTTTGCCTGTTCCCGATGTGGCAATGACACTTCCATCCCTATTAAATAAAAATCCGCGAGTGACATCTGTTAAGCCATAAATGGTTTTCTGGAATATGTTCTGAGTTTTCCATAGGATCGTCACATTCTCCGCACCCGCAGACGCGATCGCGCTACCATCGGGACTAAAAGCAATCCCCCAAATCGCGGCATCATGTCCTCGCAGGGTTGTTAACAAAGTGCCATCACGTTTCCATAACTTGACAGTTTTATCCCAACTTCCTGACGCAAACATCTTACCATCGGGGCTAAATCGCAATTCTTCAATATTAGCATCATGGGCGTTGATCGTTTTTAATAACACCCCTTCTTTGTTCCAAAGCTTAATGATACCATTGATAGTACCAGACACTATGGTAGCAGAATCAGGACTGAAAGCTAAGGAGTACACGGCCGAGGTGTGTCCTGGCAAAATTGAGCGCAAACTGCCGTCTCGGTTCCAGAGTTTGACGGTATTATCAATTTCTGCCGAACCAATAGTTTCACCATCTGGACTAAAAGCGACTGCCCGAATCCCTCTCTTTGAACCCTCAAAGGTTTTCAACAATTCACCCCCTCGCCCCCACAATTCCACGGTGCTATCGGAGCCACCCGATATCAGATTTGAGCTATCTGGACTAAAGTCAATACTCCAAATTCCAGACGCGTGAGTTTGAATCGTCCTGAGCAAAGTGCCGTCTCGTTTCCACAATTTGATTGTTTTGTCATCCCCAGCGGAGGCTAGGATTTCGCCATCAGGACTAAATTTAACTGTTCGCACAATCGTTTGATGTCCGACTAAAGTCTTAATCGGAGTGCCATCTCGTTTCCAAATTTTGACGGTGCCATCGACACCCGCGGTCGCGATTTGCTCCCCATCAGGACTGAAATCAACAGTCAAAACTGCCGCGGTATGTCCATTGAGGCGATTATATTCCTGAATACTTAATACCACTCGTTCTAAGATTTTATCTACCTGTGATCGCAGAGTCTCGTCAATATTGCTCAGATGTTGGAGATGCTGTTTTGCCTTGATTGCCTGTAGTAGGGCATCAAACTTTTTATCAGAAGCAAATAAAGCTTCTGAAGATAGCGCGATCGCCTTGAGCTCACTCAGGGCGGTTTTTTGATATTGACGATAGGCTAAAAATCCTAACGCGATCGCGACTATCATCATCGTGCTGACAATTCCCAACATCACCCGCTGTCGTTTCAAATGACGACGTTGCGCGAGAGAATGCTTATGCTCTAATTGCAGTCGTGCTTCCACTTCCTTGAGGCGTTCTGCTTCTGAAGTTTTTTGCACTTCTAGCCGCTCTAATTCTTGACTAGCCGCGAGAAATTGATAATCGAGATCACTAAGACTTTTACCCTGGGACCAAACCAGCACATCGCGTAAGGCTTTGCCCCGTAGTAACCAAGATTCATCTTGATAACCCGACACAATCCAAGCATTAATAGACTGAGAATAGGGGCGTAGATTTCCTAATTGTTGACCGACCCAATCAAAGTTAAAAATATGCTGATAGATGGGATTTTTAATCTGAAGAATTCCTGCTCTTTTTTCAACTAATCCTGTTAATATTAGTTCTGTTTGTTCTGGACTATTATCTGCGAGAATGCCTTCCCTTTCTGAGTAAAATTCGTGATCAAAAGATGAGTGTAGGATAATTTGTTGGTATAGTCCTAGTAACCGTCCGACTCGTTGTTCACTGTAAAGGATACGATCGCGGATCGTTTTCAAATGTTCGGGTTCATCCTGTTCTTCCCAATTATTAAGAATATAACTCTCCACCACGCGATCTATTTGTGAAGAAATCCCAAGAGCAGAATTATCTTTACCCCCGAATTGGACGACTAATTGACATAATTTTTGGGTTAAAAATGGTTGTCCTCCCGTCCAGTAGAGAATACGTTGAAGAGCCGTTTTTGAGTCAATAACAGTTTCGGCTAACCCCGATAGAAGGGGTGTAGCTTCTGTTAATTGAAAGCCGCGTAATTCGATCGCCTGTCCGATATTAAAAGGAGTGCGAGTGGAATCAGAAATCAAGTCCGCGGGAGTGGCTACGCCAAAAAGAGCAAAAGTCAAACGACGATATTCAAACTGTTCAGCCCGTCGGTTATAGCAGGCACGAATGAGGGCAAAAAAGTCATCCGTCGAGAATTTCAGACTCAAAACGCTGTCAATTTCATCAATAAAAATGACGATTGGTTCAGCAATTTGAGGAAGTAGAACACTATCAAAAAAATCACTTAAACGGTTAACAAAAGAGAGATGAGCGCGTTCTTTCCACCAACTTAATAAATTTACATCAAGCTGAAATTTTTTAGCAAGAAACCCAACAATAGAGCCATACCATTGTTCAGGTAAAACCTCCTGAGTCCCGATCGCGGTAATATCAATCACTCCACAGCGCACCCCTTGAGCTTGGAGACGATAGGTAGTCTGTACGCGCAAACTAGACTTACCCATTTGTCGAGCATTAAAAACATAGCAAAATTCACCACGCAACAGTCCTTGAAATAAGGTGTCATCGGCTTGTCGTCGGACATAGGTGGAAGCATTGAAGGGTAAACTACCACCCACTTGATAGTTGTGGTTTGGACTGTAGGAGGTGAGCATAGAGAGAGTTTTTCGATAGGTAATACCACAGAGAAAACAGAGAAAAAAACAGAGTAGGCTGGCTTAAAGGGAGCATCCCATTTTTGTAAATAGGTAGTGGGTTGGCGTAGCCTGTGCGGAGCATCGGACCTCTCGCTCCCGGCTCCATCGGGCTAGGGAGCGAGACGATCCCACTCCAAAAAAAAGCTTTTTACACTATCGGGATGCTCCCAGCTTGAATAGACAAAGAGAGTCCTAGTAACCATCTCCATTTTTTTCAACACAACTTACAATATCATAGTATAAAACTGAAATTTTGTTATGGAAAAAACAGAAGAATTGCGGCAGATAAGCTGTTGAGTATTGACAACACCTACGCCATTTTTTGTAGGTTGGGTAGAGCGTAGTTCAATCCTCGTAGGGACACGGCATTGCCGTGTCCCTACCGTGTTTCTTTTCTACAAAGGATGCCTGTGCCAAATTTTTGACGATTTATTACATACTAAATATAGTCATTTCCATAAAAATGAGACGAGTTAAATCTAGCAAATTCTTAGTGAGACTGTTTTTTGAATTTCTCAATATACGTTGAAATGATTATATTACGTCTGAGGGATTCCTTCTGAGGAATTCCTCTTCCTTAGTGTCTTAGTGTCTTAGTGTTGTATTACTCCTAATTCCTTAGTGCCTTTGTGGTGTATAGTCATTCCCAATAAAAATGAGACGAATTAAATCTAGCAAATTCTTAGTGAGACTGTTTTTAAATTTCTCAATATACGTTGAAATAACTATAAATAAGTAACTCAAATGTATGACAGCTTAGTAGTTAATTTAACGATTCCAAATATGAGTAAAGTATTCTTGGTATAACAGACAACTGGAAAAAGCTAATCTCTGCTCAAAACGAATTAACCCTACCCCTTGCAGTTGAAAAGCTTGGGTAGGGTGAATCTCAATCCCCTCCGGGGCTAAAATCACCTTTTTCATAGTTTCTTTTAATTCTGGATACTGTTCTAAATATCCTAATAGTTGCCTCAAATGACTATCAAAAATACTATGAGGAGTTGTCACAGTTTCTAATAATTGCTCCTGGGTAATGTGTTGTTGGCTTAAGTGAAATAGAGCCAATTGAGTCAAGTAGGGATTTCCACCGACAAGCCTTAATAACTGGACCCCATAAGTTTCTGGAGGAGTCACTCCATAGCGCACAGCCAATTCCTGCACCTGCTCCTGATTAAATCCCGATAATGTAATCAATAACCCCACATTAAAAGGCGATTGATGTATATTCAAGGGCAAAAATACATCAGTAGAATAAACAATAATCAGCCGAAGTTTTTGCCAGAGATCACTGCCATCCGTGCAGTGTCGCGATCGCTCATACCAAGCTCGTAACATTCCAAAAAAATCCGTCGCGATCTTAGGATAATGAAACACCACATTAACCTCATCCAATACCAAGACAAGGGGACTCTCAGCCGCAGATAGCAAATAGCTCTCAAAATAATCATTACAACTATAACTACTGCCAAACATCGGATTCCAAAAGTTATCAATTTGGTTAGGCAAGCCCAGACTACGACTCACCATCACACACAACCATTGAAGGAATTGGCTTAAACTCTCAAATACACTACTGTCAGCCAATTGTAAACTAACCACTGCTGTGCGAACCCCCTTTTCTTCTGCTTGACAGAGGGCGCGCGCAACCAGAGAAGTTTTGCCAAACTGTCGAGGGGCGCGGATTCGGATTAAGGCTCCGGGGTGAAAAATCTCTTTGAGCAGGAGTGTTTCCGCGGGTGGCCGATAGATATAAAATGGCGAATCCAGAGGCAGTTGCCCTTTCAGAGGCGTGGGTGGCAAGCCCGCCAAAATAGTCATTGATGCACTGGGCTCAGGCTCTTGGCTGATGTAGTCATCGGCCCCCCAAGAAAGTCCAAAGGTTTTAAAGTAAACTGCTAAGGTAGGCAAATCCACAGGATTTTGGCGGCGACGTACCTTCGTTAGGGTTTTAGTGCTTAATCCGGTACGTTCGCTCAACTGTTCTAAAGTATAAGGAATACCCGCATTGTCCCGTGCGGCGGACAAATATTCCGCAGCCTGTAAGCGTTGCCAGCCCTGAGAGCTAAGAAGAACGCCTCTTCTACGTTTGTGAGATGGTAATGTTAATTGTTCCAAGAAGTCGTCAGGAGAAACCACAGGTCGCACAAAGATTATATTACTCAACAGAACGTTTTTTCAGACCGCGTTTCGTCATTCTATGACTTTTGGCTAAAATTCCCTTTTGATTTGTTAAGTTTCCGACTTAAAGTTCCATCGTGGATGGCAATATAGATTTAAGGATGTAACGATTTAAGTTACTAGGGTTAAGGAATCTCATATCTCAAGGTAATAATACCGGTGGCAACAGGCATTAGCCTTCTTTATTGCTGATCATACATAAAAATAGGGGATCGGCGGAGGCGGAAGTAACTACCTAGCCAGTCGATCATGTTGGTGAGCTACTATTTTTCAGGAGAAAAGTATTGTGTTGCAATTATTGAAAAATATTCTATCTTCTCATAACTATATTCCACATGGGCATTGTTACCTCTGGCAAACTCCCCTGGTGGGATTGCATATTGTCAGTGATGCGCTGATCGCGATCGCGTACTTCTCGATTCCAGCAATGCTGATCTACTTCGTCCGCAAACGGGGCGATATTCCCTTTTCCAACGTATTCCGTTTATTTGGAGCCTTTATTGTCCTCTGTGGTGCGGGTCATTTATTAGACATCTGGACCCTTTGGCACCCCGACTATTGGGTGTCAGGAATTGAGCAAGCCATTACAGCTCTAGTTTCTTGTTATACAGCCTTACAACTTGTAGAACTATTGCCGCAATTTTTGGCACTGCAAACCCCAGAGCAGCTTGAAGCCGTGAATCGGGAATTACAACAGCAAGTTGCTCAAAGGCAACGAACCGAGGAAACCCTGAAAACGATTGTTTCTGGCACCGCTTCTGTCACTGGAGACGATTTTTTTCCGGCTCTAGTAAAAAATCTGGCAACAGCATTAGATGTCGCCTACGCGATGGTATTTGAGACGGTTGACAACTCCTTACAAAAAATTCGTAGTATTAATGTTTGGGATATAGATCATCTAGCAGACAACTTTGAATATGAATTGAGCAACACTCCTTGTCAAAACGTCGTTCAGAAGAATATGTTCTGTGCCTATCCCAGCGGCTTACAGAAACTTTTTCCGAATAACCCATTGCTGGAAAAGTTGGGTGCGGAGAGCTACCTAGGTGTTCCCATAGTTGATATCAATCAGAATGTGATTGGGAATCTTTGTATTGTCGATGTCAAACCCTTTCGGACAGACGATCGCACCGAAACCCTTCTACAGGTATTTGCCGCACGAGCTTCCGCTGAATTACAACGTAAATGGGCAGAGGAAGAGAAACGCGCCGCCTATGAGAAACTGGAAGGCCGGGTTGAGGCACGCACGGCCGAACTTACGACCGCGAATCAGGCCCTTGAAACCGAAATTTCGGAACGGAAGGCTGCGGAAGCCGCGATTCGGGTGATGGCGGAACGCGAAAAGGCCATGAATCATGTGATCCTGCAAATGCGTCAAAGCCTTAACTTGGAATCCATTTTTAATGCCACAACAGTTGAACTACGGCAGGCTATTCACTGCGATCGCGTCCTGATCTATCGTTTCAATACAGATTGGAGTGGCTCTATCGTTTCTGAGTCTGTGGTTGATGGTTGGAATGCCATATTTCCCCAATGGGCATCGACACCTCAACTAACAAAAGTGACAGTAAATGAACCAGATTGTCGCATTCTCAAACTCAACTCTTCAGATACGTTGATTACTGACACACATCTGCAAACCACCAAAGGGGGAATTTATCGGCAAAAAGACAGCTATTGCTGTGTGAGTGACATTTACCAAGCCGGATTCACTCCCTGCTATATTGAACTCCTAGAACAATTACAGGCACGGGCTTACATCAATGCCCCCATCTTTTGTGGCAATCAACTCTGGGGTTTATTAGCAGTTTACCAAAATAGTAATCCCCGCCAGTGGCAAGAAGCAGAAGTGCGAATGGTAACAAAAGTTGGTAATCAGCTTGGGATCGCGCTGCAACAAGCAGAACTATTTGCCCAAACTCAACACCAGGCTAAGGAATTAAAACTGGCAAAAGAAGCCGCGGATACCGCGAACCGCGCCAAAAGTGAATTTCTGGCAAACATGAGCCATGAATTGCGTACTCCACTCAATGCCATCCTTGGTTATACCCAATTAATGCAGCGAGATCAATCCCTAACTTCTGCTCATCAACGATATATCAACATTATTAATCAAAGTGGGGAGCATTTACTAGGACTAATTAATGATGTCTTGGAGATGTCTAAAATCGAAGCAGGACAAGTTACCCTTGATAACGCGGTGTTTAATCTACACAATCTCCTTCATAGTCTCAAAGGGATGTTACAACAAAAAGCCCAGTCGAAAGGCTTGCATCTAAGTTTAGAGATGGGAGCCAATGTACCGCGAGACATTAAAGCCGATGAAAACAAACTGCGTCAGGTATTAATTAACCTCCTCGGTAACGCGATTAAATTTACTCCCAAGGGTAGTGTCATCTTGCGAATTAAAAGTGAGGAGTCAGGATTTGATACAGATAACAAACAATGGAATCTTTACTTTGAAGTAGAAGATACAGGATATGGAATTGCCTCCGAAGAAATTGGGGATTTGTTTAAGGCTTTTAAACAGACACGCGTCGGGCGGGAATCGAAAGAAGGTACAGGTTTAGGATTACGAATTAGTCAGAAGTTTGTGCAAATGATGGGAGGAGAAATTACTGTTAAAAGTGAACCGGGTAAGGGTAGTTGTTTTTCATTCCAAATTCACGCGGGTTTTTCTGAACTTACCTCCCGGGCTGTATCCTCTAATTTTGAACAGGCATCACGTCTCTTACCCGGACAGCCTAACTATCGCATTGTAGTCGCGGAAGATACCTCTGTTAACCGTCTATTATTGGTCAAAATCTTACGCGATTTGGGTTTTGAGGTTCAGGAAGCCCAAAATGGACAGGAGGCAATTACTCTCTGGCAAAAGTGGCATCCTCATCTCATCTTTATGGATATGCAAATGCCTGTAGTTGATGGCTATGAGGCAACCCGAAAAATCAAACATTATGCCCAAGAAAACTCCGAATTAACCTCACAAAACTCCCCTTTACCCAACCTTCCCATCATCATCGCGATCACCGCGAGTGCTTTTGCTGAACAACGGCAAGAATGTTTCAACGCCGGCTGCGACGCCTTTGTAGGCAAGCCCTTTCGTCGACAGGAAATTCTCGCGATTTTAGCTAAGTATCTGGGGGTAAAATATGATAATGAAGAAACTGCAACGATCTCCGAATCCGTGAAGGCGAAAAATCTCATTGACTCTCAACCCGATAGTGCCTTGGATACTAATGCTTGGACAATTATGACATCAGAATGGATCGCCCAACTTCACAATGCAGCCGCCCAAGGCGATGATAGGGTTAGTCTCAAACTCATTAGTCAAATTCCCCCTCAATACCCCTCGTTAATTGATACTTTAACTAAACTGGTGGAAACCTATCAATTTCATCAATTAATCGAGATGATTACTGAACCGATGGAGTCCCAAAATATTTGAAAAAACTAGGACAAAATTTATGCACATACACCAACTGTAGGGGCAATATCTCCCTCTTTGCCTTCATTATTCTTTTCTGGGATAGACTTCAATGGAAATAAATGTAAAAAATGATGAATTTATCGCGGATATTCTTGTGGTTGATGACAAAATTGAAAATATTCGCTTTTTATCGGATTTTCTCTATGAAAAAGGATACAATGTACGCAAAGCAATCAATGGACAAGGTGCGTTAATTGCTGCCAAAACCGTGACTCCGGCTCTGATTCTTCTGGACATTAATATGCCAGGAATGGGAGGCTATGAAGTTTGTCAAGAATTGAAAAAAAATCCCCAAACCAGTTCTATTCCTATCATTTTTTTAAGTGCTGGTGATGGCATTGATGATAAACTTCAAGCCTTTGAAGTGGGAGGAGTAGATTACATAACCAAACCCTTTCAACTAGAAGAAATCTTAGTGAGAATTCAAACTCAGTTGAAAATCCAAAGCCTTCAGAAAAATCTCCAACTTCGTAATGAACAGTTACAGCAAACCGTAACAGCTTTGCAAAAAACTCAAGCCGCGTTGGCAAGTTCAGAGGCGGAACTACGCGCTCTATTTAAAGGAATGACGGAATCAGTTATCGTCTTTGATTCTGAGGGATACTATTTAAAAATAGCTGACACAAATACTCAGTTATTCTTCCCATCCGACGGAGAAAAAATAGGGAAAAAACTGCACGATATCTTACCCCAAAAAACCGCGGATATCATATTTTCGGCTATCCAAAAAGTTTTAGAAACTAAGCAGAATGTTGAAATAGAAGATAGTCTGATGACAGCGCGAGGAAAAACGGATTTATGTGCGAATATTTCCCCCCTCTCTCCTAACTCAGTCCTCTGCGTAGTGAGGGATATTAGCGAGCGCAAACGCCGGGAAGAAGCCCTGCAATTAATTGTTGAGGGAACCGCGTCAAAAACTGGCCGTGAGTTTTTTCGCTCCTGTGTCCGAAACCTCGCGGAAATATTGGGAGCTAGTTATACTTTAGTCACCGAATATGGCTATGTTGAAAAAAATAGAGTTAGAACTTTATCATTTTGGAGCAATAATAATTTCGTTCAAAATATTGAGTATGACTTGAAGGGAACTCCCTGTGAAGAAGTCATTAGTAATAAAAAATATTCTTGCTATCATGATAATATCATTTCTCGTTTTTCTGAAGAGACAATTTTAGTTGATTCTAAGGCCCGAAGCTATGCCGGAATACCCTTAATTGATTCTACAGGTAATGTGATCGGTCATATCGCGGTGTTGGATGTAAATCCGATGCAAGATGATGAAACAAGGGAGTTAGTTTTAAAGATTTTCGCGGCAAGAGCCGGAGCAGAATTAGAGCGTCAAATTACTGATTTAGCTTTACAAGAAAGTCAGGAGAAATCCGAGCAATTATTATTAAATGTTTTGCCTAGTTCTATTGTGAAACGGTTGAAACAAGATACAAGTGCTATTGCTGAAAACTTCGATGAAGTGACAATTTTATTTGCGGATATTGTCGGTTTTACTCCTTTATCTACTCGGATCAAACCGACGGAGTTAGTCAATTTATTGAATGAGATTTTTTCCACTTTCGACGCGTTAACGGAAAAGCATGGTTTAGAAAAAATTAAAACCATTGGGGATGCTTATATGGTGGTGGGGGGATTGCCTCTTGCTAAACCTGATCACGCGGAAGTTATTGCACTTATGGCTCTGGATATGCAAGGCGCGATCGCGCAGTTTCAGGCCAAGTATGACGAAGATTTACAAATCCGAATTGGTATTAATAGTGGCTCTGTAGTCGCGGGTGTCATTGGGGTGAAGAAATTTATTTATGATTTGTGGGGTGACGCGGTAAATGTTGCCTCTCGTATGGAATCATCGGGTTTACCGGGTAAGATTCAAGTGACTGAGGCAACTTATGAACGATTAAAAGAGAAGTTTGAGTTTGAGAAACGTGGGCAAGTTTCTGTTAAAGGGAGGGGAGAAATGACGACTTATTGGTTAGAAAAATCACGGCTATGAACATTATATTTCAGGTCAAAATGAGGAAATATGGGAGGCGAGAAAACTAGATAAAGGGGGAGTATTTATTAATAAGAATATTGGTTTTTAGTGGGGCAATAAGTCTATAATTATTGCTCTGGTGATTAATAAAGAAAGTAGTGCAGGCATCTTGCCTGCTTTCGGGATACTATGGGCAAAACTACTAAGCCCATTGTCAAGTTATTTAATTTCTGGGGAAGGAAAAATTAATAAAGTAGTACAGGCATCTTGCCTGCTTTCGGGATACTATGGGCAAAACTACTAAGCCCCTAGTCAAGTTATTTAATTTCCATTCCTCGATCGCGTCTTGATTGTTTTTTAAATGGTGATCAGAGCGCGTATTGCCGTAACAATTAAGATAAATGCACCGCCAAAGCAAAGGAAACCCAGAAAATAAAGCACACTCCTGAAAATTTCCACTTTTCTCTCTATCTGGAGACAGTCACCATTAACAAAAAGCACAGTCAACATAACACCTATCATAAAACATCCACCTAAGAGGATTAATCCTAACCCTCCACCTAAAATCACGGTATTGGCTTTAACTCGCTCAGATTTGTCCAGCATTATACTTTTTGTCCTTCACAAATAGTCTCCTGTATGATAGGGTAAAGTTCAATAACCTTGTGACAAAAAAGCTATGGGCGATTCCAAACGACGAAAAGAAACACTGGGCGAAAAATACGGTAAAGAAGAGCCGATCCTCCCTTGGCTTCCCCTTACCAAAAGCCAAAGCGAACAGTTTATGAAATGGACAACACAAGGAAGCTGGATCGGCATTGCCCTTCTCGTTGCTTCTTGGATTACCATTCGATTTATTGGCCCTAGTCTGGGCTGGTGGGAAGTTAATTAATTGGCTTGGGATGGCTGCTTTTGGAGGTGCGCGCCTCCTCGCGCGCTGGCGGGTATCACAAGTTAACCCGCCCAGTTCCGGCATTTTATCATTAAAATGCTATTACCCCTCTTCTGTTTTATTATTTGTTTTTATTTTTCATTTCAATAGTTAAGGAATACTTATTTTTTTCATTAAATATTTGTATCAAAGCTAAAATTAATTTAATTTTCCCCTTGACAGTAAAGGGGTTTTATGGGTAAACACCTTATCGGAGCGTGATCCCCTAGAGTGTTGTCGTTGATACGTCAATCGCTGAAGGGATTAGTTAAGGTAGGGCAATCGGTTTGGGAAGTCGTTCATCCGATGATCTTCTCACATACTGGGGTTATAGTAAGCCTACGCCCATATTTCCCAATTCTTAAGAAATTGTAAAATTTGGGATAAAATGTACTTTGTGGTGATAGGAGGAAAAAAGTGTTTCTCAGATTAGCAGAAGAGCATCGTCAATTCGTACAAGACTTGGTGATGAATCTACAAGCTCTCGCGATCGTGCTAGAGAATCGAGGTTATTTGGCATCTTGCTATACTTGCGGGGGCCAAAGAAACAGTGCCTCGTTTATGGTGAGCTTGGCGGAAAATCATCTGATCCGGTTTCTGGTATCCGACTACGGGATTACTTGGACCGAGATGCGTGACGATCGCGAATTAATGAAGTTAGAAGGTGCGGAAGCCATTAGCCAATTACAAGAATTAGCCAATTTGGTGAAGTACCAAGTCCAACCCGCGGAAGCCGCGGTTAGTGCCGCGTAATCACGGGAAAATAAAGCCCTATGGACTTTAAACGCGTTCAGCAAAAACCTCCCACGCGGAAATGGCAGGAGTGGAACTGTAAAATGTTAATCTGGAAACAGATGACGAAAAAGCGGAAGTTCCATCCTGCTGCTGTTGCAGAAGCAGTGGCACTTCCCACAGAGGAGGATCGCGCGAAGCTATGACGCATTTAGAGTCTCAATGGAAACATGATTTTATCGAAACCAATAACATCCGTTTGCACTGTGTCAGTCAAGGGGAAGGTGATCTGGTTGTTTTGCTGCATGGATTTCCTGAGTTTTGGTATTCTTGGCGCTATCAAATTCCGGTTTTAGCGCGTCATTTTAAGGTGGTTGTCCCTGATCTGAGGGGCTATAATGATTCTGATAAACCCGAAAGTGGTTATGATTTGGATACCCTCAGCGCTGATATTCGTGGTTTGATTGAACGTTTTGGCTATAAAACGGCTCATATTGTCGGACATGACTGGGGGGGCACGATCGCGTGGCACTTAGCACAAAAATTCCCCCAATCTTTAAACCGTTTAGCGATTTTAAATGCCGCGCCACCACAGAAATTTGTTCAAGAATTAGTAAGTAATTTAGATCAACTGCGACGAAGTTGGTTTGTCTTCGCGTTTCAAGTACCAGGTATTCCTGAATGGTTAATCCAAAATAATCTCAAGGATTTTGTCAAAAATGTAATGCAGGGGCACGCGGTTCGCAAAGGTGCTTTTAGTGCCGAAGAAACTCGTATTTATCAAGAGGCTTTAGATAAACCCGGTGTCTTAGGTGCCGCGATTAATTATTATCGACAATTATTAAATCCGAATTGGTTATTGAATTGGGGTGCGAAAACTCCATTGATTACTTCTCCTACTTTGGTATTATGGGGCCAGGAAGATGATTTTTTAAGTCAACATTTAACGGAAGGTTTAGATAAATTAGTTTCTGCACCTTTTGAATTAAAATTCATTCCCCATTGTGGCCATTGGATTCAACAGGAAGTCCCTCAAACTGTGAATCGAGAGTTAGTGATGTTTCTGCGAGAGTCTTCTGTTTTATAGTGTTTTCCCTTCGCGGTCTGGTTTGTTACAAAAATTTACATTCACGCGGCGCGCTAAAAAATCGAGGTGTGGTATGATTAAGGATAATTAGATAAGGATTTTTAGTATAATGGGATGGTGGCAAAAATAAAAAAATTGCCACCATCCCATTATGTTATATATCATCCGTCAATATCAAGGATTTGTCAAGGGGTTGGAAAAAAAAGGCGCGTTTTTTTGGTAAAGATTTGTAAAGAATGAGGTTTTTTCTCTTTTTTGAAAGCGCGATCGACGCAGATGAACCCAGATAAGTCAGAAACCGGGTTTTTGAGGAAAATATTTCGTTGCCGTCCGCGAGGAGGTAAAAAACCCGGTTTCTTTGGTCGCCGCGAGATGGATGAAAGAGCTAAATAATAAGCTCTGACTGGACAGACGATCGCGTTTTTTGTGAAGATTTAGGATAGATTTGGATATAGTTGAAGAGGAAAGCTGTTATGACTCAAACAACATCAAGACGCGATCGCGGTCGAGGTAGGTTATTTCCTGAATTTACCATAGCACCAGAGGAGTTAGCAAGACGCAAAGCCGAACGAGATGAGCGTTGTCAGCGTAGCCAAGGAATTTTTGAACAAGTGCGCCCCCAATTGATAGATGACCACTATAACTGGTTTATTATTATTGAGCCCAATAGTGGGGATTATTTTATCGATCCCGATGAAGAAGTTGCGGCACTTAAAGCTCGTCAAAAATACCCTAGTGGCTGGCTGGTTACTTTCCGGCTCAATGAAACAGGAGCCTGTGGTTTGATATGATAAATGGCAAGTTTGGCGAGATTGGGGAACTCTTTTTTGAAATAGATTTAATTGCGGCTGATCGCGAAAGATTTCCCATTGAAGTGTTATTAGATACGGGGTTTACAACTGGGTGGTTAGCCCTTGATACTCAAGATGCTGAAAGTTTAGGTTGGTGTGTAATTCAACGAAATGAAACGATGCAGACAGCACGGGGGCTTGACTTTTTTGATATAGCAACTGCCAAGGCTATTAGGACAGATTTTGTAGGGGCGGGTTCACCCTCATCTTTGAACCCCAAAGACAAATTATAAAAACCCGCCCCCACCCCACGACTTAACTACCCTGGCGGTTGCTATATCTATCAGGGAACGGTTGTATTGGATGGAGAGGAGTATATGATTCCTGTGTTGGTAGGTGCGGGTATTCCTGAGCCGATTTTGGGTTTGCAATGGTTGAAACTCTTTCCGTTAACTGTCAATTTTAACGCGGGTGTCTTGACTTTGGGATAGATGGGGAAAGTTTAATGAGAGCGCGATCGGGTTTATGGAATCAAAAGCGCGATCGGGCTCATGTTGGTAAATTGGTAGTGGGAGCGTCTCGCTCCCTAGGGTTCTAATACAAAGCGAGACGTCCGATGCTCCCCACAGGCTACGCCAACCCACTACAGTTTTTTTTGCTTCTTTGAGATGCTCCGGGTTAAAATCAATAAACGAGACAGAAAAAAAGAAACCAACCATGCTGTGGACACCCGAAACCCGCATCTTAACAGAAACCCGGTTTCTTGATGTCAGTCATATCCCGTGTAACAGCTTAGTTTTAAGGCTAATGATTCTTATATATTTGCTATAATTCCCCAAAGAAAACATTGATCAACAGTTTATGAGCCAGTGTCTAAACCCTGATTGTCTATTGCCAAACCCATCCGGTACTAATTTCTGTCAGAAGTGTGGGAATAAACTGCTATTGGGCGATCGCTACCGAGCCGGAAAAATTCTTGGCCAAGGGGGCTTTGGGCGCACTTTTGAGGCGGTTGACGAGTATAAACCCTCAAAACCTCCCTGTGTTATTAAACAATTCTATCCCCAAGCTCAAGGGACTTCTAGTATCCAGAAAGCCACTGAGTTATTTGAGCGTGAAGCAGTACGCTTAGAACAGTTAGGAAAACATCCTCAAATTCCTGACTTATTAGCCTATTTTAGTCAAGATGGACAGCAATATTTAGTCCAACAATTCATCGACGGTGAAAATTTAGCCAAAGTCCTCGAATCTCAGGGATATTTTAGCGAGGCGCAGATTCGCAATTTACTTAAAAATTTACTCCCTGTATTAGAGTTTATTCACTCAAACCAAGTCATTCACCGAGATATCAAGCCAGAGAATATTATTCAAAGGCAAAATGGGCAACTGGTTTTAGTTGACTTTGGTGCGGCGAAATATGCGACTCAAACAGCTTTAGCGGTAACGGGAACAATGATCGGAAGTGCTGGATATGCCGCACCGGAACAAGTCAACGGCAAAGCCATTTATCCTAGTGATATTTATAGTCTGGGTGTCACTTGTCTGTATCTGTTAACTGAGGTTGAACCGTTTGATTTATTCGATCCAAGCGAGTTTGAATGGGTGTGGCGAGAATACTTACAACAATCTGTCAGTTCAGAACTGGGTGAGATTTTAGACAAAATGATACAACCTGCTATTAACAAACGTTATCAATCTGCTACTGAAGTTTTGCAGGATCTTGGTAGTCAATCACCTCAACCATCACCTCAATCATCACCTCAATCATCACCTCAATCATCACCTCAACCACGCCCTGATACCAGTGAAAAAGAACTCTTAAAGATTATTAATCGCTTACAAACTATTCCAGGGATGACCCGTGCTAACACTCAAGATTTTCCCTCTTCTACTCCCTATATTTTCTTAGAAAATAACATCCAAATTAATGTTTGGAAAAACTTAGCAGGGGTTGATCATGTCTTTGTAACTGATCCTTTAGGAATTTGTCGTTTTGCGGGTTATGTGGGATGGATTCATGCTAAAAATTTATATCAAATTTTGCAACAAATTCGTGATGAGACTCCCAGTTGTTAATCAGTGAGAACCCTTGATGGCAGAGGAAGGGAAACTTTTTTTCCTTCCCCAATGAACCCTTATTTCGGCTGTTGTAGGTACGGAAGGATTTGATCAAGTGTTGCCTCTAATTTTCGGTTATCTTCCTCCAAATTAGCAATTTTATCCAACAGTTGTTGATTTTCAGAACTTGCAGAAATGTCGGGTGCGTTCGCGAAGCGTAACGCCCCAATCCTGTTAAAACATATAGCTTAGATAGGCCATATCAAATAGAGTTTACCACCAAATCTTTAGAACACCTAAAACGTCTCATATCTGTCGCGGCATTGCCTAGGGGTTGATGAAATTCGCATTTTCTATGACATTCTGGATAACTTTGTAGAAATTATTGCAATTGTTCCTAAATCCCAAGGGGCTAAATGGCTTTTACGTCAGGGAAAAACTACTGAATCAACGGAGGAATAGATGATAATGATCATACGTGCTAATCTCAAAACGGTTAAACGTAGGGGCTCTTTCACCCAAATTTATCAATCTCACAAATAACCTCAATAAACCCGCCCCAACCCCACCGACAGAATAATATAAACGAGTCTCATTCCTACCCACATAAGGCCAAACATCTGTGTTCATCTGCGTTCATCTGCGGTTAAATTAATTTCTATATAATGGGATGGGGCGGGTTTTCTGGCTTATCTGTTTGGTGGCGAAGATATTGGCGATACGGCCCCTACAAGGATAATGTGGAAAAATTGATCTCATTTCTAGGTAGGAATGGAGCGCTTCTGTAGGGGCGGGTTCACCCAAATTTATCAATCTCACAAATAACCTCAATAAACCCGCCCCAACCCAAGGATTAAATGGAATGAATTGGGAATTTTTCGGTAGGAATGGCGCGCGTTTATATCATTATGTCGGTGGGGATGGGGCGGGTTTTCTGGCCTATCTGTTTGGTGGCGAAGATATTGGCGATCGCGCCCCTACAAGGATAATGTGGGTTCAGAAACCGGGTTTTTTACTAAATACTTCGTTATCACCATTAGATTAGGTAAAAACCCGGTTTCTTTGATCATACGTGCTAATCTCAAAACGGTTAAACGTAGGGGCTCTTTCACCCAAATTTATCAATCTCACAAATAACCTCAATAAACCCGCCCCAACCCCACCGACATAATGATATAAACGAGTCCCATTCCTACCCACATAAGGCCAAACATCTGTGTTCATCTGCGTTCATCTGCGGTTAAATTAATTTCTATATAATGGGATGGGGCGGGTTTTCTGGCCTATCTGTTTGGTGGCGAAGATATTGGCGATCGCGCCCCTACAAGGATAATGTGGAAAAATTGATCTCATTTTTAGCTAGGAATGGAGTGCTTCTGTAGGGGCTCTTTCACCCAAATTTATAGGTAAAAACCCGGTTTCTTTGGTTATGTGCTAAAATTAAATTCTAACATTTAACCCCTGATTAATCCATGCCAACTTTAACTGATATTGGCACTTTAATTATCCGCAATCCACACCTTCGCGGTGGCATCCCTATCATTGCAGATACAGCTACATCAGTGCAGCGAATTGCCGCCTTATACAAACAAGGCAATAATGCTGAAGAAATAGCCGCGGATTTGGATCATCTCACCTTAGCGCAAGTTTATGCTGCGCTGACTTATTATCACGCAAATCGAGCGGAAATCGAAGCAGATTTAGCGGCCGAAAAAGCGGAATATGAGCGTTTGGCAGCATTAAATCAGCGAAAAAATCAGGGGACAGTATGAGCCAAATTCGTCTTTACTTAGATGAAGATTCCCGCAGCAAAAAACTATTACAAGCTTTACAAAGTCGTGGTGTAGATACCATTACAGTTGCCGAAACAGGGATGTTATCTCGGAGTGATGAGGATCAACTGATTTGGGCTTGTGCGAATCAAAGGGTAATTTATAGTTTCAACACTAGGGATTTTTATAGAATCCATACCAATTGGCTAGAAAAAGGTGACTCTCATGCAGGAATTATTTTAGGACAGCAAAATTATTCTCTGGGAGAACAAATGCGTCGCCTTTTGAATATAATTTCTGTCAAGTCAGCGGAAGAAATGCAAAATCAAATAGAGTTTCTTAGTGCTTGGACTGAATAAATACATCAAATTTATGTGATACTTAAATCATAATAGACATCTCCTAAAAATAAGGTAAAAAGCAGGCTAATGCTACCCTACAGTAGTTTTTGGAGATGTCTATTGAGCCTATCCACCCGATTTACCCGGATGTGCAGCCACGCGGTATTTTTTTGATCGTAGCTGTTAATGGGATGCGATAAATAACGACTTATTGTTATTTATTAATGATGCACGTCTCTTGGTTATTCTTTCCCTAAAGAAATAAAATGAACCACAAAGGCACAGAGGACACAAAGAGGTGAATCTTCTATCACTTTGAGGTGATTTAAGAGAATAAAATAAGCGCAATTCGGAGGTTTAATCGGTTTATTTTCTCTTGCCTTTGTGCCTTAGTGGTTATTTTCTTAAACTCCCATTTTTTCTGAAAATAATGACATTATGCCATCACCATACCACCATCAACATTAAAGACTTGACCTGTAATATAAGAAGCAGCCGGATCTGTTGCTAAAAATCTTACCATACCCGCGATTTCTTCGGGTTCTCCATAGCGTCCGAGGGGGATATATTTCAGTATTTCATCGGACTTCAAATCTTTTGTCATATCTGTAGTAATAAAACCGGGCGCAACCGCATTAACTGTAATGGCACGACTGGCTAATTCTTTGGCAATTGTTTTGGTAAATCCGATCACTCCTGCTTTCGCGGCACTATAATTTCCTTGTCCGGGGTTGCCCATTTGTCCGGCAACGGAGGCAATATTAATAATTCGACCGCGACTTTGTTTTAACATGATTTTACTGACGGCTTTTGTACATAAAAATACACCCGTTAAATTCAAATCTATGACGGCTTGCCAGTCTTCTAATTTCATCCGTAATAAGAGGGTATCACGGGTAATTCCCGCGTTATTAACGAGTATATCAATGCGTCCCCATTTCGCCATGACACTCTTAAATAGTGTGTCCACTTGATCGGCTTTCGATACATCCGCTCCTAGCGCGATCGCGTCTCCTCCTCCAGTTACTATTTCTTGCACTAATTCATCGGCGGCTGTACTGGAAGTGGCATAATTAATCACTACTTTTGCACCTTCCGTCGCTAAAGCAAGCGCGATCGCTCGTCCGATCCCCCGCGAAGCCCCCGTAACGATCGCGACTTGGCCCTGGGCTCGTTGTAAATTTTCTGGTAAAAGCTCCATCAGTCTCACCTCTGAAAAATATGATAAACTAAATTATATTAAAACCATTGGTGCTGTTTTCATCTCCTCAAACAAATAAAGACGAAACTTAAAATAAGATGAAACCCAATTTTGATATAAAATTGGGTTTCTACTTGTAGATGGGCAGTATAAATCTAAACTCTTGGCCATAAGAGTTCCGCGTACCAATAGGAGTAAATGATATTTACTAACCTAGTCTATTTTCCTGAAAAACTCTCCAAAGAAGCTAACAAATTAGATAAATCTTCTAACTCAGCATTCACCAAAGCTTCTTCAGGGGAAACGCGGGCACGTAACTGACAATTACGTTGAGAAACTAAGTTTAGCTCTCTCAGATACTTCTGTTGTGTATTCGAGAGTCCAGGGGTTCGACTATTATACATCGGTTTATCCTCCATCATTTTTGCTAGACAAATAAGGACAAAATCAGACAAAGGTATAATCGTATCCATCTTGGCGATGAATAGCCTTGATGTGATTTCGAGATACACTGATTACTGTTGAGCTATCTAATCGGACATCAAAATTACCCTGAAATCGAACCGTTTTGATACGTTTTCCTGTTATTGGTGCCCATTTTCCTCTGATGACAGAAACGATATCACCCGTTTTCCATTCTTTCACTTTTTGTTTTGCCCGATAATTCTTTCGAGGAAAACCGTATTTGTCATTTTGAACCATTTGGCGACAACCCCATCCTTTCGCGGTGATGCGTAACGGTTGAGTTGTCAGAATCTCTAAAGAATCAACTTTTCCCACGCACGCGGCATCTAACCAATGTGATTTGGGTAAATTTAATCGCACTCGATTAAATTTAGTTAATCCACCAGAACCCGTTGAGACAGGTAAACCTGTTTCTTGGAGTCGATTAAACAAAGCCCATCGAGTTGAATTAACCGCCGCCGCATCCTTAAGAGGTCTTTTAGCTTGAGATAAAATCCCGTGAAGAATCTCTGGCTTTTCAGCTAAGAATTGCTTAATATCTTGAGTCCCCTTTTTCTGGTTACACTTCTCACAAGAAAGACAAAGATTGGAGATGCGATTAGTTCCACCTTTAGCTTTGGGTTCAATATGTTCCACTTGTAACGGCACATTTTCTGCCCGACAATAAGCACATTTTCTCTCCCATTTATTAAGTAGATATTCTCGAATCTCGTAACCTTGTAATTCCCCTTGTTGATATTCAATCCCTGAGATTTCTGGGTTTTCCATCTGTTTTAGATCAAATCTGACTAATTCTTGAGAAATAGAACCGAGCGGTGCTAATTTCCGAAGGCGATTCACCCAAGTCATAGTCGTTTCTACTCGATGTTGTAGGGAGGGAGCTAAGGAGCCCTTTGAACGAGTGCGATTAAGAAATCTAGCTGGACGATACCGAGTTTTTCTATTTCGTCGAGAACGTCGAATAGCACGACGGGAATCAAGACGAGATTTAATCGCGTGTCCTTGATGAATCAACTCGGCACCAAAAATAATTTTGTTGCCTTTTTTTAGTGCAATTCCTGTCACTTTAGAACCGGGATCTAGTTTCAGTTCGAGTGGTTCGGGATTGGCATCAACCTCCTTTTTTAAAATGATGGTAAATGGATACCATCGAAACACAGCCGCCTTGCCAGCATTTAACAACTTTCGTGCTATTGATGGCTTACAGGGAGTTAAAGGTTTTTTGAGGGTATCAAGAACAAAAACATAGTTAGACATGGTTGTGTCTGACCTTTTCAGTAATGTGTGCCTCGGCTAAGTTATCAGTCGGTACTATCCAAACAGCACTAGCTTTAAATAAACCCTTGCTTGTTTAACTGTTTAGTTCTAGGGCTTGGAACTGGCAAGCATCCCAAGGTAGGAACTTTAACGCTTCCCGATAACGGTGGTCTGATCCAGAGCCTGGATTTACTTAGACTTCATGGATTGTCCCAAATTGTCTATGGTTTCAGTAAGTCCGTGGCGTTATGGCGGGGTGACACAAGCTTTAGTTCCTGTTTCCCCTTATCTTTCATTATTCCCTACACCGATGAGCAACACAAGCAAATGAAATATTACTTTATAATTGTTAAAATATCATGATAAACTTAACTCCTTAGAGACTAATGGGGGCCTAAAGGTATAGGATATAAGGCATTATTTTCTTTAGCTATTGACAAAAAATGTACTGATATGATATAATGCCCCATATCCTATTTTCTAATTATTGTTGAAACAACTTTTGCACCCATTCTAAATGGGCAGTATCTCGAACAATCAAGATAATACCCAACCCCAGTAATAAGATTAACCCCGTCTGCATAACACCTTCCTGAATACGATTGGGTAATGGTTTTCCTAATAATCCTTCAATTAAGAGAAATACCAATTGACCTCCATCAAGGGCCGGAAGAGGTAAAATGTTAATAATTGCCAGGTTAATGCTAATAATTGCCGCAAATTGAAAAAGAGCCGCCCCATCAGATTTGGCAATATCCGCACCAATGGCGACAATAGCAACAGGACCAGATAATTGATCCGCGGTTTGTTGAAAATTGGTGATTAATTTGCCAAATCCTTTCCAGGTATTCACGAAAATATTTTGAAATTCCGTCGCACCCTTATTAAAGGCATCTCCGATATTTTGCGCTTTGTTTCTGATGACATTAGGCGCTAATCTCAGAGCAATAAACCCTTGACTTTCAGCAGTTGTTGGCGTGACTTCAATCGTCTTTTCTTCACTTCCTTGTTGAATTAACAGAGAAACTTTTTCATTCGGATGACTTGAGAAAAAATCCATAAAAGCCGTCATGCCCCCTGGGATTTTTCCTAATTTTTCACCATTAACAGCTAAGACAACATCACCCGGTTTTAGCCCCGCATCAGACGCGAGCATCACTTCAGGGACAGGATTCATTAAAACACCCGGTTTTCCACTATTCGGGGCTAATTGAACCCCTATTCGTCCCTTACCATCACTAGATTTTTCGGGAGTAACACTAATGGTTAACGTTGCACCATTATCACGTTTAATTAATAATTGAACCGATTGATTAGGGCGCTTTTGGATATATTCCTGTAATGATTTCACCGCGGCGGTTTCAGTACCCAAAGTTTCACCATTGACAGCTAAAACCAGATCGCCTGGTTTAATTCCCGCCTTAGTCGCGACAGTAATTTGAGGACTAACTTGGGAAATAGATACTCCGGGTGCTAATTCTTGCACTCCCAGTAAACCGATTTGAAATACCAGCAGAAGATAGGCAAAAATTAAATTCGCGATCACCCCTGCACTAATGACGATCGCCCGATCAAAAATCGGACGATTACGGAGTAAATTGGGATCATTTGGAGGAATATTACTATCAGGATCATCATCAGGAAAACCGACAAAACCTCCCAGGGGAAAACCTCGGATCGCGTATTCTGTTTCTGGTCCTTGATATTTCCAAAGAATGGGGCCAAATCCGATGGAAAAACGGTTAACGTGGATATTTTGCCAACGTGCCGCGAGAAAGTGCCCCAATTCGTGAACAACAATAAGAATAGCTAAGACTGCGATCGACGCGAATACTGAGACTACCGACATGAAGGATTCCCATAAGACTTCTGTTTTACTTTTCTTATTTTAATCGGTTTGGGAAAATTTGGGGGGTTTGTCATCAAAAAAGTTTGAATTTTAGTTCAAATCAAAGAAACTGGGTTTCTGAAACTGTTTCTCGGTAATATCATTTGATAGTGATAAAGTCACTTTTTTATGAACCACAAAGGCACAGAGGGCACAGAGGAAAGAAAAGAATAATATCAGTTAAACGACTCGATAAACAAAATTTAAAGTCGCCCAAGCCTTAACATCTAATGCCCAATCATCGGTAACTATTCCCGCGGTTTCTACTCGTTTTAAACTGGCATTATGTAAATCTTGTAATAGGGCTTTTGCCACATTTACCTGTTTTCCTAATAGAGATATATGGGGAGATTCTTTCATGGGTGTTATCTCTTCTTCTAATTCGGCTAATGTCTGTAGAAAAGGTGCATTACTGAAAATAATGAGATTTTCGGCTAAACCCGATCGCGCTCCTAGTATCCATTCTCTATTTTCGCCTCTATTGAGAGAATTGACTGAAGGAAAAGTCAAAGTTTCTCCGGGGTTAATTTCCGTATTCACAGATAAATTATTCCCATTTTCCTCAGTGCTTTTTTGAGCTAATATGCGGGGATTAAATAATCTTAATTCTCCGCGACTGTCTAAAGCAAAAATTAGACAATAAACCGGGCGATCGTCTTCGTTAAAAAAACGATATTGACAAGGAATACCCATTGGGATACTGACAAGGGGAGAATTTTTATCCTCATTTTTCTTAGTTAATGCTGGGAATGATGATATATTATTGGCTCTCATGGTAAATCGTTCTATTAAAACTTGAGAGTCGGGGTTTAATAGGGATAAAGTAGCCCTTACTTTTAGCCGTGATGAAGTTTCATTAATGGTTGATTTTAACAATTTCGCGGCTAACAAAGATTTCAACTGTGGAGTAACGCGTTTCACCGCGACTTTGATGGCTTCTCCCTGCTCTCCTAAAGTATTTGTAATGGCACTTTGCCCTAAATTAAATAAACCATAACGGCCTTGATATACTGATCCTAAAGAAGCCGAAGGATTTTGCGCGATCGTTGTCATTAAACGCCCAAAACGATAATCCGCGGGTTGTTCTCCCACCACCACAGAAACTTGGGTAATTCCTGTTAAAGCGCTTGTAGCATCAACCTTTTCAATTCGATCAAATTGGGCATCTAAAGATATCATTAATGGGATATCTTTAGGGATAACTCTGATAGCTTCTTGCAGAATATCTCCGATTTTAATTGATAAATTCAGAAAATCAACCTGTTTTTTTTCTAAGGATAAATCGACTAATTTTCCTTGGGCAATTAAACCCTGTTTAGATTTAATTTGCCATCCTAAATTAGGATTACTTGCTAAATTTAATACAGAATTAATACCATACATATCGCTAATATTTAAAGGTAATCCTCCTAAGAAAAGTTGGGCTGTTTTCCCCTTTAATTCTAGTTCTGTAATAACTCCTTCTCCCGAAAAACTTTCCCCCAATGTTGTTATCTCCTTACCCAAAAATTGAGGTTCTTGTTCCATTTTTGTTAATATTTCTAGGGATTCAGCCATGCGATTAAAACTTGATTTTAAATTAGTCCCAGGTGCAATTGACCAAAGAGTTTGGGTAAGAGAATAAGTAAATATTCCGGCAGAAAAACCATTTTTTTGTATTTCTGACGCGGGCTGCGATGGGGAGGAAGCTGTCAGAATAAGAGGCGATTTCTTATTGGTAAAAATTCCCTGGCTAGAGGATTTTAATTTAGTATGAAGGGTGAGGTTTTCCGGGTTAACTTGAGCAATTATCGGACGAATACGGGAACGGATACGCAAATTTCCTTGATAATCTCCCCCCGGATATAGATAACTGGTGTCGAGAATCACGATCGCGTTATCAGTAGGAAGCGAATCCAACATTAAATATAAAGTTTCCTCTAACAAATCATTAACAAAAGGACTATCAGAAGTCGGGAATAAATCATCAACAGGGACTAAACTATTTTGGACTAAATCGGGGGTAGTGCCACCCTTAACACGACTGCCATAACCACTAAAATGAAAAACAACAATATCCCCTGGTTTGGCTTGTTGTTGTAAATGACTAATAAAAGAATTTTCTATATTTTGGCGAGTAGCTTGACTATCCGTTAAAACGAGAATATCTGAGGGATGAAATCCCCATTTATAAATTAATAATTCTCTTTGTAATTCCACATCCGTTAAACATCCTGATAGCGGGTTGGTTGGGGCATTTCCCAGAGATGGATATTGATTAATTCCCACTAATAAAGCTAACTTACGCGCCGTTGGTTTTCCCAGTATTTCGGTGTCAGGCGATCCCGCGATCGCGTTACCGCCTAGGGGCATCCATGATTCACCGACTCCCAAAGTCGTCAAAGCCAAAGCCGCGTGTTGCAGAAAGTCTCGTCGCTTCATTGCCATTGCTTCTTCATCCTTATCTCCCTATTCAGACTATTTTCAGATGTAGGTGCTCTTCTGGCAACAGGATTCGATACCATTTTCAAAAAACTCTACACAAATATGTATGGGGAAATCTTCGATCGCGGTGTTGAGCGCGATCGCCTACACATTTTCCCTATCTACATCTACTTTCTTTCTCTTTTCTTTCCTCTGTGTCCTAATCGGCCTTTGTGGTTCAAAACAAAAAGCCACAATAGTAAGATTATATGACCAAACCGAGAGAGGATATGAAAATAAGCATTATCTTCCTTAGTGCCTTAGTGCCTTAGTGTTTCCCAACCCAAAGCCACAATCGGAGAAGACTCCGAGCCCACCCCGACAGGATCAGCATTATCTTCACTTAGTGCCTTAGTGCCTTAGTGTTTCCCAACCCAAAGCCACAATCGCAGAAGACTCCGAGCCCACCTCCACAGGAGCAGCATTATCTTCCTTAGTGCCTTAGTGCCTTAGTGTTTCCCAACCCAAAGCCACAATCGCAGAAGACTCCGAGCCCACCTCCACAGGAGCAGCATTAC
>JBEDKD010000202.1:0-8935 GCA_041172365.1 Cyanobacteriota bacterium | reverse complement strand
AAATAGGATTGCTATAGCATTTTTGGGTATAACCACAAAGGCACAAAGATCACAAAGGAAAGAAAAGTTTGTCCAGCATCTATTCATGTTATGTAAAGAAGATATCAATTAATCCCACTATCTAGGGTAGTTCATTTGATTTTATTGCTTCTTCATTCTTCATTCTTCCTTTGTGCCTTTGTGGTTAATTACTTATTCCCGCGTCCTTCTTTCTATATAAAAAATGAAATATTTTGACTCTTTAATTGGACAAAAACACGCGATTGAATTACTCACCGAAGCCGTTAATAAAAATCGGATCGCGCCCGCGTATTTATTCGTCGGCCCCCCTGGTGTGGGTAAGGCTTTAGCCGCGAAATGTTTTATTGAATTATTATTTTCTACCCTAGTCAAAGATCCCCGTAATTCGGCTACTATTTCCCATCGAATTAAACTGCGAAATCATCCCGATTTATTCTGGGTTGAACCTACCTATTTACATCAAGGAAAACGTCTTTCTGTATCGGAAGCCACGGAAGCAGGATTAAAACGCAAATCCCCACCCCAAATTCGGTTAGAACAAATCCGTGAAATTGGCGAATTTCTCAGTCGTCCGCCTTTAGAAATTGCCCGGGCTGTTGTCGTTATTGAACAAGCAGAAACAATGGCAGAAGGGGCGGCAAATGGCTTATTAAAAACTTTAGAAGAACCCGGAAGAGCGACTATTATTTTAATCGCACCTTCCCTTGATTCTTTATTGCCTACCTTAATTTCTCGTTGTCAAAGAATCCCTTTTTATCGTTTAAATCAAGATAAGATGAAACAGATATTAAAATTAAATGGACATGAGGACATTGTTAGTCATCCTGAAATTTTGGCGATGGCACAGGGAAGCCCCGGAGACGCGATCGCGTCTTGGGAACAACTGAAAACTATTTCCGAAGAGTTATTAAAGAAATTAAAACAAGGCCCCAAAAAACTTAAAGACGCGTTAGAATTAGCTAAGGAAATTGATAAAAATTTAGATACGGAGGCGCAATTATGGTTAGTGGATTATTTACAACAATCCTATTGGCGCAATCATAAACAAGGTACTGGAGAACATTATAAATTACCTCTCCAACAGTTAGAAAAAGCGCGCGGTTATTTATTAAGTTATGTCCAACCTAAATTAGTCTGGGAATGCACTTTAATGGCAATTTGTCAAGGCTGAAAAAAAAACTCGATACTCGCGAGTGCTTATCGGGTTTTAATCCTGATCTGATATCCCCCCTTGTGACAGAATGTGACAATTTTCTCACTGTCCACTCCCAGGGGTATCAGAAAAAGTCGCATTATCTACTATGATAGGTAGCTTGTCCTGTTTTTATCTGATCTCACCCCAAAATATATCCCCCAATACAGAGCCAGTCACCCAAAGTGGCACAAATCTATCCTGCTCCTTTTATAAGCAATAGTAAATTAAATAATAAGACAAAGACAAAAAGACCCCAGTTAACTACTCAATTAGGAAAATTAACTATGAATATCAAAACATTTACCGCAACCACCGTAATTTTTACTTCACTCATTTGCGCTAATATTTATTTAGCCAAACCTCTCTCTACTTTTTCAAAAGTTTCTCAAAATAAACAACTTTTCTTGACAACTGTTATGAGATTAAGCCTATTAAAAAATATCAATAATACTACCCCAGATATGCCCAGAATAACCCAGAAAAAAAATCCCATTTCTCTGACATCGGAAGGAAGATAAATTAAGGATTTTTCTCCCATCCCCCGATCAAGAATATCGCCAATATTGGCACTATTTTCATTATAATTAACCGGGGAAAAATTGCCGAAACCTTTGCTCCGGGTGGTGTCAGAAACTCCGTATCCTTAGATATGGCAAGGATTAAGTATTGACACTCCCCTGAAAACCAATGGCTAATAACTAAGACTGAAAAAAGCAGTCATTAGCCCTTAGCCATTAGCCCGGTATGAACAATAATTACTCAACTAGCCAAGATTTAATACTAGGTTCCCAGTTAGCCAATTCCTGTTCCGTAAACCAGAGACTAATTTCCCGTTGCCCTGTTTCGATCGCGTCGGAGCCATGAATCAAATTACGACCTACACTAATACCAAAGTCACCACGAATAGTACCAGGTTCAGCATTAAGGGGATTAGTCGCGCCAATAATTTTACGAGCCGACGCAACCACACCATCACCCTCCCAAACCATCGCGACGACAGGGCCAGAGGTGATAAAATCCACTAAACCAGGGAAAAAGGGTCTTTCCTTGTGGACATCATAATGTTTTTCGGCCAATTCCCGACTCACATTCAAGAGCTTCAAACCAATAAGCTTAAAGCCTTTGGTTTCAAAGCGACTGATAATTGTGCCGACAAGTCCCCGTTGGACACCATCGGGTTTAATGGCTAAAAAAGTACGTTCCAAGTCTCTATCCTCAAATCGGTTCAAGTTCTACAAAAAATAAGATTACCTTGTTTTGGGCAATATTGCTCCAGTGAACCTCCTCAAGGTTAACTTATGATTAAAAATTGATTAAAGAATGTCCCAGGTAGTTCTCAAGGAGAAAAACGTAACCTTAAGGTCAATATAAGTTAGACTATGGGTTTGATACTATTATGACGAGGTGTCAGTGATGAGTCTTTCTCCTATTACCGCGGATTCTGATATTGATGTTATTGATGCACCATCCCCTCAAACCTCTAATTCTCAAGAGTTACTCACGTTACGCCCTCCATCTTTGGAACTAATGACAACCCCCTCTGAACCATCTTGGACGATTGAAGATAGTGAAAAATTATATCGTATTCAAGGTTGGGGTGAACCCTATTTTTCCATTAACGAATCCGGTCATATTACGGTTTCTCCCAAGGCCGATCGCGGTGGTTCTCTTGACCTATACGAATTGGTAGAAGGTTTGAAATTACGAAATTTAGCCTTGCCTTTATTAATTCGTTTTACTGATATTTTAGAAGATAGAATAGAACGCTTAAATGCTTGTTTCTCCCAAGCGATCGCTCGTTATAATTACAAAAATGTTTATCGGGGAGTCTTTCCCGTTAAATGTAATCAAAATCGTCATTTAATCGAAGATTTAGTCCGATTTGGGAAACCCTTTAATTTTGGTTTAGAAGCAGGCTCTAAGCCAGAATTAATGATTGCTTTAGCCATGTTACAAACTCCCGATTCGATGTTAATTTGTAATGGTTATAAAGACCGAGAATATGTAGAAACAGCCATTTTAGCCCGTTGTTTAGGGAAAAACGCGGTGATTGTGGTAGAACAAGTGGAAGAAGTATCCCTTGTCATAGAAGCTAGTCGCAAATTAGGACTGAAACCGATGTTAGGAGTGCGGGCAAAACTTAGTACCAAAGGAAGTGGACGTTGGGGTATTTCCTCCGGCGATCGCGCTAAATTTGGTTTAACCATTCCCGAAATTATCGAAGCAGTGGAACAACTGGAAAAAGCGGAAATGTTAGACTGTTTAGAACTACTTCATTTTCATATTGGTTCTCAAATATCCTCCATTCGTGTCATTAAAGAAGCCATCCGCGAAGCTAGTTATATTTATGTAGAATTAGCCAAATTAGGCGCGAATATGAAATACTTAGACGTGGGAGGCGGTTTAGGGGTTGACTATGACGGTTCAAAAACCAATTTTCCCGCGTCGAAAAACTATAATATGCAGAATTACGCGAACGATGTGGTCGCGGGTGTAAAAGACGCGTGTGAACAACATAAAATAGCCGTTCCTATTTTAATTAGCGAAAGTGGACGGGCGATCGCGTCCCATCAATCAGTCTTAATTTTTGATGTCTTAGGAATTAGTGATGTCCCCTCCGCCGAGCCCGAACCCGTCAACGATGACGAGCACATGATTCTACGGAATTTATACGAAACGTATCTCTCCATTAACCCAGAAAACTATCAGGAGGTTTATCACGATGCCAGTCAATTCAAAGAAGAAGTGATTAGTCTCTTTAATTTAGGCTATTTTAGTATGCGCGATCGGGCAAAAGTCGAAAAAATTTATTGGGCTTGTTGTCAAAAAATCCAAGCCATTATTCAAGAACAAGATTACGTTCCCGATGACTTAGAAGACTTAGAAAAAACGATGGCATCCATCTACTATATCAACCTTTCCGTCTTTCAATCAGCCCCCGATAGTTGGGCGATCGATCAACTATTTCCGATACTCCCCATTCATCGACTGGAAGAAGAACCCACCCAACGAGCAATATTAGCCGATCTCACCTGTGATAGTGACGGAAAAATCGACCAATTTATTGATCTAAAAGATGTCAAAAAAGTGCTAGAGCTCCATAAATTTAAAACAGACGAACCTTATTATTTAGGGTTATTTCTAGGTGGAGCCTATCAAGAAATAATGGGGAGTTTGCATAACCTATTTGGTGATACCAATGTAGTACACATTCAATTAACACCATCGGGTTATAAAATTGAGCACGTCGTCAAAGGAGATACCATGAAAGAAATAGTAAGTTATGTTCAATATGATGCCGACAACTTAGTAGAAAGTATTCGTCGTCAAACCGAACACGCCTTACAACAAAATGAAATCACCATAGCCGAATCACAACTTTTACTACAAAATTATGAACACAGTTTAAGTCGATACACTTATCTTTGTCCTTAAAGATAAAATCAAACCGCAGATAAACACAGAAAGCCTTATCCCCCAATCATCTATCTGCGTTTATCTGCGTTTATCGCGGTTTCAAAAGAATGGTTTAGTCCTGGGTATTATTATCCAAATTAACAAATTGGCCTAGGAGTCCAGAAACCAGAGAAAGAACGATCGCGCCAAAGAAAGCCGGCCAAAAACCGTCCACAGAAAAACCAATCTTAAACACAGAGGATAACCAACCCGCGAGGGATAAAGAAATCGCGTTAACAACAAAAAGAAATAAGCCCAAAGAGAGAATAGTCAAAGGCAAAGTAAAAAGAGTAATAATAGGTTTAACAATAGCATTAATAAACCCAATAATACCCGCGGCTAACAAAGCAGCTTGAAAAGTGTCAACATGAATACCAGGGACAAATTTAGCGGTAACAAGGATAGAAACAGCCGACACCACCCAAGTCAACAAAAAATTGAGCATAACCTCTTTTTCTCCTAAGTTATTATCATCAACGATCGCGGCAAGTTGAGCAATGATTCGTGATTCCAACTCACCGAGCCGGATTTTTCGTACATCCATAATGACACAAAGCAACCGACAGGGAGCTAACGTCACTAATATCATGCTCGATCAAAGGAAATTAGCAGGGGCAGACTTGACAGAGGTGAGGCGCGATCGGGGCAAAATTACGACAACGATGTAAAATGGCCCGTCGAAATAACCCAAAAAGAATAACAACGCGTGACTGATTGGAGTGTAATGGGGCACAAATATCACAATTAATCAGGAAAAATGATACCCTAACTGAAACACTATTGGGAGTAGGTTATAGAAGTGGAAATTCAAATTGGACGAGGCAAAATAGCTCGTCGAGCTTATGGAATAGATGAAATTGCCCTAGTTCCGGGTTCATGCACCATTGACCCCAGTTTACCAGATACCCGCTGGACAATCGGTGGCATAGAACGAGAAATCCCAATTATTGCTAGTGCAATGGATGGGGTAGTGGATGTAAAAATGGCAGTCCTTTTATCGAAACTGGGCGCTCTGGGTGTTCTCAACTTAGAGGGCATTCACACCCGTTATGAAAATCCAGAATCTATATTAGATCGCATCGCGTCTGTGGGAAAAGATGGATTTGTGACGTTAATGCAGGAACTTTATGCCGAACCAATTAAGCCAGAATTAATCGAGCAGCGTATTAAGGAAATTAAATCCCAAGGCGGAATTGCAGCCGTTAGTGCAACTCCCGCGGGCGCGAGCAAATATGGTACTGTAGTGGCCGAAGCGGGGGCCGATCTTTTCTTTGTGCAAGCGACAGTAGTTTCTACCTCTTATATTGCGCCCGAATCCATCACACCTTTGGATCTATATCAATTCTGTGAAGAGATGCCCATGCCAATTATTGTGGGCAATTGTGTTACCTATGAAGTAACTTTAGATTTATTAAAAACAGGTGTCGCGGGTATTCTCGTTGGTATTGGTCCGGGTGCGGCCTGTACTTCTCGTGGTGTTTTAGGGGTAGGGATTCCCCAAGCGACCGCGGTGGCGGACTGTGCCGCGGCACGTGATGATTATTTCCGAGAAACGGGTAATTATATCCCCATTATTGCCGATGGTGGGTTAATTACAGGAGGCGATATTTGTAAATGTATTGCCTGTGGTGCTGATGGGGTAATGATAGGATCGCCCTTCGCCCGCGCCGCAGAAGCCCCAGGACGTGGTTATCACTGGGGAATGGCTACTCCTAGCCCTGTGTTACCCCGTGGGACTCGTATTCGTGTGGGGACAACGGGCACCCTAGAGCAAATTTTGCGTGGCCCGGCTCAATTAGATGATGGTACTCATAACTTGTTGGGGGCCCTGAAAACCAGTATGGGGACTTTAGGCGCGAAGGATATTAAGGAAATGCAACAAGTCGAAGTGGTGATCGCGCCCTCCCTGTTGACGGAGGGTAAGGTATATCAAAAGGCTCAACAATTAGGAATGGGTAAGTAGTTGTACTTACTCTACCCCAGTCTGATACTATACCTCTGAGAACTTGTGATAATTCGTCTCAAAATTTACAGAATAATCTGGAAATTTTGAGAAGGAAGTGACACAATAGAGAAAGCGGAGACAAAAGTTTCCGTTCACTCCTCACACCACACTCCGCCCGAACGCAGGTTTGGGCGGTTCCTTTTTTCGGAGAAATATTTCCTAAGCCGTCAAAATATTAGATTCACTTACTATCTCCTGGGTTTGCTCTCAGGAGCAGAGGACAATAAAAATAAAAACACAAAACACAAAAACTTTTTTTCGGGGAAGAAAGGGAAATGAGAGAAAGATTTATCCTCCAGAGGAAATAAGTGACAAATTTTTGCTAGACTAAGAAATTGAGAATAGACTATGTAATAAGGAAGGCTAGGGATGTCAGCAGCCGCGCAAGTTACCGACTCGACATTTAAACAGGAAGTGCTTGATAGTACAGTTCCCGTATTAGTGGATTTTTGGGCACCCTGGTGCGGTCCCTGCCGAATGGTCGCACCAGTTGTGGATGAAATTGCAATCCAATATGAGGGTCAACTGAAGGTGGTTAAGGTCAATACTGATGAAAATCCACAGGTGGCCAGCCAATACGGTATCCGCAGTATTCCCACATTGATGATTTTCAAGGAGGGACAAAAGGTGGATACTGTGGTTGGAGCCGTACCCAAAACGACTCTTTCCACCACACTCGAAAAGTATATCTAAATGCTTTTTGTCTCGTTTCCCACACGCACTCGTCTAGTCGTGTGGGTTTCGTTTTTTTTATTTTATTTTTTGTTTCTTATTTCTTAATCACTAGATTTCTCTAGTTTCTCACACGCGGTTGAAAGAGGGAACCCGATCGCGTTTTTTGTCGTAGCTGTACTTTTTCTGCCCTGTCAATACTTATCCCTTTGCCTGAAGTAATAATAGTTTTAAATCAGGTGGGGAGTGTGGGATGAGAAAGTGAGAATGGTGGCATGGGGTGAGTGCCGTATCGCGCTGATTGTAATGTCAAAGACGCGATCGTGTCGAGTAGGGAAACGGCACTGCCGTGTCCCTACACCTTGGGCCGTGCCGTGTCCCTACACCTTGGGGTATCGCGTCTTGGTAGAAAATGAGGATGGGGTGTTTATCCCCTCAAGAGAAACCGGGTTTCTTAATTTAATCTTGGGTAAGGCGCAAAAATTGTCCCACAAACCCGGTTTCTTACATAGATTTTGAGGTTGAGGTTAGCGTGTCACTATGCTATAATTAATGAGAGGATATATTCAAAGAATTAATAAGGACTATGGCAAGCATTACGATTCAAGTTGATGAAGATATTAAGACGGCGTTTGAAGGGGCGACTTATGAGACTCAGAAACAGTTGAGCTACATTGTTCAATTGTTTTTGAGAGGAAATTTACACAATAAAAGTTTAACTGAAGTTATGGCAGAAATTTCTGACAAAGCACAACAGCGGGGTTTAACGCCAGAAATATTACAAGAAATTTTAGGGGATGAGAATGACGAATAGATTTGTCGTAGATACGAATGTTTTAATCAGTGCTTTACTGTTGAAAACCTCTGTCCCATTTCGGGCGATTGAATTAGCAGAAAAGCAAGGAATAATTTTATATTCTGAAGCGACTTTAAATGAATTAGAGCAAGTTTTGAATCGGAAAAAGTTTAATAAGTATCTTTCTTTAGAAGACAGGCAAGTATTTTTGCTTAAATTTATCAGCACGTCCGAGTTAGTCTCAATTACAGAAAAAATTGCCGTTTGTCGAGATGAAAAAGATAATAAGTTTTTAGAGTTGGCTGTTAGTGGTAATGCCAATGTAATTGTTACGGGTGATTTTGATTTATTGGTATTAAATCCTTTTCAATCAGTAGAAATTATTACTCCAGATATGTTTATTGATAGATTTAGTTAATTGTAAGTTGATTTCGGGTAGTTGGGGTGGGTTGACTTTATGGGTTAGGTTTCTACAATAGTGTGTTGTAGTCAAGTAATAATAGTTTGAATCAGGTGCGGATCTTGGGGTGAGTCGATAATAACGCGGATTGTAGTATCAAAGACGCGATCGCGCTGATTGTAGGGACACGGCACTGCCATGTCCCTACAGCTTGGGTAGCGCCGTTTCCCTACACCTTGAGACTGACAAAGATGGAGTATGCAAAAAACCAGTGTTGTCAAGCTTTTTCTGTTTAAATCTATACCTCCATAATCCCAGAACTGCTGTTATGAGGTACACCCACTTATCGTTCAATCCTCGTAGGGACACGGCATTGCCGTGTCCCTACCG
>JBEDKD010000201.1:0-15191 GCA_041172365.1 Cyanobacteriota bacterium | reverse complement strand
AATATTATGTTGAAAGCTTTGGCGGGTACGCCCTTCATCCTCACAGATGATGCCATCGAGATATTTTCCGATGTCGGGATTGTCCCCAATGTCTGATATCTATCGCGTAAATGTACCACTACTCCAAGTATCTCCAAGGAAATAGAGCACTATCTCTGCGGACAATCCTACCAAAAAAGCATAAAGTAGAAGAAAGTCAGTTGGGTTTTCTCACCCGTGAACCCATTGATACATGAGACTAATCAATGTATCCCTAGATACCCCTATCAAAGGGAATATCTTATGATTTCTCTAATCTTGTCTCAAGGTTCCTCTCTCAGCATAGTTTAATCTCTGTCACAATTTAAGGATTACAGTCTATGTTCACGCCCATAATCCTTGTACCACCTAGTTTAGCTGCAACCGCGCAAAAACCGACTCCCCCAAAAACTAATCCGTTTCCTTCGGAACAAATTTGGATGGGAGTTTCTGGTGTTTTGCTGCTTTTACTGCTCGCGTTGGGGGTGTTTACGCAACTAAAAATCAAGAAATTAACCAAGCAATTTAACTCGGAATCATTTAAAAACCGAGAACTGAAAAGACAATACAAAATGGCCGTGGAAACCGTCGCCAAAATGGAAAAAAATCCCGATCTGATTCACTCACGTGAATTTAATTTAGATTACCTGCGACTGCGAATGGCAGAGGAAGTTTTCCATGTAGCTATTGTTAATCAAATTAAGGTGAAAGTTAAAGATCAAATTAGTGTCGCGTTGCGACCTGTTACCGTGGGTGTAGGGGAGAAAAATATTAACGCGAGTGGTCGTCAAATTGATGCGAAGTTTGATGTGGAATATGATACCAAAGAACCGGGTACAGGTAAAATATCTAAACGGGTGCTTTTTCGCATTGAAATTCGTTTGATGAAGCTTCCTACTCAGACAACTTCCGCAACGATTAATGACATTATTAACTGTTTAGAAACCTACCTCAGTCCTACGGATGAACATGACAATTGGACTCCCACAATTCAAGGTCGTATCGTCCGTATTGATTGGGATCAAAAGGCAAAACCCACTCCTTTATTAGTGTTAGAGCAATCTTCTGATGGAGTTAATGTCACATTTCGTCCCAAACGATCAGTTTCTAATACTTCTTTGGATGGAGAGGAGGGGACAGGGTTTTCTACACCCCCTTCTTCCAACACTCAGACTCGCCTGAAAAAGAAATAATTTCAGTTGATCTTAGGAACGGAAATTAAATTACTTGACTATTTAGTTAATCAGGGAGCCTTTGAGAGGGAATGCAGGGACAATGCCTGCACAAATGTATTAATTTTTCATTCCTTACGCGTTCACTGTTTTCAGGGTTGCACCATTTTCTGTCAGTCGTCCATCCTCCATTTTTATGATGCGATCAGCTATGTCTAAAATCCGATTATCATGAGTTACAAGTAAAATTGTACATTTTTGTTCTTTCGCGAGATGTTGCATGATTTCTACTACATCTCTACCTGATTTACTATCTAATGCCGCGGTGGGTTCATCTGCTAATACTAATTTCGGTTGACTTACCAAGGCGCGCGCGATCGCAACCCGTTGTTTTTGACCCCCTGAGAGATTTTCAGGATAATAATCAATCCGCTCTTCTAAGCCCACGGCTTGAAAGATTTTAACAATTCTTTCATTCATTTCTTGGGCAGAAACGCGATCGTGTAATTCTATAGACATTCGTACATTTTGCCGGGCCGTTAAACTTTTGAGTAAGTTATGCGCTTGGAAAATATAACCAATATTGCGACGAGTTTTCACAAATTGACTTTTAGGTGCTCCGTGCAATTCTTGGCCTAAAACCTTTAAACTTCCTTCTTGAATCGAACGTAGAGCACCTACTAAGGTTAATAAAGTGGTTTTACCTGAACCCGATGGCCCTGTCATTAGGACTACTTCACCCGGATTTATCGTTAAGTTAATATCAAATAATGTTTGTCTTTTGAGACTTCCTTCTCCAAAATAGTGATTAAGATTTTTAATATCAATCACGGGTTGTAGTGTCATAAAAAACTCCTTGATGGAATGGGTAATGGGGAATGGGGAATGGGTAATGGGGAATGGGGAATGGGGAATGGGAATGGAGAATGGGGAATGGAGAATGGGGAATAGAAGAATAAGTAGTATTGATTTTTTTCTGATCGCAATTATACATGATTCGTGTCACGATAAACCTGAGAAACCGGGTTTCTGGGAGAGAGCTTTTACACAACTTCCCTCTCATGAAAAGAAACCCGGTTTCTGTGCCGCGATAAACCTTATGAATAGACATCTCCAAAAACTACTGTAGGGTAGGCATCCTGCCTGCCTTTGACGTGATTTTTGGGATATGTCTAATGGAAATTAAATAAATTGAGTATTTCGTTGGTAGTTTCGCAGAAGGGTTCGAACGCAGGCTAGAAGCCTGCACTACTTTATTAAATTTTCATTCCTTAGAAGATATCTGCGGGATCGGCAGATTGTAATTTTTGCATGGCTAAAACTCCCGAAAAAAGACACATAATTACCGTTAAAAATAAGACCATAATAGCACGCTCTAATGTCATTATCATGGGTAAGGCAATACTATTTTTGACTAAAGCATATAACCCCACGGACACACCCAACCCCGGCATAAATCCCAAAACCGATAATAATAATGCCTCTTGAAATACCACACCTAATAAATAAATATCTTGATATCCCATTGCTTTGAGGGTAGCATATTCAGGTAAGTGATCGGCAACATCGGTGTAAAGAATTTGATAAACAATTACAATTCCGACAACAAATCCCATCGCAACCCCTACACTAAAAATAAAACCGATATTGGTACTGGTTTGCCAATATCTTTTTTCAAAGTCTGCATATTCTTGACGGGTAAGAATCATTACATCTTGGGGACAGTCCGTATTATTTTTATTTTTTTCATCCTTTTCGGCATCGGAACCTCGATAACATTTTTCCGTCGGATTTTGTTTTCGTTTTGGTAATATCTTATCAATTTCAGCTTTAACTTTTTTGGGATCATAACCCGCTTTTACCGTCAGCAATCCCACCTGAATATTATCAGGATTACTATTAAATAAACGCTGATAATTAGAATCGCTGGTGACGATATTACCATCGGCAGCAAAAGAGCGTCCAATTCTAAATAATCCCCCCATACGAATCCGGCGATTTCGGGTTTGAGAAACATCACTTAATTCTGTAAATACGGTTTCACCCGCGTGCATTTTTTTGCCGATCGCGCCAAAGGTAGGAGCGCTCCCTTCATCAAATAAATAGACATCGGGTAATTTCAGCACATCTAACTGTTTATTAATTTCGGGTATATCAAAGGCTGGTTTATAAGGATCAAAGGCTAAAACGCCAATAGTTCTTTGTTTTTTTGTCTCAGGATTTTTTAAGAAAGCTTGTCCAATATATAAAGAACTTACGGACTCTACCCCATCAATTTTCATCATTTCATATAATCGCGATCGTGAAAAGGATTTCATGGCATATAAAAAGTCAGATTGGGGATTAATTAATACTAAATCACCTTTGACAGCACGGGGGACTCTGGTATTGGTATCATAAAGTGCGCCTTGAAATCCTAATTGCATAAACATGAGAATATCGGCAAAGGATATTCCGGCTAAGGCTACCATAAGGCGGACTCGTTCGCGTGTCAGTTGTAACCAGGCTAGGGGAGTTTTGGATACCATTGGGAATGGGGAATGGGGAATGGGTAATGGCTAATCGGGAATGGGGAATGGGGAATCGGGAATGGGTAATATAATAAGATGTTTTGGGGATAAAATTACTTTTTTCTGGCTTGTGGCTTTTTTGTTGGTGGTTTTATCTTCTCGGAAAAGAAACAGGGTTTCTCACTTGAGAGCATGACAACAAATGACGCTGAAAAAGAAACCCGGTTTCTAACTTGATTAGGGTTCCTCATTTCTTTTAATTGCGGCTTCAATTTCTTCAGGATCTGTTTCAGCATAGGCCCAAGCTGTATCGAGATCGGCCTGAGTTAAATTGGGGAACCCTTCCAATATATCTGCATCTGTGGCATCTAAACGTCGATAATCAACCAATCCCCAAACAGGAATACGAGGAAGCGCGATTCGCGCGTCACCCCCACAAACCCCGGTCGTTTTTTCAATACCCGATAAGTCTAAACTTTGGGTTAAAATTTGAATCGCGTCTGCTTTTTCAGCCGCACTTAACGCGAGGAGTTTCGGAGTTAATTCTTGTAGATTCATAATTTTCTTAATTCTCCTTTTTTATCTATTATAGCATGGAGCGCGATCGTGAAGTTGTGTAGGTGATATGATTCTCAGAATAGTGATATAATATCATACTATAGCGCGTAATCATGAATTGTGAAATCTTGTCGGGGCAATCCCCCCGTGGTTGCCCCGATTGATGAGGGGTAGGCACGAGAACACTACCCCTACAAATCTTTATGAATGATTTAGACTTGCTATATAAAATTTAGCGATTTTGACTGTTGAGGTGAAGTTATGACAGATCAATCTTTCTTTGATGAGCCGACAGAACCGTCTTTAGTTAAAGCTGAAATTGTGGCTAAATATTTTTGGGCTTGGGCTAAAGTGATTATCCCTTCGGCAAAGAAAAGAAATAACAACATTGCCTATGTTGATTTATTTTCTGGGCCAGGAGGCTACAAAGAGGGTTCTCAGTCTACACCATTACGGATTTTGGAACGGGCGATCGCAGATCCCGATATGCGAGAAATGCTTATCACCATCTTTAATGATATTGATGATGAGAACACCCAATCTCTTCAAGACGCGATCGCCTCACTGGATGGCATCAATACCTTAAAGCATCAACCCACCGTGTTAAATAAGGATGTAGGAGAAGAAATTATTCGTGACCCTCAACTAATTCCAGCGGTTCCCACATTGTTTTTTATCGATCCTTGGGGTTACAAGGGATTATCCCTTAAACTCATTAGTTCAGCGATTGCCGGTTGGGGATGTGATTGCATCTTTTTCTTTAACTATAACCGAATAAATCCGGGATTGACTAATCAAAAAGTCGAAACACATATGAATGACCTCTTTGGCAAAGATCAAGCGGATATACTTCGACAAGAAGTGGGAAATCTGCACCCCGATCAACGTGAGTCAAGAATTATTCAGGCGATCGGTGATGCTTTAAAAAAAGTAGGTGGTTCATATTTTCAAGATTTTTGCTTTAAAAACGAAGATAAGGATCGAACTAGCCATTATCTTATTTTTGTATCTAAGAATCGTCGTGGTCACAAGATTATGAAAGATATTATGGCACCATACAGTTCTACGATAATTCAAGGTGTACCGTCTTTTAAATACGACGAAAAACCGGTTCAGCTTTCACTTTTTGACTCGCAACCGCTTGACAATCTAGAAAATATGTTGCTTGATGAATTTGCGGGTAAAACCATGACAATGCTTGAAGTTTATGAACGACATAATATTGGCAAAGATTACACTGAGAAAAATTATAAAGAAGCTCTAAAAAAACTAGAATATCAAGGTAAAATTACTGTAGAACCACCATCTAGCAAACGAAAACCAAATACAATGGGAGACAATGTGACGATCACTTTTCCACCAAAGCCTTAAGCTTAAATGACTCTAGCAGTTTTTTCCTAGATTCAACCGGAAAATTTTTCCAACGCTGACAGTGTTTTTCCCAAGCTTCAGGCATTTCATTCCAGATTTGCTCATCTAAAAGTCTGCCATTAGCTTTGGGAGTTCTACCACCAATCTGTTTAAAGAAAAATGCCACTCCTGCATTTTGACACTGATCGCGAATACTTTGCGCCCATTCTATCTCCATGTGACGATGTTTTACACCGGATTCTCCTCCCACAATAACCCAGTCAATACCTTTTAGATTTAATTCTAAAGGACCTAAGAGGGGTTCACAGGAAAGAAAACAAACGTAGGGATAGCCCCCCGTGGCTATCCTAACTTTTCTTAAAAAATCCACCCGATGTACATAATTTTGATTTTCCACCGACACTCCCATCCAAATATTGTCATGCCAGTCTAATTGAGGAGCTAATTCCAGTAAACGCTCATGGCGTTTAGTCAAAATTTGATAAATATGCCAAGGTGTTTCACCCATTACCTTAAAGACTTGTTGCAGAAAATCAATCGGTACATCTTCGTGAAATAAATCACTCATCGAGTTAACAAAAATCCGACTAGGTTTTCGCCAACGCTTCGGCTCTTCTAACCGCTCAGGATGTAGTGTTAAAGTAAAGCCATTGGGAAAATTGGTATGGAAACGCTTTGTTAAGGCTTCTGCATAACAATGGGTGCAACCAGGACTGATTTTTGTACAACCTGTCGTCGGATTCCATGTGCGATCTGTCCATTCAATTCCTGTGTTAATACTTGCCATTGGGTTTATCACTAAAATAATCAATTATCGCGGGAGTTTCACTAAATAGTTCAGGTTTATTTATATTACTGGCAACTGACTTAGTGCTACTCTCATTAATTTTATTCTATCATGGATTGAATAAAATATCAACTACTTTATTTCAAGATATCATTTTGGTGAATTATTATCATTAGGGGCAGACACGATCGCGCTGCTTGCCGTCCGATCGCGCCTGATTTGATTGTCATTGACACCGCGATATCTTGCTCGGTAAAATTTTCCCAAATTTTCTTAGGGATCATCTTGTGGCTACATTCTTAAACTACCTTGTCAATTGCCTCTTGACATTTAGCTGTATCTGCATTTTAATAGGGACAATACCACTCTTGGGATTTGTCTATGTCTGTCGACAAATTAACGCATTTTCTAGTCGGTTTAGCAATAGGCTTCGCTTTTTGGCAAATCCTAGAGCGTTACGCCAAAGATGGAGTAGAAAAAATTAACCCTATCTGGTTTTTAATTATGCTCATTTGGGGAGCAAGTGGTTTATATTTCTTCCGCAAACTTCACATTCCTATACTAGATAACGACTTCTTTTATATGGCTGTTCCTGACTGGGATATTCCCTTATAAAACTGGAGTCGCAGAGGGTTTGTCGCAAAAGTATTGTTTATACAATGAGTAAAAGTGTTTTGCCGATATTTTGGCGGAATATACGCATAAAAACGAGATATAAGGTATAAAACAATACCCGTACAGAAAGAAAAGAGAAAGAGATTGACGCGATCGCGTTATGGTTGTCTCGCCTCATGGTTGTCTGACTCAGAATCACATAATCACTTCCAACACTTCAAGGCATCCTGCCCACAATTCTGATCGCGGTGATGGGGCTATTGTATATGGGTGCGAGTCAACCCGGAGCAAGCTGTACCAATTCTGTTCTCAGTGCTTTTGTAGATCGTGATGCCGAGTTCGTTCTCGGTGAGGTTTTGCCGTCAGTCGAGCGGTTTCTCAATCGCAAGAGTGGAAGGAATCAACAATAAATTAAAGTTATTAAAACGTTGTGCATTTGGCTTTATAAATTTTCAAACCTTTCAAGTTTGAGCTTTACTTTTTTAGCATTTTCCTAAAATCTTAGCACAGTAAGTACGGAAGAAACAAACGACTTTAATATTGCTCTTAGCTAAAAGGAAAACGAAGTTCGGATCAATCCAATCCAAACCGGAGGGTTCGCGGCATTATGTTCGGGATTTGTAATTACTAAAAAGCCCGGAGTGATAAAAATTCGGTCAGTCATTGGGTAACGATAAGATAACTCAAGATGCAAAGAAGTATCCCGATCTTGCCGTGCAAAAACATCATTCCTCATCACTTTAGGAGGCATACCAAAAACAAAACTTAATTGACTGCCTGATTTACCTAAATCAGCTAAAAAAGCGGTCAGAGCCCAACTCCAAATATCAGCTTGAGAACCCCGAACACCATTTAAACCACTAACACTGGGAGAAGCTTCAGCTTTGGCATTAAAGTAGCTAACCCAACCACCTAATATCAATTTAGTATTGAGTTTGTAAGTAAATTGTAAGCCAAAAGCATTAGAGGAAGTAGCCGTAATTGCACCAAAAGGTAATTGAGCGAATATACTACCTTTACTCCCAGTTACATTAATAGTTGAAACCGGTTCAGGGGCATAATAATGACCGTAAGTAAAAGCCAGGCCTAATCGCTCAGTTGGAGTATAACTTACTTGACTCAAGACAGTATATTGACCATTAAATAGCCCCTCCTTCACATCGCTACCAGAAGCAGTTAAATAACTAATCCCTCCAGCTAATTTGTCAGTGAAATTATAGTAAATTACGCCACCAGTACCAAAAGCAAAAGAATAAATAGGACTTTCTGCACCAAAATTGGATATAGAGTTAACAGGATTAAAAGCCGGAAAAATGCGAGTGGGAAAGTCCGCAATAGGAGCGATCGCGATGATCCCGCGTTTTCCCAGAGGAAATTCATAGAATAATGTCCCTAATTTTATATTATTGCCAGTGTTTATGGGACCGGACAAAAGAGTCATTTCTGTGCCAGTGACACCAAGGCCAACATTGTTAACATTCCCGGCTACCAGTTGGGTTCGCAGTCTATCTTTACCTGTAAAACTGGTATCAAAGTTAAGTATAGTTTGTCCTGATAGAGTTGGATTATTTTCCACTTTTTTCCGAAACTGACTCCCAGGAGAAACGGCTTTCTTGTCACCAAAAGCACTCATTAAATAAAAATCTACTTTACCTCGTAAAACTGTAGTAGGACTAAACTGATGCTCTTTAAGAAAAGTTTCTCGCTGTTCTAAGTTGTCTATTTTGGCAGTAATATTTTGCAGTTCTGTGGCAAATTCAGCTTTCAATCTTTCGATAACTAGCCAGTCTTCTTTCGGAGTAAATTTATTGTTTAAACTTTCAATTAAACGTCCAATACTGATGAGGCAAGTATTTAAGCCTGCGGCAAATTCATCGCGGCTTATCGCCCGATTACCATTGAACTTTTCCCCCGGCAAACCACTAATACAGCGATATTTTTCTACTAAATTTCGCAGTGCTTCATAAGCCCAATGCTCAGGAGTAACATCTTGTAACTGATAGACATTGGTGATGTTTTCATCTAGTTCGGGAGGAGCGTCGCTATATAGTCTTTCGATGGGCTGAACAGGCGTTTCTTCAACTTTCGCTTCTGAATTAGAAGTGACTAAGGGTAATTTATCATTAGAGGATAGTTGGGAAACAAAGGGGGTAAAAATTACATTAAAATCACTTAAAGATGCTTCCCCTAGAGCCTTTGAGTTTAAAGTTTCTTGGGCGAGGACGGGAGATAAAAGTAGTAAATTACCACTCAGTATTACTGAGGTAATAGGAAATGACACATTAAAGTTTTTCATGATTTTGTGTTCCTAGTTGACTAATTAATTCTTACACAAACGCTTTTAATATTAGACGTGTTCCCATAATATTTGCCCAAAATTTCAAATTTAATAAGGCAAAACTTTTAATTCATTATTGACAGATTCAATCACTTTTGGTGTGACATTTTCAGGGATTTTTGTGTACTCTAACTCCTCATTAAATGCTTGACCTTTAGTCAAAATCCAGATCAACAAGTTTTTAGTAGCTTTCATCGTATCTGGGTTGAGATACTTTTTATACACTAGCAGCCAAGTTAAACTTACCAAAGGATAACCATCTTCGGGATCTTTGATATCTTCCGTGGTAAAATCATCATTAAACTTGACATTGACTAGGGCTTTCTTGGTTTCTGCTAGAGTCGGTTTAACGTAACGACCAGTCTTATTTTCAATACTGGCAATAGAAAGATTGTTGGCCACAGCAAAATTGCTTTGTACATAGCCAATAGCACCATCAATTCTGCGTACTTCCCCTGCTATTCCACTATCACCTGGAAAGGCAGAAAATACCTTAAATCCCCAATCTGGATTTCTACTTGCTGGTATTTTACCCCCGGTAATTTGGTTTAAGTATTTAGTGAGCATAAAGCTAGTTGCGCTATTGTCAGAACCCACTATCACTTGGATTTTTTGATTAGGAAAACTGGGATTAATCTGTTGCCAATTGTTAATTTTTCCGGTAAATATTTGGGCGAGTTGCTCACGGGATAATTTCACTTCTCGGATCAGATTGGGCAGGTTATAAACAATGGCTAATGCACCTCCCCCTGTGGGCACCATTAGCAACCCATCTTCCATCTGATTTTGCTCAATCGGAGTGGGAATTAAACTACTACCGCCCAAGTCGATCGACTTTTTCATAAATAACCGAATCCCACCACCACTGCCAATAGTAGTGTATTTAAACTTTTCTCCTGTTTGCTTTTCGTATTCTTGGCTATAACGCTGATAAAGAGGTTCGGCAAAAGAATCTCCAGCACCCCTCAGTAATTGCGCCCAAGCTGCATTAGTGCTAAAAGAAATTGTCGTGATAGTTAATGTTGCCGTTAACATTTTCTGCCAGTTATTGATGGGAAATGTCTTCATTAGTATCTTTATTAAGTAAGGTTTGATCGCGATTATAAATCGTAGCTACACCAGGCAAACTCTTGATTTTTCATTAGTCCGCGTGGACTTGGTTGGTGTAGCCCCAGAATTATATTCTGAGGGCTTTTGATTTGCTAAATCTTGATTTTTTTTCGGTAAATGATGACTTTATTACCATCAGGAGCAATTTCTAACCAAAAATCCTGAATGACAAATTGATAGAACATTTCCCCCAGACGGGTACTGCGCCAAGTGCTGATCAGTTGATCATTTGGTGCCCATCGTTTGAAAGCTTTTACAGCAATTTCAGGAACTCCACTGGCCTCTATTTGCTCGTCAACTTGTACAATGGTGCCACTGGGAGTAACTTGTACTTCCACTTCAAAGCCTTGTTGGTTTTTACCTCTGAGTATGTAGATTAACGAACCATCTGACTTCAGTTCAATTCGGGCTTGGTTAAAGTCAGCATTTGTCGCGGTTTTGGCTGAAGACATCGCGGGAAGTGGTATTTCTTCGAGGGGTATTTTTCGGACTATTCCCCCTAAATTTTGGGTTATTAATATATTTTCTTTCTCAATCAAAGATTGAGCTTGAATATTACAGGGGTAGATGAAAGAGGCTGAAACTGCGATTCCTGTAATGATTAATAGGCTTCGCCAATTAGGGGAGTAAAACATCATAAGTTTTTCAGTTGGGTTGTGTTTTTTTGTGTTCATTTATTCACCGGAGACTCAATCAGACTCACCGTTAACATAATTCCGGGCTTCTTGGTAGGAGGATTCAGTGTGTTGAATACCCTGTCCCAAAATCCGTGAATCCCATAGTTTCCCTTAAAATCACTGTGAGATCGTGAAAATCTGAGGGAATGAAAAATCTTGACAAAGAACTATGATCTTCTAAATTGTAAGCATTGCCTATAACAGTCCTGGCACAGATTTGAGTGATGTCATATCCAAATATAAAGATAGGCAAAACGTCTGTGATGGTGACAATAATATATTCAATAAGGCTCTTATGTCCAGCGACAAAACTTGATGAATCACGAAACTCATGATGTTTAACATGGATTTTCAGCAAGAATTTTTTATGCAAGAGCCAATGGGCGACGTAAAAACAGTAATCAGCAGCAACTATTCTCATCAAAAACCATCCCAGATTTAGGAGTAAGCTATTTCCTCTATGAACTTCTGGAGCTAGATATAGAATTATTAACATTGAGTCTTTGTTCTCCTAATCTTAGATAGGCGAATTTTCGGAGAACTTCCACTGCCTAATTCTACCAGTTCACAAGCACCTGTGATTTGGGCAATTTCATCAGCATATTCCGGCAAAATCCATGCTTGTGTTCCTGTTGGGTAATATTCAGGTAACTCACAGATTTGTTCAAACAATTCCGAACCGCGATCGTCATTAAAATATTGGGAGGGTAAATACTTTAATGGGTTGGTTAATCCTTGAATAACATCTTCACCCTCCTCTTAGATGTTGATTAGATATATCAACACTTGGCCAACAAGTTGTTAACACTATGCCTCTTTTTTGGGGGATTAATATTTTGATTTGCGCTAAATTATCACACTTAAAAGGCTTTGTCAATATTTATTTACAAAACTTGATACTGATAAAAAATATTAAAAAAGGCTGAATAATTCGCCTAAATTTTGCCAGTTTTGGTTAACGGGACTTAGACAAAAAAACATGAAAAAATTGCTGAAACCATTTTGTAGTAATGGTTTCACCTCGAAAACAGTGAAATCATTGTCTTGTATGGGTTTGAAGTCATTTTACCCCCTTGGACGTAAAACCCAGAAGTGTTGAAAACTGTTACAAAACTTGACATTTACCAAGAGAGTAATCCGATAACTGTCTTACTTTTCATCCAAAACATTTACATGACTTTATAGTTATATTTTTATGTAAAAAGAGAAGGGTAAAATATACGCGATTAAAATTGGCGATGCACCTTACTCGGGGAAGTTTCCCTGTGTAATGGGTTCAAATACTGTTTTTGGGATTTTGACGAATTGTTACAATAATTTACCGGATTGCCATTGACAAAAAAAAACCAAAACTTTATACTCAGATTCGCAGCAAAATTTGATAGTTAAATCAGCCCGGAACTACCCCCACTCAAAGACTTAAAAAAGATACAGACTGTACTCAACATTTTCCAGTTGCCGAAAATCAGACAGACAACTGTTTATGATCTTCGTGGTACTTATTATCAATACATGGCGAGGAGAACAAATGCTCAAAAGACGAATTCGTTTAATTTTTCTCAGTGGATTCCTGTTCACATTGGTTCTGTGGGCAACTCCAGCACAAGCACAAAAACCTCAAGAAGGAGAACCCGCGGCAGTTCAAAAAGTAGAATCAGCCCCCGCACCCGATGGCGATCCCACAGCCGCAGTTACAAGCAAACAACCAGACATTCCCATAGAAGAATTACAATTGCTTGTGCGGCCTCTTTCTTTAAAAGAACTGAAGAATGAAGCAGCCGGGTGGCAATTGTTACTCAAAAACAAAGTCCAAGAAATCAGTAATGCGGAAATAGCTATTAAACGGCAAAATCGCTCCATCAGCAAACAGCAAGACGCTTCTACTTCCTTAGGTGAGGCAAAAAAAGCCCTCGAAGAGGCAGAAAAACTCCAAAAGACAGCTACCCAAGGCTCACCAGAATATGAACAAGCCACTAAAAAAGTAGAAGAGGCTAAAGGAAAACTGAAAAAAGCCCAAGAAGGAATCAAGGAAGCCACGCAAGCAAAACAGGACATTAAAGAAGATGACTCTCTGAAAAAAGCCTTAAAACACGCGGAAAAAACCGGCGAACTGGATCACGCAAAAGAAGCATTGGACGAATTAAAGAAATCCCAAGAAAAGATGGTTGCCGGTTCCGATGATTATACCGCGGTTGGCAAACAAATTGAGGAACTAGAGAAAGCGATTAAAGCCTTTGAACAAGTAGAAAAAAAGCTAAAAACTCTCGATCCCAAATCCCCAGAATATGAAGAAGCCAACCAAAAAGTAGAAGAAGCCAAACAAAATCTGAAAAAAGCAAGAGAAGACGTCAAACCAACAACCACGACGAATACAGGAGCAGGAGCCGCGGATAAATCATCAAAGAAACTGGATGAAACCGCAGCCACTTTAGAAAATACCACGATCAAGACTGAGGCTGAAACAAAAACATCAGGAGAACAACCTGCCGATGAGGCGACCAGGCTTAATCAAAAAGGAAAACATCTTGAAAAAACCGCAGAGAAATTAGATGAGAATGCCAAAGTCGAATCAAAATTAAAAAACCAACTCGTCGCCAGCGTCACCGAACTCCAGTCAAATAGAACTGCTGTTGTTGATCGCTTCAACGTAGTTTTAGAAGAATTAGAGCGCAAAGGAGGCGATAGTAAGTCTTACCGCCAATATATTGAAGCCGTCAGCCGTGTAGAAGTCGATGTTAAGGATACTCAAGGAGTCGGAGTCAGACTCATTAGTTGGGTTAAATCCGAAGAAGGTGGTTTGCGTTGGGCAGGCAATATCGGTAAATTTGTCGGTATTGTCTTGGCTTCGGGGATCGTTTCTCAAATATTAGGCTTCGTGATTAGCAAGCTTCTGAAACTTTCAAAAACCTCCAAATTGATGCGCCAATTTACCGTTGTTCTCATCAATCGAGGGGGAATTGTAGTTGGCATACTCTTAGCTTTGACAGCACTAGAGGTTAGTCTCGCCCCTGTTTTGGCTGTAGTTGGGGGCGCGAGTTTTATCTTTGCCTTTGCTTTGCAAAGCAACCTGGGTAACTTCGCGTCTGGATTAATGATTATGGTGAATAAACCCTTCGATGTCGGCGATGAAGTGAAAATCGGCTCCCTGTGGGGGTGGGTAGATTCCATCAGTTTAGCCAGTACCAAAATCAAGGGATTTGGCGGTCAGATGTTTACTGTTCCCAACAACACAGTTTGGGGTGATACCATCGAAAACCTCACCACCAGTGAAACTCGCAAAGTTGCGGTTGGCTTGCGGATTGGCTTCGAGCAAGATTTGACAGAGATAGAGAAAGTGCTCGTAGACATTTTCAAATCCCACCCGAAAATTTTGGATAATCCAGAGCCTTCAACTTTTGTGTTTAGCATAGAAGACTACTACATTAGTCTCAATGCCAGCGGCTGGGCAAAAACCGACGAATTTTGGTCGGTATCCGCGGATATTATCCGCACAATCAAAAAAAGGTTTGAGCAAGAAGGGATTAACATTGCGGCTATTCCCGCACAAACAATTCTGCTACCTGAAAGTGATGAGAAGAATTCTCTAACTCTTGATCGAGAATTCGCTCAAAAACAATTGCTACAGCCAGAAACGGCAAGGCCAGTGATCAAATAAGTGACTAATTAACTCAGAGCACTTTATTCTGGGAAAGAACATGAAGATGGCTTCGGAGCATCCCATTTTGGTAAATAGGATGCTCCCAAACACGATCGCGCCAACCGGGTTTAAACTTGAGGACGATAAACCCGAATCAATTGACCATTTAATGTTTCTAAAGAAGAAATAGCCTCATTAATTCTCATAGCTTGTGGTACATTTACGCGATATATTTCAGATATCTTGGACAAGCCCGACGACTGAAAATACCTCGAAGTCATCACTCGCAAGAGTGAAGGGCGTACCCGCCAAAGCTTTCAACATTATGTTGAAAGCACCATTAGCATCTCTGTCGGCAACATAGTCGCATTCAGGACACTTAAAAACTTTATTTCCAC
>JBEDKD010000200.1:0-4311 GCA_041172365.1 Cyanobacteriota bacterium | reverse complement strand
GTCCCTAATCCCTAATACCCAGTCCCTAGTCCCTAATACCCAGTCCCTAGTCCCCAGTCCCTAGTCCCTAGTCCCTAATCCCCAGTCCCTAATCCCCAGTCCCTAATCCCCAATCACCCAGCCCCAGTCCCCATTAAAAGAGACTTGTCAAAGTCTGCCGCGGGACTAATGCGAATCCCATTAGAAGTCACATAGGCCACTTCTGGACAAAAGGGAGTCGGAGAGCCTTCGGGGGATCTCGCGACATATTCCCCAATGCGTATTAAGGTTGGTTCCATCTGTAACGCCATAATAACGCGTCCAACATTACCACCGGAGCCAGCATGAACAAATCCCCGTAAACGTCCCCAAACTAGGATATCGCCATCGGCTACTATCGAACCACCCGGATTTAAGTCCCCAACTAGAACAATACTCCCCGGATGGCGAATTTCTACCCCCGATCGCACCGTCATCTCTAAATAAAGCGGTTCAGAGAGTGCTTTTCCGGGCACGGGGGCTGTTGGATTTAAACGAGTCAGATTATTTTGAATAACACAATATCCGGCTGTTGCTGCTGCGACTGCGGTTTGACGACGGTTAGTCGTAACTCGTTTCAGTTGTAATTGCACTTCCGTTAGTGCTTCTTCTATCTGTTGTAATTGACGGTTATCTAAAAGACGATCGCCTAGGATCAGCTCTACTTCTGTATCAGGTTCCCAAAAGCGATCGCCAGAGGTAATACGAATTTTAAATTGTTGCCAAAGTTCTGTCCAGGTGCTTCCGGTAAAAGTTGAACCCTCACCATTACCACTTTCTGGAGGGAAAATAACGACAACTCGTCCCCCTTCACTTGTGACACGAACTTGCTCGTTGGGATCTATTTCCTCTAAAGATTTCGGTAAAGCTTCCGGTAAAGCTTCCACCGACGGCTCCTGTGAAATTTCGCCAAGAGTAGGAGTTTCTTCAGATAAAGTTGCAGGTGCGGGTAATTCAGACATAACAGGGACAGATACACTGTCAGTCAACACTAGACATCTATATTAGGATCAAATTTACCTCATGTTATTTAAGTTTTTTCTTACTATTATAACTGGGAGTTAAGCATAGACGCATTTAAAGCACATAAAATAGGACAACCCTCCGGCTTATTACAGGCCTTAAGTATCTTGTCCTTCTTAAGTAATATCGCGTTTCGACTAAAAAAGAGGATGTCTAATTTATTCCCTACGAAGAGTTCCCTATGAAGAGTTAAGAAAAACGAGAAAACTCTCACCTCACAAGTCTGAGAATTGCTAGAGCAGGTGAGCCGTGGTTTTACCACTAAGGCACTAAGGCACTAAGGCACTAAGGACATAAAATAGAGAGTCTCTCCCAAGTAGAGAAATTTACCCCTTTGTGTCTTGGTGTCTTGGTGTCTTGGTGTTTTATTTTATTTCCCTACATCATTACGATCGCGTTTCGACTAAAGAGGATGTCTAATTTATTCCCTGTTAAGAGTTAAGAAACACGAGAAAATCTGTACCTCAACAGTATAAAAATGGCTATATCAACCTCTGAATAAGGATTGCAATAATTCAGAAAAAAACATGAGAGAGAAAAACTTTATCCCCTGTAATTTTACCCAATTAAGTGCGCGGTATTTTATCCCCGCAAATCCAGGGAGTATTTTGTCATTTATTCTTCCCTCTCAATCAACTAAAAAATTATCTGTTAGAGGCGATTTTTCCACAGGATTACTATTTCTTCTCTGCCTAGAGTGATTAAATCGCGTTAAGTCCAAAAATGTCAGAAGTTACCCAGCCAAGCATATCTCATTGTTGGCTCCAAGGAATTTTGTCCAGACTCACAAATTGCTCCTGTAAATGAAAAAGAAATAATTTATCTTGCTCTGCATTAAATAAAGGTTCAATAGAAGCAATAACAAAGGAGAATGGGTAGTAGATAAAACTGGCAAAGTCTAGGAATTGTACTATAAGGCATTTTAATCGTAGGAATATCACGGACATCTTCTAAAGATACTCACGTAGGTTCACCGGGTTCAATCCATTCATTCTGGTGGGGCGAAAGTTTACGAATAACGTGACTCAGTAGTTGATTTTTTTCGGTTCAGGTTGATTTTGCCAAGGCACCAAATCTTGAATTAAACCATTACAAATAATTCGCTTATCATTAGTTTTTAATCTATGCTAAAGGGTGTGATGATTAACGTGATAAGACCGAGTTAAGTTAGGGTTAGGAGCAAAAAATGAGAAGTTCCCATCAACAGGAATATACAGCAGTTCCCGCTGTTATGAAACACGGTAGGGACACGGCAATGCCCTGTCCCTACGAGGATTGAACGATAAGTGGGTGTACCTCACGGTTTCCGCTGTAAATAACAAAACTTGACAATGATGGAGATATCCTGATATTATTCCATTAAAATTTATCATCAAAATATTTTTTACTACTATTCTTTATTAATTAATCATCATAAAGATGACCCCAAAATAGCATTTTCAGTATAATTATTGATATTGAAATGCCTGATATTCAGTCCATATACCTGTAAGAAACTACCAATAAATATCGAGTAAAAAAAATGTATTACTAAAACATTATCTCCTGTAAAAATAGTAATTCTTTCCCCTAATTCAACATCAAATCAAAATGGGGTTAGGTTCCCACTCCCTGTAGATGTAATTCTTTCAGCATTTTGATTTTTCTCTTATTTTTTGACTAAAAATAGAGACAAATAAACAGGACGATCGCGCCCCTTTTGATGTTCATCTGCGTTTATTTGCGGTTTCGGAATGGAAATTAAATAACTTGACAATTAGCTTGGTAGTTTGGCCTAAAGTGTCCAAAAGCAGGCAAGATGCCTGCACTACTCTATTAATTTCTCATTCCTGACTTCTCAAAACTATACTTTACTCAACCGTTTATAAACCGTCGCTAAAGCATCAGCATCTCCCACATTACCAGGGAATAAAACCACAGGCAAAGTCGGAAATAACGGATGATTATCAGGGGTTTTTACCACCGAAACACCCGCGAGAATCTGCCCTAATAACCGGGCAGTGCGTAACTCTAATCCCGTACTTAAAACATCATTAGAAGTAATACCACCTTTACTAATTAAAAATCCAATATCCTGTGGTAAACCCCGGACAATATCCATTAATAAACGAGATACTGCAATCCCAAAATCAAGTCGCACTTGTACATTCTCAAATGTCAATTCTTGACGACTGGTATAAACTACAGGTGTTTTGCCTTCATTATGCACAGTATAAACTTTGTCTAGGGTATTTTTGAGTAAGTTTTCCCTGACATTCCCTTGGCCTTGATTGTCAAGGGAGGGGTGATCTAATAAATGCGCCACATCCACTTCTATTCCAACGATCGCGGGTGCTTCTAATAACTTTTCTAACTGTTCGGTTGTCTTTTTGACATGGGAACCCACAATCACCGCGCCTGGTTTTCCATCCCGTACATAAGTGGCCATTTCCGCGGAGGGAATGGGTTGTTGCTCCAAGGCAGCTAAGGCCGTTAAAATACTCGCGGCACTACGGAATAAAAAGCGTTTTCCCTGACTGGCAGCTTGGAGAATATCGGAGGCAAATTGATTTAAGTCTGCTTGAGTTTCTCCATCTATAACGCCACATTGATTACCCTTTAATTTGAGCAAACGCTCTAAACTTCCCCCTCTAATATCAGCTAATAAAAATCGCTCTACTTCCTGAGATTTAATACGTCCTTTGGTTTTTTCTTCCACATAGTCGGGAAGATAGGAATAACTATAGGCGAAAACGGAATCACGAGCAAATTCGGTCTGATCAACTGGGGTAGGGACTCCATTAATCATCAGATAATGGATACTATCGCGGGTAATACGTCCCCCTTCAAAAAATGCTGGGACTAAAAAATGGGCATCAAAGGGACCAATTTCTTCTGCAATAACATCGGTTTCGATGGGATAATGACCCCGTAAAGTGGAGTCGGAGCGACTGACAACGAGAAAGTCTTTGATGTTTTCGATCGCGAGGGCATCTTTTAAATTATGACAGACTTCGCGTGTGACACTGGCGGCTTCTGGGGCGCTCAGGGCTCTAGTATTAGTCAGGATAAAGAAAATGGGAGAGTCATCCTGTAACCCTAAACGGAGGGTTTCCACATCCCAACGAGTCAGAAGTAAGCAACTATGGACGGTTTGGGAACCTGTCGGATCGTCATCAAGGACAATAATTTTGGGTTTCGTTGTCATGGGTTGTTGATTGAATAGAGCATTTCACCTTTGAGTCATAATATCGTGAACTACTTACCACTAAGAAGGAAGAGGGAAGAGAG
>JBEDKD010000199.1:0-17773 GCA_041172365.1 Cyanobacteriota bacterium | reverse complement strand
CCCCTCTTCCTTTTCTTCCCCCTCTTCCTTCTTCCCTCTTGCTTCTTGCTTCTTCCTTCCTCCTTCTTGCTTCTTGCTTCTTCCTTCTTCCTTCCTCCTTCTTTTAAGAACGGACATAACGAGACCAAAAGGGGGTGGGAGTCTCCTTAAGGGCTTCTAATTTTTGACGCTCTTCTTCCAAACGTTTGCGTTCAGAAATATCCGAATAAATGCGGACACTGCCAGTAATAAGATCGCGATCGTCTCGAATGGGAGCCGTCCAAAGACACAAATCAATCAATGCCCCATCCTTTCGCAAATCGCGTACCTCTAAACCTTTGATAACTTCTCCTTGTAATACTGATTTCAGTAACTTATAAAAGGCTTCTGTTTCCTTGACAGGAATAGAAGGAATCGTCTTTCCTAACACCTCTGATGCTTGCCAACCAAAAAGGAGTTCCGCGGCCGGATTCCAAATTCTCACAAGAGCCTGAGCATCAATAACCACAATCGCTAAAGGGGACGCGTCAATCAGAGCTTCTAAACTTTGATTAGTTTGTTTTAATTGTGCTTCTGCCTGTTTTTGCTCCGTAATATCTTGACAGGCTCCATAGGTCCGAACGATTCGTTTTGCCTGATCATCCCAGATAATTTGACGACAATCTCTTACCCAACAAATTTCACCCGTTTTCGTAATCAAGCGATATTCATTTTCTTGAGTACAACTTTTTTGACAATTGATAAATTGCTGCAAAACTCGGTCTTTATCATCGGGATGAATATAATCCAATTGTAACCAACCATTGCTTTCTAATTCGGCAACGGTGAAACCCGTGATTTTGGTAAAAGCTTCTGTAATCCATTCACAGACAGGAGTTCCATCGGACTCAGTTCTAAATGAATAAGCAAAATCAGAAGTTAAATGAGAAAGGGTTCGATAACGATTTTCCGAAGCGCGTAAGGCTTCTTCTACTTTTTTTCGTTCTGTGATATCCCGTGATGTGATAATAATACCATTGACGTTGGCATCATATAATAAACTATTCGCGATCGCGTCCATATAAATCCAAGAACCATTGGCATGACGGATGCGATATTCTAGGGGAAATACGACACCTGGTTGTTCAACTAATTTAGCAAAATAAGACTGCCAAGCTAACATATCATCAGGGTGAAATAATTCCCCATAAATTTTACCTATCATCGCGTTTGACTGATAGCCTAAAATTCGTTCTAAGACGGGACTATGATAGCGGACACGACCATCGGGTTCGATAATAGTAATTAAATCCGATGAATGACGCAGAATAGTTTGCCAACGTGCTTCGCTTTTTTTCAAGGCTAAAATCGTTCTACGATGCTCATTATTTTCCTTTTCTAACTGTTTCTCTATGGCTCTAATTTCTTGGGATTGATTACTAATAATCCGTTCTAGTTTGTAATAAGTAGCTTCCCCATTTTGATCTAATTTATTCAGGTCTCCGAGCAGGGATTGGTAACTACTAACTAATTGTTGCAAAGATGTTGAAAAACTCTCTAGGGAACTAGAGACATTTTTTTGATCATCTGGGGACAATTTACAGATTTTCTCCTGCAAATTTTGAAATTCTTTGATTACTGTTTCAACCATCGTAGTTCAGTTAAAAAAAACTAAATAGTATAGCACCCTGTTACTATCAATTGGAGAAACACCCTCTCTATTTGAGGAAGAGAGCTTTTCTACTCAAAATAACCGTCGGAAATACACCCTGTAGTCCTAACTTTTCTCTCAATATACTTGGGATTATACCAAGTAAGTCAACTTAGTATAACATAAATATCTATTATTAAATGCTCCCAGTATATAGAGAAATCTTATATAATTAATTTGACTTTTGAACCAAAAGGGCAAAACCTTTCTAAACTAGAGAAAGTTGACGATAGATAAGGAACTTATGACACAAGAACCTGATGCTGGGACATTATTTCGCGCAGCCTATGAAAACCGTTATACTTGGGATACTTCTTTTCCGGGTTATCGCGCCGATGTGGAACTTAAACAAGGGGACGAAGTATATCAGGGCAAGATTTCCATCAAGCCTGACTTCTCCATAGAAGTGACTGGCATTGATCATGAAGAAGTTCAACAAAGCATTTATACTCAACTGCGCGATATCGTTACTCATCGCAAACGTTCGTCTTTTGAGACGGCTCACGGCAAAAATAGTTTTAGCTTGGGTGCGGCTGATGATTCCGGCGCGACTGAGATCCTGGTAACAGGAGACGCGATGGGATCTAACTATAAAATTAGAGGACCCCAAATTTGTCAAGTGAGTCGCGTTATGGGTCCAATGGCTTTTCTCATTGATACCCATGAAATTTTGCAAACGCCCGAAGGTTATCTCGCGAGTCGCTATGATGCCATTTTCCGTAATGCCCAAACGGGTGGACTTCTCAAAGAACTTTCTTTTGAGGATACTTTCGAGAAAGTGGGCAATTATTATCTGATGACTCGTCAAGTTGTCCACTCTAAGGATAATGGGACTGTGACGACGAGTGAGTTTAAGTATAGCAATGTGAGGCTTTTAGAACCAGCCCTTGTCTAACCCAGGGGACAGGACCCTAGGGACACGGCAGTGTCGTGTCCCTACGGAATTGGTATTAGAAACCGGGTTTGTGACTTCAGACTTGAAGTGGGAATAGAGATTTTTGGCACTGAAACCGAGTTTCTGAGTCAGTCATCTTCTCAAAACTGTGCTCCTTGAGCTAAATTTGGTCTTTCGCGCTAATATGTATATAAAGACGCGGAATCATCCCTAAAGTTAACTATGCCAGAGTCACTCGAGCTCACGATAGAGAATGTTGAAAAAGTTCTCGATACCATGCGTCCCTACCTGATGTCCGATGGGGGGAACGTGGAATTGGTCGAGATTGAAGGCCCTGTAGTCAAGTTGCGTTTACAAGGTGCCTGTGGCTCTTGTCCTAGTTCTACTATGACTTTGAGAATGGGTATTGAACGCAAATTGCGTGATGAAATTCCTGAAATTGTTGAAGTTGAACAGGTTTTCTAAATTTGACTTTTTGCTAATTTCTAGGGCGGGCTATGCCCACCCTAGAAGTTAATGGGTTAATTCTGATATCAGAATTTGGAGGTTTTCACGCGCATATCTAACTTCCCGTGGCGATTTATTAACGAGACTTTCGGCAATTTTTGTTAAAGTTTTTCGGGATTTTTCGTAGTCTGTATTTTTGATCAGAATTGCCTCTATGTGATTTTTGATTAAATCCCCCAGATGATTTTTCGGGGGAGTTTTTGTTTCTTTTTCTAGGTTCCTTGTGAAAAGTCTGTGGGTTTTTAATAAGAGCAGAGACTCCATTTTTTCCGTTTGGATTAAGTTGTCGATTTCTGCTCCGACTTTTTCGATTAATAAATTCGTGACATATTTGTTAATTAAGGGTGGTAGTATAAATAATGTTTCTCCATTTTCTCTTTGTCTTTCCAGAAGCGATCGCGCTTTTAAAGAATCTAAAATATTTAATAATGCCGAGAAGGGATATTGTAGGAGAAGATTGCCTTGTAATTGTCTCAGAGAAATCGGTATATTTTCGATAACGCACCAATAGAGAATCTCTTCTTCTGCCGCGGATAAACGCTGTAATTGTTGGAGAAGTAAAGAGGTGAGAGGATTATCCAAAAAAATATCGGGTGCTTCGATGAAATCGAGAACATTACCATTAAAAAAATCGGCAATTTTCCCTGAGATAATCTGAAATGCTAAAATATTCCCTCCATAAAGATTAATTAAAGTTTTCCATTCTTTGCTACTGGCGGATAAGCCTTTATTTTGGAAAAGTGCTAAGGGGATTTCCTCGGATACATGGGGTTGCATTAAACGCACTTTATCACCATTGAGGAAAGATATTTCCGGGGGAATTTCCGAACTAATTAAGAGTAAACTACTTTGGTGGTTAACCAGGGCTATTTGCTTAATTAAATTTCCATAATCATGATATCCTTCGCGATACTCACCCGATATTTTTTTCGGTTTTAACACATTTTCCCAATCATCAAATATCAGAAAAATTTTGTAATGGCGTAATAATTCAATTAATTCGGAAAGTTGATCGGAACTATTTTTCGTAATTTGCCCAGGAAAGTGATGGATAATTGTTTGGATAAGATGGGTAATAAATTGATCCGGTGATTGGGGATTGCGTCGCGATCGCCAGAGGATTAAATCAAATTCTTCTTTGAGGATATTTGCTAATTTTACCCCTAAGGTGGTTTTGCCAATTCCGGGTAATCCCCATAAAGTAACTAAAGGACAATTGTCTGAGATAATCCATTGTTTTAATGTTTCTAATTCTTGATTTCTGCCATAAAAAACTGATATTTCTGGAGCTTCTCCCCAATCTTGCTGGTGACGAAGGATCGCGGCTGAAGATAAAGAAATAGGTGTTATTCCCAAGGCTGAGTTTTGAGTGGTTTGATATAAAAATAATAATTGGTGTTTGAGGGCGGCTAATTTGCCCGGTCCATTTCCCTTAATTTCAAATTTTTTATAGACTTCTCCTAGTCTTTTTCTAACCGCGATATCACTAATTTCTAATTGTTGCGCGATCGCGGTTGTTGATCTACCCTCTAATGCCATAAAAACGGTTTCTAATTCGGCATCAGTAACTCGATGCTCCTTGGCTATCGCGTTGATAAAGTCCGGTGGAATTTGAGTAATCAAGGTTAGTACCTCTGAGTTTATTAAAGAATGTATTTTACAATAAGTTGGTCATTATCGAAAAAAATATAGAGAAAAAAACCCGGTTGGGAAAATCATAGATTTGGGGAATCGTGAGGGGTTGCCTCAAGGGGGTGATACTCATTATTTCTGATACTGATTCACGGGGATAATTTGCCATTTGGTATGACTTAATAATTCCAAAACATTGTCATGGTATTTTAACAAACTTAGGCGATGTCCCACACTAATAAATGTGATATTAGTGGCTTGAAGTTGTTGATAAAGATTTTCTTCATTTTTTAAGTCTAATGCACTGGTTGCTTCATCTAAAAAAGCATATTTAGGTTCACTTAATAAGAGGCGCGCAAAGGCTAATCTTTGCTGTTCTCCTAGGGATAAGATATCGGCAAAATTTAACTCTTTATCTAATCCACCTACGCGATCGGGCAAATCTTCTAAATTCACTTTTTTTAAGATGTTATAGAGTCTTTTATCATCCACATCTACCGAATTATTGGGATATAATAGCTGCGAGCGCAAACTCCCTAAAATTAGATAAGGACGTTGGGGTAAAAACATTATATTTTCTAGTGATGGACGTATTAAAAGACCTTTCCCTACCTTCCATAAACCCGCGATCGTTCGTAATAAAGAACTTTTGCCAACTCCACTAGGACCGACAATTAATAATCCTTCGCCCGGTGGGATTTTTACAGATAAGTCTTCCACTAAAATTTTATAATTTTGGGGAGTTTTTAAGGTGAGATGTTCCAGAGATACATGGGAATTTTCTACCGTATTAATCCTATTGTTAGGAGAGCATGGGTAAGATTGTAACTCATCTAATTTTTCCGAAAAACTGGCAATACGATTAATACCCGCGGAAAAAGTACCGATATCTTCTATTTGAAATACTATGAGGGAAATTGCGTCTAATACTTGACGAAAAGCAAATTCAGCTTGGGTTATTTCACCATATTTTATTTCCCCTTTAAAGTAACTATACGCGAGGAATAAGTAGGGGAAAACATAAGTCATATAACGATAGCCAATTCTAAAATATCCTATATTTCTTTGCCAACCTATGAGAATATTAAAATTTTTAACAACTTCCCAAAATCTTTGTTTAACTTGCACCGATTCATGGGTTTCTCCACGATAGAACGCGATGGATTCGGCATGATCTCTAATATGAAATAAACCATAACGAAAATTGGCTTCTTTTTCCAGTTGATTAAAATTGAGCTTGATCAATTTCTTCCCAAAAATAGAAATAATTATCGTACCTGTGCAGGCATAAAACACCAGAAAAATGGAAAGATTTGGAGAAATTAACCAGAGGATACCAATGAAACAAACTATATCAATGATTGAGCCTAAAATAATCAATAAAAAATCTAAGCTCGTTTTAGTAAAATATTTAATATCTTCCGCGATCCGTTGATCGGGATTATCAATTTCCGCCTCCAAGTTAATGTCATAATAGGCACGATTCAAAAAATATTTTTTCAGGAACTTATGGGTGAGCCACTCACGCCAGTGCAGTCCTAATTTTGCTTGAATATATTGATAGGTCCCGACAATGGGGGTTCCGATAAGAAAGACCGCGCAGTAGAGAATCAACAATTCCCAAAATTTATGTTGATCGCGATCGGCTAGGGCTGTTGTTAAAAAATTTTCTACATAACTAATGATAACATTTAGACCACTGACTGATATGGATAATAAAAGCAGAATTATTAACAGTCCCCACTGGGGCCATCGGAATTTTAAACCCCCTTTAAAATAGATAAAAGTACCGAGGGGAATGCTTAACATATAAACCAGTAAAATGATGACTGGTGAATGGATAATTTGGGTCGTTTTTTCCGACAATCCAGGGGCGATAGTATTAAAGAATTGTGGGAAGAAATAGTCACCGACTAAGATGACACTACTGAGCACGAAGAATAATGCTGCAAAGAGAAATATCATTAACAATATTAATAATCCCAAAAATATGCGACCCCCACCCGGTTCGCAAGGATAAAAATAGGGTTGAGCGATCGCGAGAAATCTCGACCACAAGAGACTATAAAATCGTTTCATTTAAACTCCTTCGTCAACAGAGCTAGGTTGTTTCACATCAAATTCTTGCTAAAACCCAGAGAGAAAACTGCCAATTTTCCCGAAAAAATTGACAAAAGAGGTATCTCAAGAGTTTTCTGATTAGGAAAACTCTTGTTTTATCAACAGAATGTTTTAGCTATGACGTGAGCTAGAATCGGGACTCGATAAAGGTGAGGAAGAGATGATCCCTGGCCATTGATAAAGAGCACCAAAGGTAATCCATTTCATAATGAAATATAAACTCGCGATCACCACAAAGGTGATTACCATGACTAGAAAAGGACCCTTTCCCACTAAATCATTCATCACAGTATTAACAAGGGCATCAGGATTTAAAACAACATCCCAGGTATTAAATCGGATAAATCGCCCTAGATAAATTCCGATCGCGCACAGGGCGTGTGTAATCACTTCCGCGGGAAAAATCCACTTCCCCCAGCCCTGCATCTTCAAATAGTGATTCAAGCTGATCAATGAAAGCACATACGCTTCAAACCCCGTGAGCATAAATAGTAGATACTGAGGCACTAAGACGAGGGTAAGAATCCAAACCGAGTAATTATTCAATCTAATATCATCATACAGGTGAATGACATCTGTGAGAACATAGGGGGCATTGGGCAAAAATAAAATAAATATGAGAAACCCAATCCACCAACGCAGGGAGCGGTTTCCCCCTTGACGCACCCGAAAGATGTCTAACGCCATTAAGCTTAAGGTAATCACTCCGGCTCCCAAAAGGTAAGTTTTCCCTACATCGCGGATCAGGTGGTGGACAAACGCGATAACGTGGTAAAGACTAGGCCATAATGTCAAACCCAAGAGAATGCCCAAAATCCAGAGAAACCAACGGGGATAGCGGGGACGAAATAACCATATACTGATGGCCAAGGGGAATAACCCCAGAAATAAATTCCATGACATCCAATAGTGATGTTCTGATATTGCTTCCCATGCTAGGGTTATCCAGGGTAATATTTCTGTTTTCATACTTGAATCCGTGGCACTTGCTAAAAGTGTGTCATAGGTTATCTTTATTCTACAAATTCCTTTGATGTCAATCCTAAATAAGGGAAAAAATATCTTTGAGGTGGGTTTGAAAAAAATTAATTTTTATGATGATTTCCTTTCTCTTTTTCACCCAAATGACTCTTATTTTTCGGAAAAAAAAGAACCACAAAGGCCGATTAGGACACGAATGAGCCAATGGGAGGTTTGTGAGCGCAGATACACCAACCACGCTCACAAACCCAGTAACCCAGAGAAAATGAGTCTTTCCTAGGAGTTTTTTCTGGTATTAGTTAGGGGAAATTTTGAGCGCATTTTTCCAGTAGGTATAAGTGTCGATACCGATCAAGGTTCCTTCTTCTTGATAAATCTCTTCTAAACAGCTTAAAAATGCTTTTGCATGGTTCTTTAAGCCCAATAATGTCAAACTTGTTAAAATCCGCGTAATCCTTAAATAATTGTGATTTCTGGGGCTGATCCATGCTTTTTTTCGTTGGGGATACTCGGCAGATTTGATGATTTTTATCTTCCCTTCATTGTATCCACATTCTAAGCCGTAATATTTCAGGAGTACCCGGAAAGATATGCCTAAGCGTTTTTTCAGTTCATTACTACTTCTAAATGCGGCGATAACGGGTTCAGTTAAAACGGGAGCCTCTGAGTTAAAACGACTTTTTTCTAAGAGGGGAAATAGCCATTGAATATAATTATGGACTCCTCCCAATTTTTGATAATCCCATTGCCAAATATCTTCTATTTTTCGTCCAACATTATCGGGATGTTGACTGAGATAAAATGCTAATATTTCTCCCGCTGGACCTGGGGGTGATTCAAGGTTTTCTGGTTTATTTTCCGAAGGATTTGTCATAATAAGGAGTTTTTGATAAAGGGGTAAAGAAACCAGGTTTCTACCCTTTCAATTTTACACCAATTTTTTCGGTGTTCAGAAAACGGCTTTCTCTCTGGTTTCTGGGCAAAATCGAGTTTTTGGGGTGCTCTAACCCGGTTTCTAGCCTTTCCAGTTTACACTAAATTTTGGGGGAGAAGAAACCGGGTTTCTCTGTGGTTTCTGGGTGAGTTTATCTTAAGGTGACAATTTCTTTTCATCTCCGCGCTATCTTTCCCCACCTGGTGAACCCCTAAAACGCGATCGCGATGGGATTTTACCACTAATTTTACCGTCGTCTTTTCATCGACTCCTAACTATAAAACATGGGAGAAAATTTGGCTTTATCGCATTTAATTGAGTCACCAAATTGTGCTTTGGCTTCTTCTTCTGTTAATCCCACTGGGGAGCATCCCTTTTTTGTAAATCCCCCCATTGAGGGCGAAGCATTCGGATTATAAATTCTCGGTTTTGACTTATAGATTCTTCGCCCGAATGCTATGCCCGGTGATCCGGCTGCGCCCTGGGCGAAGCATTCCGGCAGATAGCCTATTGGTTATAAGCAGGGATTGATAGCCGGAATGCTTCGCCCCTACAATCCACTGTTGCTGCTTCCGGTTGGTTCGCCAATGGCAAGGGTTTTAGGTATGATGTGGGGGAGAATCAGGATGAGATAAAGTTGAGGAAAAGATAATACCTGGCCATTGATAAATAACAGCCAAGGTGAGCATTTTCATTATGAAATACAACGTCGCGATCGCCATAAAAGTGATGAGCATGACGAGAAAAGGAACCCTTCCCACTAAATCATTGATCATCGTATTGACAAGGGCATCGGAATTTGAAAAAACATCCCAAGTATTAAATCGGACAAATCGCCCTAGATAAACTCCGATCGCGCAAAGGGCGTGTGTAATCATTTCTGCGGGAAAAATCCACTTTTCCCAGCCCTGCGTCTTCAAATAGTGATTCAAACCGATCAATGAAAGCACATACCCTTCAAACCCCATGAGCATATACAGCAAATACTGAGGCACTAAGATTAGGGTAAGTATCCAAATCGAGTAATTACCAAACTTAATATCACTATACAGGTGACGGATATCTGTGAGAACATAAGGGGCATTGGGCAAGAATAAAATAAATAAGAGAAACCCGATCCACCAACGCAGGGAGCGGTGTCCCCTTTGACGCAGGAAAAATATGTCTAAGAGCATTAAGGTTAAGGTAATCGCTCCTGCTCCCAGAAGATAAGTTTTATCCAATTTGCTGAAAAAGTCCATTAGCTCGAGCAATATCCAGACGAGATGAAGATTCCAACTCCCAGGTAATGTCAAGCCCAAGAAAATGCCTAAACTCCAGAGAAACCAACGGGGATATCGTGGACGAAATAACCATATACTGATCACCAAGGATAATAACCCCAGAAATAAATTCCATGACATCCACCCATACCAATGTTGTGATATGGCTTCCCATGCCAGAGCGCTCCAGGGTAATACTTCTGCTTTCATACTTGAATCTGTGGCACTTGCCAATAGTCTAATAGGTTATTTTTATTCTACAAATTCATTTGCTATCAATCCTAAATTTGGCAAAAAAGCAGTAGGGACACGGCAGTACCGTGTCCCTACTCCCGCGATAAATCGGGGGATTCTTTGGAGGCATAAACTATGCGTAAAAACTAATAGGTTGGCAGTAGGGACACGGCAGTGCCGTGTCTCTACATCTCACCCACAAGTTGAGATATATATGTCTTTCCTCCCCCGATAAATCGGGAGTCTCCAGGGAGGTTGAAAGATGAAAAATTAATCAAGTAGTGCGGGCATCTTGCCTGCTTTTCGTGATGCGAAACTACCAACCTAATAGTCAAGTTATTTCATTTCCATTCCTGATCGGTTAGGTGGAAAATATTTGTAATTTTTACTACTCGTTTTTCTCTATTTAACCCAAATTACTCTTATTTTTATGGAAAAAAATGAACCACCAAGGCTAATTATTATAGGGGGAATTTTCTATCTCTTGGTGTTGAGAAAAAGGTACTCAGAAATCGGGTTTCTCTCAGGGGGTGAAGAAACCCGGTTTCTGGGTGAGTTTATCTTAAGGTGACAATTTCTTCGGCGCTAGAGGGATGAATCCCAATTGTCGCGTCAAAGTCTTTTTTCGTGGCTCCCATATTTACCGCGATCGCGATTCCTTGGATCATCTCCGCGCTATCTTTCCCCACCAGGTGAACCCCTAAAACGCGATCGGTATGGGATTCTACTACTAATTTTACCGTTGTCTTTTCATCGGCTCCCGTTAAACTATAAAACATGGGACGAAATTTGGCTTTATAACATTTAACTGAGTCACCAAATTGTGCTCTGGCTTCTTCTTCGGTTAATCCCACTGTGGCGGCTTCCGGTTGGGAAAAGACTGCGGAAGGTACATTTTTATGGCTAATGGCGCGTGGGTTATTCCCAAATTCTGTATCGGCAAAAGCACGCCCTTCGGCAATGGCAACGGGGGTTAAATTAATCCGGTTGGTGCAGTCTCCAACGGCAAAAATATTCCCTTGAGAGGTACGACTATTTTGCGAAACCGCGATCGCGTCTTTTATCACTTCTACCCCGGCATTTTCTAACCCCAACCCCATTAAATTCGGTTTACGCCCCATAGCACAAAGAATCGAATCAACGGTTAAAGTCGTTTCCTCTTTACCCTTTAAAGTTAATTGTAACCCTTCAGGAGTTTGCTCGATTTTCTCGACAATCGTTTCAGGGATAATGTCAATACCATGTTTAATCATCCCCTCTTGAATATCCGCCCGGATATCTTGATCAAAACCTCTTAAGATATAATCCCGGCGAATAATTTGACTAACTTTTGTCCCTAACCCATTCATAATACAGGCAAATTCAGTGCCAATATAACCACCACCCATAACCGCCATGCGTTTTGGATATTCTTTTAAAAGAAATATCTCACGGGAAGTAATGGTATTTTCTATCCCCGGAATATCCGGTTTTATTGCCTCTCCTCCTACCGCGATCAAAATTTTATCCGCGGTGATTTTTCTCTCCCCCACTTCCACCGTATGAGCATCAACAAATTTAGCAAAACCGGAAATTAATTCCACTCCTGCTTTTTCCAAATAACTAATATGTAATTGACTTAAACGATGCACTTCTTGATCAACCGTTTCGACCAATTTTGTCCAATCAAAACTACTTTCAACTTCACTCCAACCATAACCCACGGCATCTTTATAGAGATGAGAAAAACTGGACGCGTAAACCATTAACTTTTTGGGGACACAACCTCTAATTACACAGGTTCCTCCCACTAAATCACCCTCCGCGATCGCGACTTTAGCACCATAGGAAGCCGCCCGTTTAGAAGCCGCTAAACCACCGGAACCTGCCCCAATTACAAACAAATCATAATCGTAAGTCATTATGGAATTTCCTATTGTTGATTATTTTTGTGAGCGCGACTACCTTAATATTTAACTATAATATCACAAAAAAACAAAAATCTCAATCTATTGTAACATTTTTTGACAAGGTAAAAAAGAACAAATAGGACAATATCAAATATAATGTCGGATGAGTAGGTTGGGTTGAGGTACGAAACCCAACAAAATCTACATCAGATAGCAATCATTAGTGAGACTGCTATATGATGAGTAGGTTGGGTTGAGGTACGTTTGCGCTGCGCGCAAGCTGCGCTAACCCCTCGCGTGCCCGTAGCGCAAAACGCAACAAAATCTACATCAGATAGCAATCATTAGTGAGACTGGGATAGCAATTCTCATACTGATGAGGTACAGAGTTTTCTGGTTTTTCTTAACTCTTAACAGGGAAGAAATTAGACCTCATCTTTCCCTAAAACCCGTTTCAATGATCTAGGCAAATAAAATAAACCACAAAGACACAAAGACACAAAGGGGTAAATTTATCTGATTGTTCGAGACGCTCTATTTTATGTCCTTAGTGCCTTAGTGACTTAGTGGTAAAACAACGGCTCACCTGATAGAATGATGTAGGGAAATAAAATAAACCACAAAGACACAAAGGGGTAAATTTATCTGATTGTTCGAGACGCTCTATTTTATGTCCTTAGTGCCTTAGTGCCTTAGTGCCTTAGTGGTAAAACAACGGCTCACCTGATATCGCAATTCTCATACTGGTGAGGTACAGAGTTTTCTGGTTTTTCTTAACTCTTATCATCTTTCTGAGAAACGCGATACAGGCATAAATACACAGAAAACCCAAGAAATGAAGTTTCTTGACTCCAGCCTTTAAGGTTGAATTAAGCCCACCTACTTAGTAAACCTATTTCACAGGAAAAAATCTATGCCAGAGAATGTTATTTCTAAACCTAATACCCAATCAGCCACCGTGCCAGTTATTACCAAACCGCCCATTGATCCGGCGAATGATCCTTTGTACGATCCTAAGTTTTTTAACTTAACTGTTAACCCTGATTCCGTGCAACTTTCCCCCGGATTACTGAATAATACTCCGGGGGGTTTGCGTGCCCTGACAGGTGATGATTTTGTCCAAGGAAGTAACTCGGCAGAGTTAATCTATGGGAATGAGGGAAATGATACTGTAAAAGGCGGATGTAATAATGATACCATCAAGGGGGGAAAGGGGGATGATGTGATTGATGGGGAATGTGGGAGTGATATTTTGTACGGAGATGCGGGGGATGATTATCTTTTTGGCGGTACGAATAGTGATGTAATTCGTGGTGGTAAAGGTAATGATAATCTCGTAGGAGATACGGGAAATGATACCCTGATTGGTGATGGGGGAGTGGATAAACTTTGGGGTGGAATTGGCACGGATGTTTTTGTTTTGCGACGCGATACTGCCACTACTCCTAAACCCGCTGGTACTCCTCCATCATCCCCTGATGGTTTAACTCAACCTGAAGAAGTCACCGATGATTTTATTCTCGATTATAATCAATCAGAAAATGATGTGATTGGATTAACGGGGGGAATGACTGTCAATGATCTTATTTTGACAGAAAAAACCATGACTATTGGCGATCGCCGTGATTATGATAGTAAGGGACCCTATCCATTAGGAGAACCGAGGACCTTAGATTTCCAAATGGAAACGGTGAAAGTTACCCAAATTACAGACTCGAAAACGGGTAATATTTTGGGATTGGTGAAAAATGTATCGCCTTCTCAATTAAACTTTGTTTCTATCTCCGATCAATTACTGAGATAATAGGTAATGGGTGATAGGTGATAGGTGATAGGTAATAGGTAATGAGTGATAGGTAATGGGTAGGTTTGTCAAAGGTGTCAAATGTTAGCCTAATATCTCCTCCCTCAAACCTATACCTTAAACCTCGCACTTAACAATATCAAGTTCCCCATAACTATTGATAAGTGATATCATTTAGATATCTCAAAAAACTACTGTAGGGTAGGCTAACCCTGCCCATTGGTGTCAAGTTATTCCTCCGTCAGGGAGTCAGGGACTTAAGTCCCTGCCTCAAAGCTAAAGTCCTCTGAAGAGGACTAATATAGCAATCCCAATTGAGTCGTAACAAATTTAATGTTAATAATAGGAGTGCGTGTAGGCTGTGCGGAGCATCAGAGGGGAGATATCCCTAAGATTTTCGGCGCTAGGGAGCAAGATTCTCGCACTCCGAAAACTCTCACAACCTATTTAGGATTGCTATAGATATATCCAGAAATGAGGGAATTCTTCACAGAGGGAATAAATAGACGATTTCTGTACAAGCATTAATTTTACTTTTGATTTTAGCAAATGTCTCATATCGTGGTTCTCACAAAGATGGAGTATGCCAAAAAACAGTGTTATCAAGGGTTTTAATTAATGAATACCTGATATCCCAGAAGTGCTATAGACATCTGCCCAAAGTCCTTCAAAGCCTCTTTCATAATGCGCGTTTCAGCTAATTTCCTGCGATGTCAAATGACTTCTTCAGTCCTCTTCAGAGGACTTTAGCTATGAGACAGGGACTTAAGTCCCTGGGGGCTTTTGAGCTTAAGTTGACACCCATGCTTCCTGCCTGCCAAAAACTCGATTTTTGGGAGATTTCTTTTAGGATCGGCCAGGAATTCTGACCCTAGAAACCGGGTTTTTCCAGCGAGATTAAGAGTTTGAAGGAATGATTTTGCTGAAAAAACCCGGTTTCTGCGTAAGGGATGATTTATGGGTTTTTCTCTCCTTCATCACCCGTCTCTCCCCTATATCCTATTGCCAAAAATCCGTAATATCATAGTCTAATTCCTCTAACATTTGACGTAAAAGAGGTAAACTTAAACCGATGACATTAGTATGACATCCTTCGATTTTTTCCACAAATAAACCGCCCTTACTTTCGATCGCGAAACATCCGGCACAATTTAAGGGTTCCCCGGTGGCGACATAAGCAGAAATTTGCCGATCACCAATATTAGCAAAATAAACTTGAGTCACTTGACAACGCACTAAAGTTCTATTTTTACCTAAATCAATTAAAGCATGACCTGTATAAAGTTGTCCCACATTTCCCCTCATGGTTTGCCAACGGCCGATCGCGTCTTGTGCATCCGCGGGTTTACCATAAATGTCACCATTAATCACCAAAATAGAATCACATCCCAAAACTAAATAATCGGGATGATCTTCAAAGGCAAGCGCGATCGTTTCCGCCTTTTTTTCGGCTAAGATTTGGACATAATTACTAGGCTCAGTAAGGGGAACGAGAGACTCATCAAAATCACTGGGACAAATAATCGCAGAAATGCCAATACTTTCTAAAAGACGGCGACGGGCAGAAGAAGCAGATGCCAGGACAAAACTAGGAACATTCATGTATTCAACGAAAAACTTTAAATGATAGAAATGCGATGAAGAGGAGAGAAATCCCAGGAGAGAAACCCGGTTTCTTCTCCCCCCAATCGGCAGAAACCGAGTTTCTTTACCCGTTTTTTTTCTAATAAACCGAGAAAGATTTAGTCGCTTTCTCGAATAATTCTTTAACTTTCAACCAACGCTCTTCAGTAGCAGAAATATTGAACGTAAATAATTTCCCGCGACTGATAGCAACACTAGCTAAATTATGACGGAGTTGGTTCGGGAGTTTCACAGCATACTCCAAAACGTAATAGTTTTTGTCTCCCGTGTTACGGCTTAGAGCGTTCACTAATTCCGCCTCTCTACCCGATCCCACAGGAGCGATCGCAGTTTTACTGAGTGTATAACCCACTTCCGTCGGAGAGCCTAAATCCGCCAAAGTTTTATTCCCAGTCACCGGACTAATGACAACACTGACATTTTCAGTTTGCTCAATTAAATCACGAAAAACCACATCAGGGCCATTGCTGGAGACAGTAACCGGAACCCAACCATTAGGATAGAGAAACTGATAGCCATCGGCGGTGTCAATATAACTTTTCAGTCCATTCGCGGTGGAGACACAACTGGTTAAGGAAAAACTGATAATCACCAGAAGCATTGCCGCAATTCGTTTGAGCATTCGTTTCGTTCCCTGCGCGAGGTGCAATAGATAAATTTCATTGTAGTTCAGCTTCAAAAAAACCCGAAAAACCCGGACAAACTAGGCTGTTTAAGTTTCTTAAGCATTCTTTCCTAGTAGGGGCGGGTTCACCCATATCTCTGCCACCAACAAATATCATTGGTTAACCCGCCCCTACCGCTTCCCTTCGGCTCCCTTCGACTACGCTCAGGGCAAGTCCAAGGGGTTGACCAGGAAATCCCAGTTAGAGATGCTATAGTAAAAATGTCTAGTTTTTACCATACCAGAATAGTTGATTTTTTTATTCAGTTGATTCCACAGGCTCCAAACGTGCTTAGTTGAGTTCACTTCAAAGGCGGTTAAGGAGCCTGGTATTTTTTCTGACAGCATCCGTCCCTCAACGAGCTATCACTAAAGCCGCGGATTCATCACTAGCCAAACCATACATTTTTAGGTATTTCACCAAGCCAATGATACTCGAATAAGCCGGATTTACTCTGATCAATTCTATCCCCCGATTATAAAGAATAGAGTTTAACAACTTAAAAAACTGAGAATAGGCCCAAGGAGAAAGCATCCGAGCATACTTTCTACCCCGTTCTCTTAGTTGTTCTTTCTTAGCAGAAAAGTCTAAGGATTCACCAACAATGGGACATTGATAATGGCTTGCCAGTTTCGCCAATTCCAGACAAGCTTTCACAATTTGAGCCTGTTGTTGACCCTTCGGTAGTCCCGTTTGTAATGGTATTTGATGATGAGCTTTTAAATTCCCTTCGGAGTCGATATAAGCCCAACCAATGGAGCGAGGATTTAGATCAATACCAATACATCCATAATCTACAGAACGAGATACTCGCTTCACTTCCGACGGCGTAAAACTCACCGCGGCACACCACTTTTCGTGTTTGTAATAGAATTGCCAAGTTTGAGCATCGGTTAGCTGGTAATCGGTTGATGTTGCGAGGAAATTCACCAATTTTCGACTCGACGTACTTACCAAATTTTGATTCTAAACAGGCGGGTACTCTCAATTTTAAATTATTACCATCCCATTGACATACCTGATTGCCATTAGATTCATTTTTACAACCAACGACAAGGGCTTGATTTCGGGGGACTGATACCTTTACTGGAGCCAATTTTAAAGCCGATAGTTGGGATTGATATCTGTGTAATTTACGCTTTTTGTGATGGATTTGAAACCGTAAATTCTGCCAGGACGTTTGGCGAGATTTGAGAGAGCATGATTGGGGAAAAACGCACCCTTTTTTACTATCGGGCCAATTGGGGGCGGCGTAAAATTTTCGAGCATTCTTCAGTTTTCTTTCTGCCTTCTTCAACCAATCGGCACAGGATTTAGCTTTACCTTCTAAGGTTTTTATATGTAAAATCCGACATTCTAAAGCACTATCAACCGCACCCTTGGCGGCGGAGATAACGCCATAGGCGTGTCGAGCGCTAATCCCGTAATTGTTTTGTAAATGAGTCCGCCATTTAGATTTATTAAAGTCAACACCTGAGAGCATAAAGTTCACCGTTTCACATACTGCTTTGTGGAATATGGGGGTATAAGCACTCA
>JBEDKD010000198.1:0-8816 GCA_041172365.1 Cyanobacteriota bacterium | reverse complement strand
AAGGCTAAAGCAGAACAAGAAGGGCAAAGATAAGGGCGATCTTCACTAGATGATGATTGGCGACGCTGGGAAGGTCGCTCAAACATAAATCGTGCCACTTTCCATTTAGTATCTTTGATTGTAACGCCACAGGAATAACAAAACTCTTTGCCATCATCTCCGGCTGAACGCACTTCCAATATCCTTGGCTTTTCACTCAGTAAAGGTTCTGGATAGGATTGGCTTGGTTGATTTTCCAAAAGCTTATACATCTCTAAAATACACTGTGTAAAAATATCACCACGAGTAGAGTTAATCTGATCTGTAGCCGTTTTGGTAAAAATCTTGGCAATTTTAGCTATATCCTTAAATTTATCTGGATTTTGTTTTTGATCTAATTTGACAAATTTAAAGGGATCACCACCGGATTTTTCCATTAAGTCAATTTTCTGTTTTACCGAATCCTGAGTCAAGATAATTTGAGACAGTAGCCGATCTTGTTGTTTCTGTAACTTATTTCTCTGAGATTTAGTTAAATTCCCTCCTGTTAGTTCATTCTGAATGATGGTTAAATCCTTAAAAAAAGACTGTTGTTCTTCTAAAAATTTGGTACAATTCTTTTGAAAATACTCAAGATACTTTTTCGCTTCCTTTAACTGCATCTCCATCTTGTCTTGTCTGTTTTTTTGTTTTGAGGCACGTTCTTTTTCCGTTAAATTAGCATTTTCGAGTTCTTTTTCTAACTCATCCATTTGACGTTGACGCTTGGTTTGACGTTCCTCAACATCTCGAATTACTGCTAAATACCAAGCCGCTAACACCTGAGACTGATCAGTTGTTATAATTGGGACTTCTAAGGTGCTGAATCCACGCCCTGCCAGAGTGATTGTATTGAGCATAACAATAAAGGTTTGTACTAATCCTGGCAATTGATATGGCATATCTCCATAAGTGGAAAAGGCAACATTTTCCAGAAAATCATGCCAATGTTGGCTAAAGTTAGCCGGTTCCTGGGTTTTGGGAATAAAAACCTGTACATGATAATCACTTTCCTCAAGTGCTATAATTTGAAACCGTTTCTGTAAATACTCTAAAAAGCGATCTATCGCACTTTCAATGGCTAATCGTGATTGTAATTCTCCGGGTAAAGGTGCTTTGTATAAAATTAATATCTTACCAATATCTTCATTTTCATAGAAAACTCGATCGCGCTTACGAGTAAGTTTGGGAAGTTGACACTTGGGTTGATGAGAATTTAATCTAAGTTCCCTAACTAATGGAGAATTGCTAAAAGATGATGCAATTATTAAGGTTTCCGAATGACTTGCTAGTTGAGGAATTAGCACTTTTCTCCTGGGATTATCGATCACTTTAGCTATTAAAGCACTTAAGAAAATTTCCAGGGTATCAGAAGTGTTAGAAATATCTCTAGTCTCAGGTTCTAAGACTTTTTCAGGTTCTAAGACTTTTTCTGATTCATTATTAAAGTAATCAAATAAGGAAAGTTGTTGACCAATCATCGATCTTTCTCTTTTTGTTTAATCAGTTGATATTCTTGGCAAATCAATTCTCATGGTTTGCTTTCTCCATCGGTTTACCCCAGTGGCTTATTTTTCCCCTCTTGGGAGTAGTCGATACTAAGCTGTACTGCATCTAAATCACCTATTGCGAACTTGTGAAAGATATGGGCGGGTTGGTAGGGGATCTTTCACCTAAACCAATTAGTCGGTGGGTATGGGGCGGGTTTTCCAGCTTGTCTGTTTGGCGGCACAGATGTTGGCGAACCCGTCCCTAGGAATTCGTTTAAATGCAGTACAGCTTACTCCCAATACTCAGGAACACGGTTTAAACGATCATCATCTCTTCCGTACTAAACCAAAATCGCGGAGGCAATCACATACAACACCTCCATCTTGCCATCGGTTTCTATTTGATCTAGTGGTTTTCTGCGACTATGGCGACACCGAGCTTGAACGTCGTAGTGGCAGCGATAGTACAATTCGCGGTAGAGTTCGCTCCAGATTTTGTTGTAGGCTGTATGGGTACGCTGGGCATAGCTGCGGACGATCATGTTGAGTTTGCCCCTGATTGGAGCGACCGGTAGCTCATTCATAGAGATTTCCTCCGAGAAGTTTACGACCGAAAGAGCCATGCTCGTGCTAACCTAGTGAGTGCTATTAATACAGGCAGGCAGGCTCGTCCGGTCTGCTTTTTATTTTACAAAGTATTTTTATTCGTGTCAAGACAATGATAAGGCTACGCGTCTATAAAAAGACCTTGACAGAAGAGAGCCAATAGGGTATAAGATGTACATCAGGAAATTCCTTTAGGAATTGAAACAAGACCACGATTAAGGCAATCAGTTAGGCCTTTTCCTAAATCCCTATTAGGGGTTGTCAGCCAGAGTAGTCCTCTGGCTTTTTTAGTCCCTTGGCAAGTAAACCCATAGTCTGTCCATAAATCAGGTTATAATCTTTGTTATAACCCCTAAATTTCATTATGTCAATCCTTTATACGATTAAAATGTCCGTACAAAAATGAGTAGAAAAGATCAATCCATCACCCTATCCGTTACAGATCGCGATAAAGCCCAGCTAGAAGCCCTAGCCCTAGAATTCGGCATGAAGTGGGGCGATCGCCCCAACATTTCCAAGCTGGTAAAAGCGATCGCCCGTCAAAAACTCCTCATCGCCCGAAACAACGACTGGAAAGACAATCGTCTCCAGACATTAAAACGGGCGATCGATGCCTTAACCGATCTGGGCAAAATAGAAGATGCTCAAATCATTGCCGAGTTACTTCTTTCCAGAAGCGAACTACCAACCCCTCTGCGTAGGGAAGTAGAGCAATTTTTCCATAACCCCCCTCCCCCTTGGAGGCTAGAAATTGAACGTTATATCCGTCAGGAACAACCCTTTGAACTTACCTACCAAGATGCCGCGGAAAATACTTGGCAGTTTCACATCCACCATGCCAAGATCGGAATGCACGAAGATCGACAATATTTAGATTGTTGGTGTGAAGAAACTGAGGGAAATCAAGACTTAGGCGAACTTCAACATAATCGCTGTTTACGCTTGGATCGTATTCCCCCAGAAGCCGCGATCGCGCCCCTTGATAAACAATGGCGTTCCCATCTCAGTCAAATTGAGATAGAAATCCACTTATTCAGTGGTTTAGCTTTTGGCTATAAGACAAAACAGACGGAAGACGTGCTCAATGAATGGTTAACCAAGACACCCCCTGTGCGACGGGTTATCAGGAAAGTCTCTAATACCTTTTGGTTTTTCCGAGAAATCTTGCGCTACGGCGAAGACTGCGAAATTGTCTCCCCTGACAGTGTACGCCAACGCTTCCAAAAGAAAATAAAAGCTATGCGCGATCGCTACCAAATCGACTAAGTATGCTCTAACCGGGTTTTTTCACCCTCCCTTAAAAAACCCGGTTTCTTTGATCTCGTGGGTAACGTAGGGACATGGCATTGCCCTGTCCCCACAACGAAAGACAAAAAAATCCCCCTCTCTTGGAGTAAAGAGGCCTAACAAGAGGAGAAAAGGCCGACAAGGGCGCGATCGTGCCTTTCACTTATTTTGTTTATTATCGAATAATATTAACCCAATTCGCTAGTCAAAATACTCACCTTAATATTCCTCTATTAATCACAAACTCCACGGTTTAATAATGAAAAATTTCCCTGTTCAAGGTAGGTGATTTTATCAATAAACAACACTCTTTATCAGGAAAAACCAATTGTTAAGAATTGTCAACAAAATAACATCTCAGCCGTTAAAGCGTTTATAATTACTCACAGACTGGCTCAATACTTGTGAGATTTTACTATCTCAATAAAAAACAAAGGATCTGACTATGGCAGAGACTAATGGAACGATGATCCAATATTTCCACTGGTATCTTCACAATGATGGAACCCTGTGGAATCAACTCAAAGATCATTCCCAAGAACTTGCAGATGCCGGGTTTACGTCGATTTGGATACCCCCCTGCTATAAAGGAGGTGGTGGCATTTATGATACAGGTTATGGTCCCTATGATTTATTTGATTTAGGGGAATTCGAGCAGAAAAATAATGTTCGTACCAAGTATGGAACCCGTGCAGAATTATTGGCAGCCATTAAAACAGCTAAAGCCGCGGGATTAGCCGTTTATGCTGACACGGTTTTTAATCACAAACAAGGAGGAGATGAAGAGGAAGAAGTGGAAGCAGTTCCCGTGAATGGTGATAACCGGAATGAAGGGATCGGTGATGTCGAAAGAATCAAAGTTTGGACTCATTTTAAATTTGCGGCACGGGGTGATAAATACTCTACTATGAAATGGCACTGGTGGCATTTTAATTCGATAAATCACAATATGTACAAACCCTATCAAAATACGATTTATCGCTTCAAAGATAAACAGTTTGCCACGGCAGTTGATCAGGCCTATGGAAATTATGATTTTCTCATGGCTTGTAACATAGATGTCAAAAATGAAGAAGTCTGTCAGGAACTTAAAAAATGGGGAGAGTGGTTTTTAGATACAACAGGAGTAGATGGTTTCCGTTTAGATGCTGTCAAACACATTCATACTGATTTCTTTCATGATTGGCTGAATCATATTTGTCAATATGCCAAGAAAAACTTATTTATGGTGGGTGAATATTGGTCCGAAGATGTCAAAGCTTTGCATTGGTTTATCAGTGAAACCGAGGGAAAATTATCGCTATTTGATGTACCCCTTCACTATAATTTTTATTCGGCCAGTCGTTCCCAAGGTGACTATAATATGGAGAATATTCTCCAGGGAACCTTGATGACAGAGCAGCCCGATTTAGCGGTAACTTTTGTCGAAAACCATGATTCTCAACCCTTACAATCCTTAGAATCTTATGTAGAACCTTGGTTTAAACCCCTCGCGTATGCGATTATTTTATTACGTCAGGAAGGATATCCTTGTGTGTTTTATGCCGACTATTACGGTGCTCATTATGTGGATAGAGGTCCCGATGGGAATGAGCATGAAATTTGGCTACCTTCTCACCGTTTTTTCATTGATAAGTTTCTGCTTGCTCGTCAAAATTTTGCCTATGGCGAGCAGTATGATTATTTGGATCATCCTAATACTATTGGTTGGACAAGGTTGGGGGATGAAGATCATCCCAAAGCAATGGCTGTATTAATGAGTGATGGACCGGAGGGTTATAAAATGATGGAAGTCAACAAACCTAATGCCACATTTATTGATATTACCGAAAACATAAAAGAACCCATTCAAACTAATGAGTCGGGATGGGGTAATTTTTTATGTAATGGTGGCTCGGTTTCGGTTTGGATTGAACAGTAGAAGAGTATAAATATAGGTTGGGTTGCAGAATAAAACCCAGTCTATTTTTCTAAATGCAGTTCAATTTATGGGATTTTCTCACGTTTTTATTAAGCCCGATCGCGCTGCCTCGGATAACACTGCGTCATTAATAAAAACCCCCAAGCCCAAGCCGAAAATAGTAAGAAAACAGAGGTTAACAAATCACCATATCGCACATCAATAATTTTGGTATCACGGCAATAAATAGTATGTGCTTGTTTTACATCATAATGTTTCTTCTGTGATATCCATACTCACTTTAATATTCTTCTATATAATCCCCAAAAAAGGTTTGAATTGTGAACAAATATCCCCTCGCGGTAAATCAAATAGTTAAGAATTGTTAAGAAAATAACATCTCAGTCTTGAAAGCGTTTATAATTACTAAATATTGCAGAACAAGACTTGTGATTTTTTTTTAATATCTCAATAAAATAAAAAACAAAGGATCTGACTATGACAGACACAAATGGAACAATGATCCAATATTTCCACTGGTATACTCCCAATGATGGCACCCTGTGGAATGAACTCAAAGATCACTCCCAAGAACTTGCAGATGCCGGGTTTACGTCGATTTGGATACCCCCCTGCTATAAAGGTAGTGGTGGCATTTATGATACAGGTTATGGACCCTATGATTTATTTGATTTAGGGGAATTTGATCAGAAAAATAATGTTCGTACCAAGTATGGAACGCGTGCAGAATTATTGGAGGCCATTAAAACAGCTAAAGCCGCGGGATTAGCTGTTTATGCTGATACGGTTTTTAATCATAAACAAGGAGGAGATGAAGAGGAAGAGGTGGAAGCCGTACCCGTGAGTTTTGATAACCGAAATCAAGGAATCGGTGATGTCGAAAAAATTAAAATTTGGACCCATTTTAAATTTGCGGGGCGGGGAGATAAATACTCTACTATGAAGTGGCACTGGTGGCATTTTGATGCGATAAATCACAATATGTATAAACCCAATGAAAATACGATTTATCGCTTCAAAGATAAACATTTTGACACGGGTGTTGATCAAGCCTATGGAAATTATGATTTTCTCATGGCTTGTGACTTAGATATGGATAATGAAGAAGTCTGTCAGGAACTAAAAAACTGGGGAGAGTGGTTTTTAGATACAACGGGAGTAGATGGTTTCCGTTTAGATGCTGTCAAACACATTGATGCTAATTTCTTTAATAATTGGCTGGATCAGGTTCGTCAATATGCCAAGAAAAACTTATTTGCGGTGGGCGAATATTGGTCACAGGATGTTAATGCTTTGCATGGGTTTATCACTGCAACCGGGGGCAAATTATCGCTATTTGATGTACCCCTTCACTATAATTTTTATTCTGCCAGTCGTGCCCAAGGTCACTATAACATGGAGAATATTCTCCAGGGGACCTTGATGACAGAACAGCCCGATTTATCGGTAACTTTTGTCGACAACCATGATTCTCAACCCTTACAAGCCTTAGAATCTTATGTAGAAGCTTGGTTTAAGCCCCTCGCGTATGCGATTATTTTATTACGTCGGGAAGGATATCCTTGTGTGTTTTATGGCGACTATTACGGTGTTCATTATGTGGATAAAGGCACCGATGGAAATGAGTATGAAATTTGGCTACCTTCTCACCGCGTTTTAATTGACAAGTTTCTGTTTGCTCGTCAAAATTTTGCCTATGGCGAGCAATATGATTATTTTGATCATTTTAATACCATTGGTTGGACAAGGTTAGGGAATGAAGATCATCCCAAAGCAATGGCGGTATTAATGAGTGATGGACCGGAGGGTTATAAAATGATGGAAGTCAAGAAACCTAATGCCACATTTATTGATATTACCGAAAACAGAAAAGAACCAATTCAGACTAATGAGTCTGGATGGGGTAATTTTTTATGTAATGGTGGCTCAGTTTCGGTTTGGATTGAACAGTAGAAGAGTATAACGATAGGTTGGGTTGTATTGTATAATACAACCCAGTCTATTCTTTTAAATACAGTTCAATTCTTGGGATTATATCATGTTTTTCTTAAGCCCGATCGCGTCATTAATAAAAACCCCCAACCCCAAGCCGAAAATAGTAACAAAACCGAGGTTAACCAATCACCATATCGCACATAAAGGGTTTTGGTGTCACGGGGATAAATAGTATGAGCTTGCACTTCATAATGTTTTTTCTGTGATATCCATAAAGTTTCCCCATGAGGATTAACAAAAGCAGATAAACCTGTATTTGTTGCCCTAACAGCCCAACGATCGGTCTCAATTGCGCGTATAATATCTTGACTATGATGTTGCACCATCATTGATGTCGTATAATGTGCATCATTAGACGCGGTTAAAATAAATAATCCCCCTTTTGCCGCTTGATTTCGGAAAATTTCGGTAAACGCGGAATCATAACAAATTCCCACTATCGCCCGTCCCCAAGGTGTCTCAAATATCTGATTAAAATCTCCCCCCACTAAATGGGAATCTAAGGGAGAAATGCGACTAATTAACCGCCCTAACCACTCTTCAAAGGGGATATATTCTCCTAATGGTACTAATTTGATTTTATCATAATGACTGATGATGTTACCTGCGCCATTAATGGCAAATAGGCTATTGGTTAAAGCGCGATCGCGTTGTCCAAACCCTCCGACAAAAGTCATAACTTGTTTATCTAAGATAGCCTGATAAAAAGATAAATTTTGACGCTCATATTCATTAGTCCAAATAAAGGGTAAAGCCGTCTCAGGAATTAAGACAGCATCAACGCCTTGACTAACTAATTTTTCATAGCCTTGAGTATAACCTTCTAAAGCTTGTCGCCATCCCCTTGAATCAAATTTAATTTCATTGGGAATATTCCCTTGAATGACTCCAAATTTTAAGGCTTTATCGGCACGATCATCTAAAGGGCGACTATATAAGCTGAAACCAATAAGATGTAAGCTCAGACACAAACAAAAAGCCACACTTAAAAGCCTAAAATCCGGTATAAATGTCCCTTCTTCATTCTTGCTTATCCCTTCTTCCTTCTTCCCTCTTCCTTCTTCCTTCTTCCCTCTTCCTTCTTCCCTCTTCCTTCTTCCCTCTTCCTTCTTCCTTCTTCCTTGAAGAAATGCTTCGGCAATTAAGCCATTAACAGCAACAATAACCGCTGTAATAGTATTAGGACCAGAGATTTGAGCCAGGTGTAAAATGATTAAATTATGGGGACTTTGGGTATAAGAAAGAGATGTCCACCAAAGCACGCTCGAACTCCAAATAGATTCTAACAGACACCATAAAGCTGTTCCTATTAATACGCGAAGAATCGCAGAAAATAGAGAGTTTTTTTGGCGTTGCCCATTCGTGGAATGATTCGGTAGGGGCGGTGCCCCCGTGCCCGCCCGTGCTCCCGTGCCTGTCGGTGCTCCCAGGATAAGGGGGGGCAACCACGGGGGGATTGCCCCTACAAAATCATCCCTTAATTGTGCAAGGCCGTTTTT
>JBEDKD010000197.1:0-34462 GCA_041172365.1 Cyanobacteriota bacterium | reverse complement strand
CCTCTCCTCCCCCTCTTCCCTCTCCTCCCCCTCTTCCCTCTTCCTTCTTCCTTCTTCCCTCTTCCTTCTTCCTTCTTCCCTCTTCCTTCTTCCTTACTTTCCTTAATTCCCATCAGAAACCAAATAGCCACATCCAAATCGGGATTGTGAATAGCAAGGCCCCGCAGCCGATCGCGACTGTTGTTACGGCCAAGTCGCGATCGAGGTTGAAGGCTTCTGCTAATAAGGTGGTACTAAAAGAAGGGGGCATTCCCATTTGTAGTACGAGTAATAGTCTTGGTGGACCTGTGATGCCAAAAAACATCAGTCCTGTGCCAACGACTAAGGGAGTTAATAACATTTTAATCGCCAGACAGGTTAATCCTTGTTTGAGGTTCCCCAAAGAAGTTAACTTGCTTAACTGCATTCCAATCATCATCAGAGATAAATTAATCACGCACCAAGCTCCCGTTTTGAGCAATTCTTCTAATTGAGTGGGAAGGGGAATTTGCCGCGAAAAAAATCCGATGGCAAAGGCCCACAGCGCCGGATTTTTTAAGATTGCCTGAATTGGACCGAACCACCCTTGGCTCATCTTCACAGTGCCATAGTGAGACGCGAGGACAATTCCTAATATATTGACTCCCATTGCTGTCCCTAGCAATTCGTAGAAGAGCCCCCAAGCAAAGTATTCAGTACCTAATAGTGACAAGATGACAGGGATGCCCAAAAATGCTGTATTGCCAACCATCATGGCCAGGAGGAAACTGCCTTGTGTTCGTTTGCTCCAAGAGGTTTTTAACTCTGGCCGATCACCGGCGATCGCGGCTCCGGGATCGAGTTGAGTGACATATTTGAGCCCGCGAGAAATTGCCTTGAGCCGCTCATCGCTTACCCCGATGTCAATCCAAATCCAAGCTAAACCTGCACCTACTAAGATCGCGATCCATGCCGTCAAGGGAGCAATAAAAATCGCGCCAGATAGTTGAGCGCGGCGCATGAACGCGATAATGCTGAAGGGGGTTCCTACAAAAAATAGAAATTTGCCTAAGTAACTAGAAGACGCTTTGGGCAAAACGCGACCGAGAATGAATCCGGCTAAAACTCCCCCGATTAAACGGGTATAGAGTTGAACAATAGGATTTTCTAATGTTAGCATTGTTTGATAAAATTTAAGCAAAAGAGTACAACTGGTAAGGCTTTTTCGAGATAAACTTCATCCATAAAAAAGTAACCATTTATAGATTCCTCTCATCACTGTAGCAAGTCAGCTATGTCCATAGTTATAATTATCAGACAGATACCGTGCCTTTTTTCGGGGGAATTAGAGACGGATTAGCACGGCGGGTTTGTCACTAGCAACTTCGGCAAGTAAGGGAGACAGAGCGCGAGAAATCTTAAAACTTCATAAAAATTTACCTGCTTCCGAGAGGGAGTGAGGATCAATCATTTTTATCTGCTCTAAAATCAAATTATTAAGCAAAAAAAACTGATGTTCTGGAGGATAGTGAATAGTAGTTATCAAAAGATTAATGTACTAATTATTGGTACAGGGATGTATGTTTGCGGGCGCGGTACGGAGGGTTACGGGACGGTACTGCCTGCCGTGATGCAGCGATACCAGACGGGAAGGATTAACCAAGTAATTGTTGCCAGCAAGTCTGCTGAGTCATTCCTCACTTTTGATGCCAAGCTCCGCGAGCTACAAAAGTTATTGGGCATAGAGATGCCATTAGTATCATACCCCGGAAACATGGGTAAAGAGGCTAATGCTTATCAAGACGCGATCGCGTCCTTGCCTGATCCGGGCGCGGTGATCATCAGTACCCCAGATCACTTGCACGCGGAGATGGCTCAAAGCGCGATCGCGTCGGGTAAACACGTCCTCGTTGTCAAGCCCCTTTGCCCTACCGTCGCCGAAGCTCAACAACTGATTCAAGCTGCTGAAAACGCGGGCGTTTACGGTGCCGTTGAATTTCATAAGCGCCTTGACTGGGCTAACTTGAAACTGCGCCAGACACTAGAGAGCGGTGTCATTGGCGATCCTCTATACTTTCACGTGGAATTTAGTCAGCGCAAAAGCATTCCCAGTGACACCTTTTCAGCTTGGGTGGCTGATACTAATATTTTCCAATATTTAGGAGTTCACTATGCTGACATAATCTATTTTGTCACCAAAGCCCTGCCTCGAAGAATGTTAGCAACAGGGCAAAAAAAGTGGCTCTCTCAACAAGGCATTCCTACTCACGATGCCATCGAGGTCCTGATTGAGTGGTCCCCTGGTTTTACCTCCACAATTCTCACTAATTGGATCGATCCTAACTGTAACGGGGCAATGTCCCAACAGAAAATCGAAGTAATAGGTACTCAAGGGCGATTAGAAAGCGATCAAACCCATCGGGGAGTTAAGCTAATTAGTGATAGAGGAGGCATCCAAGATATTAACCCTTACTTCTGCCAGCCTTACAGGAATATCGAAACCCAATTGACTGAATATAAAGGCTATGGCATTGATAGTATTACTCAATTTTTACAAGATGTAGAATCAATTGCACAAGGTGATCATTCTCCAGCTTATTTTGAAGGGGTTCGCCCTACATTTCGCGATGCTTTAGTCTCAACTGCCATTGTGGAAGGAGCAAGATTGAGTCTGGACAATGATAGCCAATGGGTGTATTTTGATGAAACGCTCAAGGTTTATCTCAACTAAAAAAAGTTGAAGGATTGCCATATAGCTAGTTGTAACATCAGGTGTATCTCCAGTGAATATCATGGTAAAACTTGTTTCAATTATTATACCTTGTTTTAATGCCGAAAAGTGGATAAGAGACGCGATAGAAAGCGGCTTGCAACAGTCTTATCCCCTGATTGAGGTTATCGTTATTGATGATGGCTCTACTGATAGAAGTTTGGAAATTATCAAAAGCTATCAGGGTAAAATCATTTGGGAAACTGGACCGAACAGAGGTGGAAATTACGCGAGAAACCGAGGGTTTTCTCTGTCCAAGGGCGAATACATACAATACTTAGATGCTGACGATTATTTCGCACCTCATAAAATTGAAAAGCAAGTTAAATACTTGGAAGAAACAAAGGCCGATATTGTCTATGGGGATGTCACTTATCAACATCATTTACCTGACGGTACAATTGTTTTAGAACCCGCACACTTTTTGGGCATTTCTGGAGAGCAGGCAGATGTTCTGGAATCGTTGCTTGCCTATGGCTGTTTGCCTCCAGTTGCTTATCTTTTTCGTCGAGAAATTATCCTTAAGAGTAGGGGATGGGATGAAACGTTAAAAGCGGGTCAAGATAGAGATTTTTTAATCTCCCTACTGCTGGAAAATGCCAAAATAGTCTATCAGTTTGGGTTTGATTCTGTCTATCGAAAATATGGAAATGTTACCGTTTCTACCGAGAATAAAAGGCTCGTTGTCGCTAGTTTTTGTCGGGTTTTAGAGAAGGCAGAACAACAAATGATTTCCTCTCAAAAATACGAGATAAATTATCAAACAGCTTTGGCTTATTCCTATTATTTTTTACTCCAGAAATACGGTCAATATATCAGTTTTTTTGACTGTTTAAATTTGCTAAAAAATTTCATTTACAAATCCGCTAAAATACCGATAAAAACAATAAAAAATAAGGACAAATTAATTTTCTGCATAGTGTAAAATGAAAAGGGAAAAAAAATGATGCGATCGCGTATTGTCAGGTTCATATTAATATTTCTAGTGTGTTTGGGGCTAACTACCTGCACTCACAATACAGTCCTGGTGACAAATCGGGGATTACCTCAACAGAAATCGGAATTTAGAATTTGGTGGTCCCAAGGTTTCTTGCCAGAGGAAAATGAGGTAATTGCCCAGATCAAATCCCAATGGGAAAAAGAGACAGGTTTAAAAGCCGAACTGCGATTAATCCCCAATGACTATATCCTTGATGAAGCCGCGAAAGCTCTCGAAAAAGGAACCCAGCCAGATGTTTTATTTTCTCTACGGGGAGACACAAATTTATTTCCCATTCTTGCCTGGAAAAACCAATTAGCCGATGTATCAGACTTGATTGAACCTGTTAAAAATTCCTACAGCCAGACCGCGCTCCAATCTGCCTACTATCAAAACAAAATAAGTCAGAAGCGTAGCTACTATGCTATCCCCCTAGGACAACAGACCGCGCACATTCATTACTGGCGAAATATGCTAGAAAAAGCCGGATTAAATGAACAAGAAATCCCGAAAGAATGGGATGCTTTCTGGAAGTTTTGGCAACAGGCACAAACTCGACTGCGACAGCAAGGGCGACAGGATATCTACAGCATAGGTCTTTGTATGTCCGAGCAGGGAACTGATACTTCTTGGGAGTTTGAACACTTTCTCCAAGCCCATAATGTAAAAATAGTGGGTGAAAATGGTCAATTGCTCTTAGACAGCCCTGAAAGCCGTCGGGGAGTTGTCAGTGCCTTAAGAGAGTTCTCCGACTTTTATAAAGAGAAATATGTGCCAGAGGAAGCAATAGCATGGACTGATTCAGGCAATAATTCTAGTTTCTTGAATGGTCAAATTATGATGACGATGAACAGTTCCATGTCAATTCCATTTACTCAGAGGCAGGAGCAAAATGTCTACAATAAACTTTCCACAGATATCTACTTTGACAAAATGGTTACTTCCACTTGGCCTGTGAAACCCGATAAAATGCCAATGGAGCCAATATCGAGTGTCAAGCAGGCAATTATATTTGAAGCGTCTCAACATAAAGAGGCCGCCAAGAGTTTCCTGACTTACCTGCTGAAACCGGAAAATTTGAATCAGTTTCTCAAAGATGCCAATAAAGGCCGTCTTTTTCCAGTGATGCCAAAACTTTTAGAGGATTCTTTCTGGAATAGTCCCACAGATCCCCACATGGCCGCGGCCGCGAGACAGTACGCGGGGAAAATGCAAGTATTTGCTGTGGTATTCAATCCGGCTTACAGTGAGGTGATGAAGCAAAATATTTGGGCTAAAGCTGTCCTCAGCATCATCCAAAAGGGAGCTACCCCAGAGCAAGCCGCGGAGAGCGCGATCGCGCAAATTCAGCAAATTTTTTCCCAGTGGAAGTGAGGACCTATGAATTTCTGGAAGAGTAGTCTCTTAGCTCAACTTGTTAGCTATTTCTCTTTGCTGTCAGTCGTGACGGTGAGCATTGTCGCGTGGGCCGCCTATACTCGTGCTAGGGACTCTCTACAGCTATCTGTGGAAGAGCGTCTCACCGTTGCTACCTCTCTCAAAGAATTTCAACTAGGCCAATGGGTTAACAACCAGCGAAAAGATGTTTTATTGATGAGCCAGTTACCTGAAATTCGCACTCTGATAGAGGTGTTATTGACAACAGAAATCTCCCCAACCTATCAACAAGTGCGCGAGTGTTTGCAGAAATCGGGTACAAACTTTCAGAAAGCTTCTGACTGCCTAGAAAAAACTCCCCTTGACGCGATCGCGTATCAAGATGTTACCGACTGCCTCCAACAATCTCAAGGAGATTATCAAAAAGCCTCTCTATGCTTAAGCAATAAATTTGCACCTGTCTATAGTCAAGCTTACAATAGCCTCAACAAATATTTTACTGACATTCTCCGAGTTAAGCCCAATTTAGAAAGCGTAGTCATCACGACTAATGGCGGTTTTGTCCTATTTTCTTCACAAGATAAAGCTCTTGAGGGAACTGTCAAACCCCTAGGAGATCCGGCTACTTATTTTACCGCGCAAGGTGCTGAGGCCGTTGTCCCTAACTTTTATAGATCACCCAAAACGGGAACAGCCAATATCACCTTTGCCACCCCCATATTAGATGGGAAAGGCGTGCGAATGGGCGCGATCGTGGTTAATTTAGACTTACAAGAAGTAAATCAATTGATTCGTGAAAAAACTGGCCTAGGCAAAACAGGGGAAACTTATTTAGTAGGGCGAGGCGCGACGAAAAATGTATTTATCTCTGGGGAAGTAGAAGCGGGAAATAAAAATGAAGGGGTGCAAAGTGATGGGATTGACGCGGCAATGGCAAGGAATAGCGGCCAAGGAATTTACAACAACTATAAAGGCATTCCTGTCATTGGTAGCTATCGCTGGCTTACTAATCAAAATCTCGCGCTGATGGCAGAAATGAGCCAAGCCGAAGCCTTTGAACCTGCTAATACCCTCTCCAGAGAAATTCTCTTAATCGGGTTAAGTTCTGCGGGCATCCTTTTAACAGCAGTGTATCTAATTTCTCGCCGCATTACGCAACCGATTCTCAATATTGCAGATACAGCCATTGAGGTAGCAAGCGGCAATCTTAATGCTACTGCTCCTGTTTTGACGGAGGATGAAATTGGCATTTTGGCAAAAGCATTTAACCAGATGACTAGCCAGTTAAAAATCTCCAATGACGAACTTTCTAATTATAGTCAAACTCTCGAAGAGCGGGTGAAAGGAGCTACTAGCGAACTCCAAGACACCCTCAGTTATCTTGCCTCTATTATTGACACTATTGCCGACGGTTTACTGGTAACAAATGCTGATGGCAGAATTACGAGATTTAATCCGGCTTTAGTCAAGATGTTCGGCTTGCCAGAAATCGATCTGACAGGCCAATTGGCTCAGGAAGTTTTCGGCATTGAGTTATCAGAATTGATCCTGAAGACAATGCACCCCCCCTATGAAATTTTTACCATTGAATTAGGGCTGGTAGGAAAGAGAGTTGCCAAAGCCTCTGCTGTGGCAATTCTGAAGAAAAATTCATCGACGAATGAGGAGCCTATCTATATCGGTTCTGTGATATCGATCCGTGATATTACAGCAGAAAAAGAAATCGATCAAATGAAGACTGACTTCATTTCTACGGTTTCTCACGAATTGCGAACTCCCCTCACTTCTGTGCTAGGTTTTGCCAAACTAATCCATAAGAAACTAGATGAGAATATTTTCCCCATCGTACCCAGAGAGGAGAAGAAAGTGCAGCGAGCCGTGAGGCAAGTTGGGGAAAATCTCGACATCATTCTCACTGAAGGCCAACGCTTAACTACTCTCATTAATGAACTTCTTGATATTGCCAAAATGGAGGCGGGCAAAATTGATTGGAAGATGCAACCGATGGGGGTGGAGGAGTTAATTAACCGGGGGATGTCTGCTACTTCTGCCTTATTTGAACAAAAGGGTTTAGCCGCGATTAAAGATATTGAGGAAGGGTTGCCTGAGTTTGTCGGCGATCGCGATCGATTGATTCAGGTGATGATTAATTTAATTTCTAATTCTATCAAATTTACGGATATGGGTTCTATTACCTGTCAGGCTGTGAGGGTGGGAGATGAAATTAAAATTAGCATCATTGATACGGGGATTGGTATTGCCGACGCGGATCAGCCCAAAGTCTTTGAAAAATTCAAGCAAGTGGGCGACACCCTCACAGATAAACCGAAAGGGACCGGTTTAGGGCTACCAATTTGCAAACAAATTATTGAACATCATGGTGGTAAAATTTGGGTAGAAAGTGAGCTAGGTAAGGGCAGTACCTTCTCATTTACGCTTCCTTTAGAAGTAGCAGCCACAGCCGAGACGGGCATCAGTCAGTTGGATATGAATGCTTTCCTCAAGCAGTTAAAAGAGCACGTTTCTCAGACTCCCAACGCGACTGAAAAGCAACAGAAAATTATCTTGGTTGTGGATGATGAGGAAAGTATCCGTAATCTATTGAGGCAACAATTGGAGGGGGAAGGTTATGCAGTTAAAGAGGCAAGCAATGGCAAGGAGGCTGTTAATTTAGCCAAACAGGAGATACCGGATCTCATTATTTTAGATGTGATGATGCCAGACATGAATGGGTTTGACGTAGCCGCGATTTTGAAAAATAATCCCACGACAATGAGCATTCCCATTGTGATTAATTCTGGGGTGGAAGATAAAGAGCGGGGATATCGCATCGGGGTTGATCGCTATTTTGTCAAGTCGAGTGATTCCGAACCCATGCTCAAGGAAATTAGCTTACTTTTGTCTCAAGGTACTTCTAAGAAGAAAGTGTTAATTGTGGATGAAAATGTATCGGATGCCCGGACTTTAGCGGAAGCATTAAAAGTAAGAGGTTATCATGTTACTGAGGCTCTGACAGGAGAGGAGTTTAGGCAAAAAGCGATGTCAATTAAACCGGATATGGTGATTGCCAACGCGGATATTTGGCAGAAGTCTGAGATTTTCCAAGCTCTGCGATTTGAAAAAGACTTAGAAAATACTTTTTTCCTGATGTTAGGAGAAAATAAAGTAGAGAAGACTCAGGGAGATGCGAAAAAAAATGAGTCAAATTAGTTTGAAACGCCTTATGGCAAATAAAGAGGTATCTATTCTCATGGATACTCTCATTAACTCCTTTGATCTTCCGATGATCGCGATTGAAACAGCAGAGGGCAAGTTGTTACAGGGGAACCCTCACCGCGGCCAACTGCCTGAATACGCGATCGCGGCAAATGGGGAAGTGATTGGCTGGGTGCGGGGCCATGAGAAAGGGGACGCGATCGCGTCTTTACTCAACTATCTAGCTGCACAAGAATTGGAAAAAAAAGCTCTTGCCAAGGAAGTGTTAGATAAGTATCGAGAAATTCACCTGCTCTACGCTTTATCTGACAAATTCACGGCTTGTTTAAACCGAGAAGAAATTGCGAAATTGGTCATTGATGAAGCCCACAAAATTATTCATTCGACCAGTATTTCATTAATGTTATTAAATTCCGATAAAAAACTGGAAATTGTCGCGGCTTTGGGGGAAGAAAGCCCTACTAAAACCGTCTTAAATCCAGGGCAGGGTATCGCGGGTTGCGTACTGCTTTCGGAAACCGGGGAAATTATCAATGATGTGGAAAATGACCCCAGATTTGTACCGGGTAATAATATCATTCGTTCTTTAATTTGTGTCCCCTTAAAAGGGGAGAAGGGAGCGAATGGAGTGATTAATATTAGCAGCAATGAGCTTTATAATTATACCTCCCAAGATTTGAAGTTAGCGACGGGTTTTGCTTCCCTGGCCGCGGCCGCGATTGAAAATGCTCTCCTGCACGAAGAGAAGTTGCGAGAAGATCGGATTAAACATCAACTGGAACGCTATATACCAATGCAATTGGTGAATGCTATTATTGCCGCCAAAGACGGAGATATCTCTTTTTCACCCGCGAAGAAATCTATTACTATTTTGTTTTCAGATATTAGGAGTTTTACTACCAAATGTGAGGAACTTCCCCCGGAGATGATTGTGAGATATTTGAACGAGTATTTTACTCAAATGGTGGATGTGATTTTTAGTCACGAGGGAACAGTAAATAAGTTTGTCGGAGATATGATTGTGGCAATGTTTGGAGCTCCGGCGAATTTGATTGATAATGAAAAGCAGGCGATCTCCGCCGCGATCGCGATGCAGTTGCGCCTCAGAGAGATTCCGGTTACTTGGATTCGGCAGAATTTTCTCACTGGAATTGGCATTAGCTCTGGTGATGTGGTGGTGGGTAATATTGGCTCCCCTCAGCACATGGACTATACCGCGATCGGCGATCAAGTTAATTTAGCGTCGCGCCTGCAAAGCATCGCGCAGGGAGGGCAAATCCTCGTCAGCAGTAGCGTTTACGAAGCCGCGAAGGAAAGCTTCACTTATCGAGAGGTAGGCGTGATTAATGTTAAAGGCAAACGGAAGAGTGTGACAGTTTTCGAGGTAATATATTAGACATCACCAAAAACTATTGTAGGGCAGGCATCCTGCCTGCCTTTTACCTTATTTTTAGGAGATGTCTATTAGTAATGGCGAGAGGCTAATGGTTAAGGGCTAATCAAAGGAATAATTAGCAATTAGCAATTGGCACTTGCCAATAACCTATTAACAATGAGCGTCTGACAATGGCTCCAAAAATTTTAATCGTAGATGACGAACCTCACATCAGGATGCTGTTAGAGCAAACCCTCGAAGAATTGGAAGATGAGGGTGTCGAGTTGCTGACGGCAGTCAATGGCGAGGATGCTTTGGAAAAAATTCAATCAGAGAAACCAAACTTAGTTTTTCTGGACGTAATGATGCCGAAAAAAAACGGTTTTGATGTTTGCAATGAAGTGAAAAATGTTTGGAAACTGCCAGAGGTATATATTATTATGCTGACAGCAAAGGGGCAGGAATTAGAGAGAGTGAGAGCGAAGGAGATGGGGGCAGATTTGTATATGACAAAGCCTTTTGATCCTGATGAAGTTTTGGAAAAAGCAAAAGAAGTTTTAGGGATTTAATCTCGAAGGTATTTGCTCCCATCCTAGGGACACGGCACTGCCGTGTCCCTACTAAAACATTAGCATCCTACTTACTTTCAACAGATTGCACAATTGATTCTTGCCTTTTTTTTTCTAATTTAATTCTCCATTTTTCATCAATTACTGTCGCTAAATCATACAATGCCTTAGCTTTTTCTTCAGCCACTTTAGCCAGTTCAATGATTTCTAATCAGGTTCTTTCATCGGGTAGTTATTTCATTGTCACCTCTGTAACCGATTGATAATTTGTCTAATACCTATTTTAGCTTCTACCACTCTACCCAGTTCCGTAGCCAAATCTTCGCCTGCTTCCTGAATTTCTTCAGTTGTTACATCTCCTAGAGAAACGCGCTCAATTGTAGCCCTAATTCTTCTTCTTGAGATTTGTACGAAAAGCAGGCTATTATGAAAAGCAGGAAAGAACTGAGTCAGTATAACATTATCTGGGAACCTCGACAACAGGGGTCTGATTAACTTCAGTCCTCCCATCGTAGGGACACGGCACTGCCGGGGCAACCACGGGGGGATTGCCCCTACAAAATAGGGAACGCGATCGCGATGCCTACAGCTACCTTAATGAATAAGCGATCTGAACCTACTTAACACTTGTCGATTCTTCAACAGCCGCAAAGCGTCGGTATTCTAACCGCCGTCGCCACTTTTCCTCAATTTCTGTTGCTAAATCACTCATTACTTTAGCTTTTTCTGCTGCTATTTTTGCCATTTCTACCAGTTCAGACAGTGTTTTTTCATCCGGTAGTTCTTTCACAGTAATGCCTCCAAACGAGTCATAATTTGTTCAACTTCTATTTTAGCTTCTATGATGCGACCCAGTAAAGTTGCTAAATCTTCTCCCGCTTCCTGAATCTCTTGATCTGTCACATTAGCAGGTGAGATCGTTGCCACATTCATCCGAATCCTACGTCGGCTGATTTCCACGAATAGTAAGATATCATTAAAATAGGCAAAAAACTGGATCAATAGAATATTATCAGGAAATCGAGACATGAGAGGTCTAAGCTTGTTGATTCCTGTTATCGCGTGTTGATCAGTTTCCTCTAGTTCATGATTCAATCGCTCAATCAAAGCTTGGATTTCTGACGGAATAGCCATTGAGTAGCATTGTCATTGTACTTTGTTATTATACTACAAACTCTAATCCTAAGCAAGTTTGATTCCATTGAGTCGTTTTTGCGAAACATTTGCATAGCAAGTATCGCGTCTTTTCCCCCCTAAAAAAAAATTAACTTGATAAATTTTCGACAATTATGCTATAATTATAATATTATCCCTATTTATCCACCCCTATACTATGACCGAAACAGAATACATTGATGAACTAGAATGGACTCCAGAAGCTAAGGAGAAACTGAAAAATATTCCCTATTTTGTTCGCACCAAAGCTCGTCAACGCATTGAACAATTAACTCGTGAAGCGGATCAAGATATTGTTACAGTTGATATCGTTGAACAAGCCCGTTTAGAATTTGGTCAATAATTCCCGATTTCTCTTAAATTTAACTCTTCTCTCCGTGACTTAGTAGAGAAGTAAACGCTTTTTTTTGCCCACCAAATTTAATCAAAAACATCAGGGAAAATGCCTTATATCAAAATTCGTGACGTTGATCATTATTATGAGTGGATACGTCAGACAGATCACTCCCTTTCTCCGAACAAACCTGTCATGGTTTTTCTGCATGGATGGGGAGGATCTTCTCGTTATTGGCAAACAACGGCTTCTACACTTTCTGCACAATTTGATTGTTTACTTTATGATTTAAGAGGGTTTGGACGTTCTCGTTTACTACCAAAATCAACAGAATTTAATTACGAATTAGACACCTATGCTCAGGATTTATCTGACTTATTAGATGCTCTGGAATTAGATAAAGTCTATATCAATGGTCACTCAATGGGCGCGTCTATTACTACCCTATTTGTCAATCTTTATCCCCAACGAGTTCACCGTGTAATTCTTACTTGTAGTGGTATTTTTGAATACGATGAAAAAGCTTTTGAAGCTTTTTATCAATTTGGGGGTTATGTTGTTAAGTTTCGTCCATCTTGGTTAACATCTATTCCTTTTGTGGATCAAGTTTTTATGGCACGTTTCTTACATCGTCCCCTGGCACAAGAACTAAATCGGGCTTTTTTAGAAGATTTTTTAATGGCTGACTATGATGCGGCTAAGGGAACTATTTTTGCATCGGTTAGTAAAAAAACTGCCGAACAAATGCCCTTAGCTTTCTCTCAACTTAAAATTCCTACTCTCTTAATTTCGGGGGCTTACGATCAAATTATTCCTGTTTCTTTAGGACAAAACGCGGCTAAACTCAATGATTTAATCGAATTTTCTGTGATCCCTAATACAGGTCATTTTCCGATGTTGGAAGACGCGAATACTTATGTACAAATAGTCCGTGACTTCTTATGTGATATCTAGGTTGGGTTAAGATTTAGGAGCATTTCAAAGAAGCAAAAAAAAATGAGATGCTCCCAGGAATTAAAATTAAATAACTTCAGTATTGGGTATGTGTTTCAGGGACGCAAAAGCAGGCCTTAAGCCTGCTCTACTTTATTAAATTTTAATTTCTGACATAACTCTAGCTAAAAATTAAGTTTTTTCTTCAACCCAACCCCCTCCAGAATGGTTAAGATTTACTGGACTCTTTAGAAACTTCTTGTAACACTTGCTCGACGCGCTCTGCTTGTTGATTTCTACCCTGTTTAATAAATAATTCCTTGGCTTTTTTGAGATTCGCGATCGCTTCATCTTTATTCTGCCCGGGCTGCAATAAACCTAATCCTAAATTAGTTAAAGCATCAGGGAAATCGGGATTAATTTTAACCGCGGCACGCCATTCCGCGATCGCGGCATCCATTTCACCATTATTCGCGAAGGCAATGCCTAAATCATTATGAGCTTTGGCATGATCAACATTAAGAGAAATAGCTTTCTTTAACAGATCGATCGCGTCACTATTTTTTTGTTGACTTAAAAGGAGGGAACCCAACTTATAATAAGCTTCAGCTTCCTTGGGATATCGCTCAATTAATTTACGATAAATAGTTTCCGCATCAGAAATATTACCATCACTATAAAGAGAATTTGCCGTTCTTAAAATCGTACTATAACCCCTCCCCGCTTCCACACATTCCTTATCTTTATCCTTTGTGGGTTTAGCCAATTTTCGACAAGCTTTTAACTCACTTCCCTTCACTTCATAAAATATTTGATCTGGGGTTATAGGTGGTTGAGTCGTGTTAGAGCTCGAATTGTCAGAGCGTTGGGCTAAAGCCGGTTGAGTTATGATCAAAGGTAATGATCCTACTGTCGTCAAGAGGCACAAACTCAGTCTAAAAAGTGATCTCACTGAGGATATATTTTTCGGGGTTTTCGGTGGCATCATAATCAAAGGCGGATAGAGTTGCGTCAACTACAGCCAAGGGCTGAGGGTAGAACGATTAAAGGAGAATTGTAGCATAGTTGTTGAGAAAAATGGGGTATTTTTGTCGATGATTGTTCTAGGGAAAATTTGCACGTTAAGATGGGGACAATAGATAAATCTGGACTCTTCTCCCCCTAGGGAAGAGAGCCGAAACCTGATCGGCTTTTTTTTCCGCACAATTTCCCCCCTCTTACCGGTTTTTCCTATGTGGTTATTCTTGTTTTTTTTATTCCTGCTCACGATGATATTCTTTTTCTTTTTAAGTTCTGCAAAAGTGATTGTTCAACCGAATCAAGCCATCGTTGAGCGTTTGGGTAAATACGATAAAACTCTCAGACCAGGTTTAACTTTTATTTGGCCTTTGATTGATAAAATTGTTTTGGAACGACCGATGACTGAACAGGTATTAGATATTAAACCTCAACAAGTCATTACTAGAGATAGCGTTTCTCTCACCGCGGATGCGGTTGTCTATTGGCAAATTCGTGATCTGAAGCGTTGTCATTATGAAATTCGTAATGTCGAAAATGCTATTCAAACTCTGATTGTAACGACTGTACGTTCAGAAATTGGTCGTATGACTTTGGATGAGACTTTTTCTTCCCGTAAGTCTATTAATAAAGCTTTATTGCAACAATTAGATGAGGCGACTGATACTTGGGGAGTGAAGGTGACTCGCGTGGAAGTTCAACAAATTACTCCCGCGAAAACTTTATTAGAATCAATGGAAATGGAACGAGCCGCGGAAATTCGCCGACGTGCCGCGATCTTGGATGCGAAGGGAACCGCGGAGGCGATGCAAGTGTTGGCACAAGCATTAAATTTAGAGCCGAATAGTCAGGAATTTTTGAAGTTTGTTATTGCCCAAAAGTATGTTGAGGCTAATCAAAAATTAGGTTCTAGTCAAAATTCTAAGGTGTTATTTATGGACCCTAATTCTTTAAATCGTTCCTTAAATCAGTTATTAGGTGATAAAACTGAAACGGAACCGGAAAAAAGCCATGAAATTAAACCCGAAATTAAACCAGACATTAAACCAGACATTAAACCCGAAATTAAACCCGAAACCAAATAATATAACAGTCAAAGCCGATGTTATGACCTGCTTCTTCCTTCTTCCTTCTTCCTTCTTCCTTCTTCCTTCTTCCTTCTTCCTTCTTCCTTCTTTTTTCTTCCTTCTTCCTTCTGCTATAAGAAACTTTAATTTTGGGTTCTCCAGATCGCGTCGGCGACACGGGTGACATCGGATATTTCTTTGACATCATGGACTCGGAGAATATCGGCATAATGCGCGATCGCGCTGACGCAAGCTGCCGCGGTTCCCCAAACTCTTTTTTGAGGATCGGGTTGCTCTAAAATATGACCGATAAAACTTTTCCGAGAGACTCCGATTAAAATCGGACAATTTAACCCTTGAAATTGAGGTATTTTTCGTAAAATTTCTAAGTTTTGTTCGGAGGTTTTGGCAAAACCAATCCCCGGATCGATAATAATCTTTTCGGGTGAAATACCGGAGGAAATCGCGGCTTTTACGCGTTCTTCTAAAAAGGCATAAATTTCACCGATTAAATCTTGATAATCGGTGAAATTCTGCATATTTTGGGGCCTTCCTCGAATGTGCATTAAAATCAAAGGAACTCCTAAACTAGCAACGGTTGATAACATTTTTTCGTCAAAAACTGCCCCGGAAATATCATTAACAATATCTGCCCCGGCTTCGATCGCGGCTTTGGCTACTTCGGCTCTAGTGGTATCAATGGAAATGGGAATCGTCCCACAACCATCTTGCTGACTTCTCATTTTGGAGATAATAGGAATGACGCGATCGAGTTCTTCTTCTAAAGAAATTTCTGTCGCCCCAGGACGAGTTGATTGACCGCCAATATCAATAATATCGGCCCCTGATTCTATCATCTTTCGTACTTGATTTAAAGCATTTTCCAGGGAATTAAATAAACCACCATCACTAAAACTATCGGGTGTGAAATTCAAAATTCCCATTAAATAAGTCCGAGAACCCCAATCAAAAGTGTGATTTCTAATTATTAATTGTCTCATATTTAGGGAATAGGTAATGGGTAATGGGTAATAGGTAATAGGTAATGGGTAATGGGGAATGGGGAATGGGAAATGGGGAATGGGTAATGGGTAATAGGTAATAGGTAATAGTTAACCTTCTTCCTTCTTCCTTCTTTTTACCCTGAGCGTAGTCGAAGGGCCTTCTTCCTTCTTCCTTCTTCCTTCTTCCTTCTTCCTTCTTCCTTCTTCCTTCTTCCTTCTTCCTTCTTCCTATTACCCATTACCTACTACCTACTTGTAATTGACAATGCGAGCAAAACTGTTAGGATCTAAACTCGCGCCGCCAACGAGAACACCATCAATTTCTGACTGTGCCATAATCTCATCAATATTCTCAGGTTTCACGGAACCGCCATATTGAATGGGTACATCAGGATTGGTTAATTTACTACGAATTAAACCAATGACGCGGTTAGCTTCTGATGATTCGCAAGTCTCTCCAGTACCAATAGCCCAGATCGGTTCATAGGCAATTACTAATTGGTTTTGATCGACTCCAACTAAATCTTTTTCTAATTGGGAAAAAATCAGAGATTCGATTTGATTGGCATCTCGTTGTTCCTTGGTTTCACCTACACAAAGAATGGGGATTAAACCATTTTCTTGTGCCGCGAGTAAACGTTTATTTACGGTTTCATCCGTTTCTCCAAAATATTGACGGCGTTCACTGTGGCCTATCACCACATAACGCACGCCAAATTCGGTTAACATTTGCCCGGAAATTTCTCCAGTATAAGCACCGGATTTTTCCCAGTGAACATTTTGAGCACCTAAGCGGATACGACTGCCATGTAATGTCTGCGACAATATTGCCAAAGCCGTGAAAGGTACACAGAGAACGACTTCCCGATCGTCGGGAGTCTCTGTTAATTGGAGTGTAAACCCCTTTAAAAACTCCATAGCTTCCGCTTGAGTTTTAAACATTTTCCAGTTGCCAGCAAGAACGATTTTTCGCACGGTTAATGATAGTAAATTTAGGAACTATTTGATATGCAATTTTCTATTTTAAGGCTTGAGGGTACTCTCTCGACATATTACCTTGATAAATTGATCGGGGCTGAGCCTCTCTCCGGGCTTCTTAACGTAATTGCGTCATTTCAGCTTGTTTTTTTTGTCCTTTTTCTGGAAGGGCGCGATCGCGTTTTCCTTTGACCTGTTGATTCACAAAAAGGGTAAAATGTCAAGGGGTAAGACAGAGAAACCCAGATAATATTAGAATAATATTTAGTATATCGAGGTTAAAAAAGAGGAAAAAACTAATGACAAATTCGGTAAAATCTCAAATTCCTGTGGCATTAACGATCGCGGGTTCTGATAGTGGCGGCGGGGCAGGAATACAAGCTGATTTACGCACTTTTGCTTTTCATTGTGTACATGGAACCAGTGCTTTGACTTGTGTAACTGCACAAAATACGTTAGGGGTAACACGGGTGGATGCACTGCCCCCTGACGCGGTTACTGCCCAAATTGAAGCCGTTGTCACAGATATTGGTGTGCAAGCTTTTAAGACGGGAATGTTATTAAATAAGGATATTATGAAGGCTGTTGCTAAACAGATAAAAGAGTGGGATTTACCCAATTTTGTCCTCGATCCGGTGATGGTATCGCGGACGGGTTCACGTTTAATTGATGAGGACGGGATCAGGATTTTACGCGAGGAATTAATCCCTTTAGCAAAGATTGTCACACCGAATCGTGATGAAGCTGAAATTTTAAGTGATTTAGAGATTTTTTCGGTGGATGATATGGAAGCGGCCGCCTATAAAATTCATCGTTTAGGGGCGAAAACTGTTTTAGTTAAAGGGGGTGGAATGAAGGGGGAATTACGGGGAATTGATGTTTGGTTTGATGGCAATCATCTCCAACGATTAAAAATGAAACGGGTAGACACTACTAATACTCATGGAACGGGTTGTACTTTATCTGCCGCGATCGTGGCTAATTTAGCATTAGGGAAAGAGTTATTTGACGCTGTTAAAGATGCTAAAAATTATGTCACTACCGCGTTAAAATATGCCTTAAGTATTGGCAAAGGACAAGGGCCAGTCGGTCACTTTTTCCCTTTGTTAGAAAGAGAATAAAATCAGTAGGGACACGGCACTGCCGTGTCCTTTCCAAGTAGGGACACGGCACTGCCGTGTCCCCATTTTTCAGGAAAGAAAGGAAATATCCCGATTAGGTGAAAAGGGCGAAATCAAAGACGCGATCGTGAATCGGAAAAGCGGAAAAGGACACGGCAGGGGAAAAGGACACGGCACTGCCGTGTCCCTACTCATATTGTTTTTCGGCATTTTCCGCACGTTTAGCCTCAGCCATCAGTCGCCACTTTTGGGAATTAGCCATAATTAACTCACACATTTCTCTAGCTTTTTGTTCAGCTTATTTCGCCATTTCCTGAATTTATAACAATTCTTTTTCATCAATTTATTTTTGTGTCATTAGGGCTGATCGGTCACTTTTTTCCTTTATTAGAAAGGCAATAAAATACAATACATATCCTAAAAATAAGCTCAAAGGCAGGCTAATGCCTGCCCTGCCAGACTTTTGAGGAAAGAAAAGATGATATCTGTGAGAAATAATCCTCAGATAAGTTGCTTCTCTTTTTCTGTTTCTTTCGCTTCAGACCACCTTTTATATTTAGCCGTATTTTCTACGATCAGTTGACACATTTCTCTAGCTTTTTGTTCAGCTTCCTTCGCTAGTTCCAGAATTTCTTGCAATTCTTTTTCATCAATTTCTTTTGGTGTCATTGTAAGTTCTCCAAACGATTTTTAATACTTCTAACTCGAATTTTGGTTTCCAGCAGACGACCTAATTCCATTGCGGCATCTTCTCCTACCTCTTGCAGTTTTTCATCTGTAATTACATCCTTTCTTGACAGATACTCAACACGCTCCTCCAAACGTCTTCTAATAGTTTCTACATAAAATAAACTGGTATTCAAAAAAGCCAAAAGTTGAATCACCAAGAAATTATTGGGAATGCGAGTTAGAATAACTCTGGCGAGAGTCAGTCCTTCGGTCGCATCCTGCTCGATTTGATCGAGTTCTTGGTTCACGCGTTGGACAAGTTGGGTTATTTCTGATGGTATTGCCATAATGGATAATTTTATCCCTTATGGTATTTTACCATTTAATTGCTGTTTTGTCAAGAGTTTAGGGAAATTAATCGCGCTTTTTTTTGACGTAATTTTATCGAGTACAATACTTACCTCTTTCTACCCAATAAACCAGGTAATCAGGAGCGCGATCGGGCTAATTAATGACTATTTTTGTTACAAAAACCCGGTTTCTCTAATCTTTTCCCTATTACCCATTACCCATTACCCAATCCCCAATCCCCAATCCCCAATCCCTATTACCTATTACCTATTACCCATTACCCATTACCCATTACCCATCTTTTGAGTCAAATCTAATTTAGCGCGTAATTCATCTTTAATGCGATTTAAAATAGAATCTTCATCCAAAGATTCTAAAATTTTGGTGACGACAGCTTTCGGGCCATCATCTCCCCAAGAAGCACCATTAGCTAAATAAGCCTTGGTAATTTGTCCAATAGCATAGGAAGATAAACCCGCGATACCCGCTTGTGTCATCGCGACTGATATATAAGGAATTAAAGATAATCCCCCTGTCGCGGGTGCTGCAATTCCGAATACTCCTTTTAAAGAACTTAATCCAAAATTAACTAATAATTCACTCGCGGTAATTCCTCCCATACTCAAGGCGATTTTTTGTAATAATTCCACCGCGCCAGATTCCGTCATAGGAATGCCATAAAGTTTGGATAAAATTAAAATGAGAGTGACATCGATCGCGGCTCCACTAAAAAGATCAATAACGGTGATGGGGTTAAGCGCGATCGCGACAGATTTGGTAATGACACCATTCCAAATAATACGATTAGCACTATCTTCTCGAATGGCCATTTTGCGTTCAACTAACTGTTCATTAACTTCACCTGCATAGAGCATAGTATTGAGCGCGACTAAAGATTTCCCTTCCCGATCTAAAATTTCCAAAATTTTTAATTTTAATTGATCAATTTGGGGAAGTCCTCGCGTAATTTTCACCGCGATACTACCATCAGCACGACGTACCGCGTCAGGTACTAAAGGTGATGCCGCAGCCATGACAATTTCATCAGGTGAAAGTAATTCTTTCACCCTTTCATCGCGGATTTTCTCATAAATTATCATGCGATCGGCATCAGGATATTGGTCGATTTTATTAAAGACTAATAACATCGGTTTACCCGCGTTTCTCAACAGAGAAAGAGCTTGATATTCAACTTTAGTAATATCACCGGAAACGACAAATAAAATTAAATCTGCTTGTTTCGCGACTTGACGGGCTAAAGCTTCCCGTGTTTCTCCATCGACTTCATCAATACCCGGAGTATCAATTAATTCAACTTGGGAAAGACGATAAATAATAGGAGATTTACCTTTATAAATATCCTCATCTCCAGAGGACTTAACATCCCATTGGCCAATGGTAGTGGTGCGAGTCACGCCATGAATGGGACCAGTTTCAAAGATATCTTGACCTAAAAGGGCGTTAAGTAGGGAGGACTTACCGCGTCCCACCATGCCAAAAACAGCTATTTGGACACTAGCGCGTTCTAGTTTATCCAACATTTGGTCTAGGCCATTAATCGCGGGTTCTAGTCCCTCCCTTTCTTGGGGGGTTAAGTCCAGATGGGTTACAATATCGCGTAGGGTGTCCTTCGCGTGGCGTAAGTTGAGTTCGGCTTGAATGTCAGCAAAACTTAAGATAGTATTATCGAGTTCGCGATCGATTTCCATTGGTTTTGGGGTAAGATAACTCTGTCTTTCAAGACCATTATCGCAAGGGGAAGGCTCCTTGTGTGGGAGAATCGGAAAGGAAAGACGCGATCGAGTCGCGATCGAGAGAAAATAGCTCTTACCAATTCCCTGTGAAAAAATGATGATAAAAGAAGGAAGGAAAAAACTTCTCATTAGGTGAGAATCATTTTTGTATACAACGCAAAAATATTCTAGTTTATTACCCAAAATTAAGTAAAATTAATGCTCTCTGATTATGTACAAGCAAAACCCTGAGTTACTCGAAAAAATCCGTCAACAATTTAAAACCGCCCCTTATCCACGGATTGAGTTAGAAACATATCCTCCCAAAGACAATTTTGAAGCTCTCTATGTTCACAACCTTGTTACTCCCTATTATCTGAGAAATCGAAAAGTAATTAGCACAGAAGGAAAAGTTATTTTAGATGCAGGTTGTGGCACAGGTTACAAATCCTTAGTGTTAGCTCTCGCGAATCCGGGGGCTCATATTGTCGGAATTGATTTATCAGAAGAAGCGATCGACCTCGCGAGAAAGCGATTAGACTATCACGATATAGCTAATGCTGAGTTTCATGTATTACCCATAGAAGAAGTCAGTAGCTTAAACCAGAAGTTTGATTATATAAACTGTGATGAAGTTCTTTACTTATTTGAAGATATCACAGTAGGTTTGCAAGCATTCCAGTCAGTATTGAAACCCGATGGAATTATCAGAACTAACCTACACAGTGAGCTACAGAGAAATCTGTTTTTTCGGGCCCAAGAAATGTTTAAAATGATGGGTTTAATGGATAAAAATCCTGAAGAAATGGAAATTCAGATAGTTATCGAAATGATGAAATCTTTGAGAGATAATGTGTCTTTAAAAGCGAGAACTTGGAAAAAAGAGTTTGAAACATCCGAAGAAGGCATTCTGATGAATTATTTGTTTCAATGCGATAAAGGCTATACTATTAATGATATGTTTTCCGCCTTGAAAAAATCTAATTTATCGTATATCAGTATGGTGAATTGGCGACATTGGGACTTGGAGGATTTGTTCAAAGAACCAGATGATTTGCCCGCGTTTCTTGCGATGAGTTTAGCAGAGATATCCGTGGAGGATCGGCTGCATCTGTTTGAACTATTACATCCTATCCATCGGTTGCTAGACTTCTGGTGTGGCCATGAAAATCCGACTCCCCCCTCTATTCCAACGGAAGAATGGACAACGCAAGACTGGCGCAACGCGAAAGTTCACCTGCATCCCCAATTGAAAACGCCCCTAGTCAAAGAAGACCTCACTCAGTGCATTATCAACCAAAAACCTTTTGAGATCAGTCGTTATATATTTCTTCCTACTGTTGTACCCCTCATACTCGAAAGTATGAGGGTGGCTTGTTTACTTCCCCTGTGGGAGGGTAGCCAACCCATGATGTCTCTAGTAGAACGATGGCAACAACTCCATCCCCTAGATCCTATCACCTTGGAGTCTATCGCCCCAGAAAGGGCTTTTAAGGAAGTTAAGGAACTTTTGGAACGTCTGGAACCCTTTCTATATATACTTTTGGAGCAATCTGTATGAGGGAGGGAAAAATTTTTTTGATGAAGTGATATGAAACTGTGCAAGACTGGGTAAGCTATTCTCATAAGTTAGAAATCAAGCATCCCACCCCCTGAAGGAGAACCATTATGAAGACCGAATTTAAAACAAAGTTCCTGCAATACCTCAATCAAAGAAATCAAGAAGAAAAGGGCTTTACCCTGATTGAGCTACTCGTCGTTATTATCATTATCGGTATTTTGTCCGCGATCGCTCTGCCATCCTTCCTCAACCAAGCGAATAAAGCTAAACAGTCAGAAGCGAAACAGTACACCGGTTCTATGAACAGATCTCAGCAAGCGAAATATGCAGAAAATGGCAAGTTTGCAGATTTCAATAACATGGGACTGGGTATCAAGACTCAGACTACTAACTATACATATGCTGTGACTCCCACGACACCTGATACCACAACCTCAAACGTCGCGAATATTGCAACTCCCCTGAGTACCTCTCTGAAAGGATATACAGGCACTGTTCAGTTAGGTACTAATACTGCAACCAGTGAAACAACAACTGTAGCTATTTTATGTGAAGCTGGTACGGCAGGGAAAACAGCAGCCGCGGCTTCGGGTAATCCCCTGGTTTGTGGCGCTGGAGATACGGAAGTATCTAAGTAGAAATGAAACCCTATCTCGAAGATGGCAGCTTAGTTTAAGCCTAATTCTTTAGAATAGTGGGTAGTGTCTATAACGCTACCCACTTTATCATTTCTTTTTTTTGATGATCACTATTTTTTGTATTTACTTATTCTTCCTATGACTAATCAAAACCCATTAACTGATACCATTCTTTTGCAGCAAGAGGCTTATGAATATCTTATTAAAAAAGATTATCACAAAGCCGCAAAACTATATGAAAAAGCTATTGTTATAGAACCAAAACAGAAATCTTATTATTGGTATCTAGGTTTGATATTATTGTTGCAAGGAGAAGAGGCTCAGGCTCAGACAACTTGGCTACTGGGCATGGCGGAGGGGGAACCCGAAGAAATTGATTTGTGGACGGCTGAATTAATAGAGGTACTGCAAACTGAGGCGGCTCGTAGGGGGGAAATCAAAGACTATGAGATGGCTTGGGCAATTCGTCAACACATTCGGGAAATAAACCCGACGGATATTAATAATCTTTTGCATTTAATAGGTTTATCTATTCTTTTAGAAACTTACACTGGAGAAGTCCTGATTGATATGGGCGTAATAGACATACTCCAGTCTGAGCCACCAGTTAACGTAAATGTTAAACTATTAATGGAAGTCTTAAAAAGTGTTTTAGATTATGATGCTTTGCACCCCTCGTCATTAGAATTAACAAAGGCTTGTGTTAATCATGTCCGCGATCCTCTCGTTTTTCTAGAAGCTGTATTAGGCACGGCTGTGAAAATTGGCTATGGTTCCCATTTACCACTTTTAGCACTAGCATTCACACAAGTGTGTCGTATGCTAGATGTTGAAAAGTTTGGTAAAAATCTGAATCCCCTCGCGGTTCTACCTCACATGGCTAGTTTTTATCAAAATTCGGGTCAATATGATGAGGGGATAAAAATAGCCAAAGAGTTTTTGGAATTATCGGAAGAATTACCTGATAAAACTTTTGCTAATCACAAAGTTTTGCGGGGGTTAATGAGTGCTGGGGGATACTGGGACGAAGTTTCTTCTGTGATGGATCAGCATGAGGTTTTGATTGATTCTATGATAGAAGAGAAACCGGCATATATTCACCCCGCGAGGGTGCAAAACTTGTTTGCTACTACTTTCTTTTTGCCCTACTTTGCCGATCGAGCGCAAAAGAATCGAAACCTACAAAATAAACTGGCACAGTTTTGTCAAGAGTATCTACAAAAACATCATCGAGAACGAGTTGAACGATACCAAAAGGGTCATTTAGCTCGGAAACAAACAGGGGATGTTAGTAAAAGACCTCTGAGAATTGGCTATTTATCTCATTGTATGCTCAGACATTCTGTCGGATGGCTATCTCGATGGTTATTTCAATATCATAATCGGGATCGTGTTTCTATTTATGCCTATTTTATTGGTTATAGAAAAACACCTGATGCTTTACAGGAATGGTTTGCTGAACAGGCAGACTATTGCTACAAAGGAGAGTTTTCAGAAACGGATATCGCGGATAAAATCTATGAAGATGAGATTGACATTCTCATTGACCTTGACAGTATCACTTTAGATGTAACCTGTACAATTTTGTCACTTAAACCCGCGCCTGTACAAGTGACTTGGCTCGGTTGGGATGGGTCCGGGTTGCCCGCGATCGACTATTTTATTGCCGATCCTTATGTTTTACCAGAAAATGCTGAGGATTATTATCACGAAAAAATTTGGCGTTTGCCTGATACTTATATTGCTGTAGGTGGTTTTGAACTCGGTCTACCAACCTTACGCCGGGAAGAATTAGAAATTCCTAGTGATGCTGTTGTATATCTGAGTTCTCAGAAAAGCTATAAGCGTCATCCTGATACTGCCATATTGCAGATGAGGATTATCAAGGAAGTACCAGATAGTTATTTTCTCATTAAAGGTCCTGCAGACGAAACATCAATGCAAAACTTCTTTTATCAATTGGCAGAAAAGGAAGGAGTCTCACGCGATCGTCTCAGATTTTTGCCAGAAGCTCCTTTAGAACAAGTCCATAGAGCGAATTTAGGGATTGCAGATATTGTATTAGATACTTATCCATATAATGGCGCAACGACTACTTTGGAAACTTTGTGGGTGGGTATTCCATTAGTGACACGAGTCGGACAACAGTTTTCCGCTCGCAATAGCTATGCTATGATGGTAAATGCTGGTATTACTGAGGGAATTGCCTGGACAGATGAAGAATATATAGAGTGGGGTATCCGTTTAGGAAAAGAGCCTCTTTTGCGTCAACACATTAGTTGGAAAATGTGGATGTCTCGCCGGACATCTCCTCTATGGAATCCTCAAAAATTTGCTCGTGAAATGGAAAATGCTTATGAGCAGATGTGGTTAAAATATCTGGACACTTAAAAAAATTACGGCATCAAATTTTTAGTCAATCAACAGATTTATTTCTATTCTTTATGTTATGATTTATCCTCCTACCTAATTGGAGACAGCTAAGGATTTATGTGGGGGAATTAGTGCTATTTTCCTGGCGAGAAATTCACCCCAATCACAACGTTACAAATAGTGATTTTGATTGACTCAGAAAAATCAATATTCTTGACTTTTCTGAGTATCAAAAACCTATGAGACTTACCCCCTTACTTATGTGATGCCATTGGGAAAAACCTGTGCTACAGTAAAATACCATCAATTGTAGGGGAGAATTATATAGTCTCGTAACTTAGCAACAATGGGTAAAGAACTTAATCCATGTTCTACTAATTCAGGTATTTGGGCGAGGCTATCAATAATGCTATTTGCCATGTTATAATCAGGGTTATTTCCATATTTTAGGGTTAAATATTCAAGTAATTCTAGTGCGTAATCAGGAAAATCAAGAAGATCCGCAATACAAGCTAGTTTCAGAATTTTTTCAGGATTATTCATGTTCGGATTCCGATCATCTCTAATTAAATCACGAAAGTAAAAAGCATCTCCCCAAAGAAATTGTCCATAGAAACTTTGTGAGACAATAGGTGAAGAAATATGATGGCGAAAACCTCCTCTTAAATTAAAAAAAGTGAATCCCTGTTTTCTAATATATTGATCAACCTCAGCAAACAGGGGCTGATTAATGTAAATATCCGAAAACCAAACTTCTATTTGAAGTGCTAACACACTTTTTTCTAAGATATGAGAAGCCCCTTCTAACACATTCAGTTCGGCTCCTTGAACATCTATTTGTAAAAAATCAATTTCATCAATTTTTTCGCTTTGGCAAAATTCATCTAAAGTAGTTGTTTCAATCTCTACCATAAAATCTAAACTAGCCACTTCAGCCAGTTGATAAAAGCGTGCTAAATAGGATTCATTTGGAGGATATAATGAACTACACATAGGATTTTTTGTGACATAAAGTGTAGATTCACCTACTGAGTTACTGAGTACCAGAGGAATATGTTTTTCAGTCCAATTTATTTGTCGAGTCTCAAGTTCAGTATTGGCTCCATCACAAACATCGGCATCGGCATCAAAACCATAGATACTTAACTGAGGAGCAAAAATTTGCCATTCTTGGCTTCCATAGTCATCTTTATCGACCAGTTTACGAGAGCCGACATTACAAATGGTCATCTGAATTTTGTCTAAATGACCTCTTTTTTTGAGATTCTGAAGAAAAAAAGACATAAGAAAAGCCCCTCTAAGTTTGACAAATTATGACAAATCAAATGATGTTTGATCTGGGTGCTAGGATGAGTTTTCTCAAGACGAGAAGTTAAGACGCTCGCGTTTATTGGGTAACGCGATAACGTTCAATTTCCAATCTAAATCTTCAACCGACTCAATAGGAAGTAACTGTTGAATATAAGGTTGATAATGAAATAATTTATACCCGTTGTTCATTAGGTAGTCGGCAACAGGTAAGTTATTCGCTTTATCACTCGCGACATTTTCATAGAGGATGCCTGGTGCAAAGTCTGATAATATTCTCTTGCAGCCCTCGATCACCGACATTTCATGGCCTTCGGCATCTATTTTTAGCCAGTCAACACCAGTGAGATTTTCTTGTTCAATTAAGCTATCTAGTGTAAAGCAGGGGACTTCCACAAATGATCCTGGTGGCATTTTTTCTGCCTGTTCATTTGTGATAATTTCATTTAATTCGCTGGCTGTGGAAAGAGATAAGCAAGCAGTCCCTATATGAGAACTGGCGGCTCCTGCACAAATCTGAACCCAATTGAATTGATTTAGCTTACTGGTTTCTTCTAAACAATGTACGCAATTCGCAAAAGGTTCAACCGCGAGCACTCGACCTTCAGGGCCGACTCGACGAGCCGCGCTAAAAGTGTAAACTCCTACATTTGCTCCTACATCAATCACTGTCATTCCAGGCTTAATAAAATTTCGCCAAAATTCCATTTCTTTTTCAAACCAGTCTCCTTCAGCCATCAAGACAACGGTTACATAACTACGGAGACTGGGCTCTATTGTTAAAATTAGATCATTTTCAAAAGGTATGTATGTTATAGGACTATTCACTTCTAACTGACTCCAATACCATTCAAGTGTGCTGGATTTATCCTGACATAAATTGCGAGCAGTCTTTAGCCAAAAGTCTGCTAATTGAGTTTGCTGTAAATCACGATACGCGAGGTGGAGAGCTTGTAAAATACCTGGTGAATGAGGGTCTAATTTTCGAGCACGATGTAGATATAAAAGCCCCTCCAACTTTAAATTAGTCATGTAAGAAATCGCTAGTTTAAAATTGATAGATATTGAATGCGGGAATAATTGAGAATTAAGATCCAACATTCGCAATCCCCTTTCATTGTAAAAAAAAGGCTCTGCGCGACGCATAACCTCACCTAAAAAAAGGAGTGCTTGTTGATAACCATCATCAGCTTGTAAAATATAAAGTAGTTGTTCATTTTGATGAATCTTTAATTGATTTGTTCCTTTGGGAAGATAAATTATTCCTAGGGATTTTGCCTCTACTTGTTTTACATAAACATAGTCGAGGGTATTAATAAAAAAATTAAAGGTAATATGTGTGGCTTGAGTGACATCTCCTGTCATTGCCAAAATTAGAGCAAAATGAGCTGCACAAAGAGGATCATTATATAATTCTACTCCCTTATTTAAGGCTTCTAGAGCGAGGTCAAGATAAAACTCTCGCATCGATAAGTCTTCTGCGTTTTCAGCTTCTATCAGTGCTATTACGGCAAAGTTATTGAGATCCTTGGCAGATTGTGGATCATCCCAAGATGTGTTCAGCAGAATTTCATTTATGCCAAGCCATATCTTTTCATCCAGGGAAGGACAATTGTTTTGTAGATATTGTTGATATAAGTTGTCGTTAGTTGGGACACTTTTCATAAGGTTAAAACCTCTCATTTTACCATGATTCTGTCTAGGGGTAAGTCAAAATTTTTGATCAGGCTTTTTGCACAATGTGGACTCAGTGGCTATTCACCTCGATAATTTAGGGATTGTTGATAGGGAACAAATAGGAAGTTCTGCTAAAGTAAACAGAGCGATCGCGTCTTGATTTTCCTGTTCCAAGACAATTCTAGCAGAAATCCGAGTGCAGAGAAATTGCCACTGAATTTCACTCAAGTTTCCTGTCAAATAAATTTCCGGTCCCTCTGTCACATCTAAATCCTCTTGCATCAGTAAATTCATCGCAACACTGGATAAAGCAAAATTAACATCTTCCTGATTAATATTGCTGGTTTCTATCAGCAAAGTAATGTGACTTTTATCGGGATGAGTCGCGATCGCTCTGATGACTTGTTCTAATTCTAATCCCAAAGACTCCTCTGGTACACACCAGTCAGGGAAAATAATCAAATTAATTTCCTTCAAGTTTAAATGGCTAAGGGAAGTCTTAATTAAGGCTTCACTTACCGTTTGAGCCATCTTAGACCAAGAGAACTTTTGTGCCTGTTGCAAACCAGCCGCAATCAAAGTTTGACGCACCTTTGGTTTTTGTACGTCGCAAAGTGCTTCCGTCAGTTGATCCACATCATCATCTTTCACATATAATGTCGCGTCTCCTGCTACTTCAGGAATTGAGGCATTAGGACAAGTAATCACAGGACAACCACAGGCTAAGGCTTCTAATATAGGTAAACCAAAGCCTTCATATTTGGAGGGATAAATTAACGCGATCGCGCCGGAATAAGCCACTCTCAATTCGGCATCAGTAAGCTCTAAAAGATGGACGATACTCCCTGATGTATAAGAGCGAAAATCAACCTCAAAATCTAACCGATTTCCTGTACAGATAATAATATCAAACCCTGGGCGGCTAAAAAGTTGGGCAAAAGCTTTGAAAAACAGAATAGCATTTTTATAAATACCAGCTATTCCCACTAACAGAAAATAAGGTTTGGTAATTCCATACTGGAGTTTAAATGCCTGAATTTCTGCTAAACTAGCTGGAATAAAATCTTGAGCAATACCACAATGGGCAACCGTCACTAAATTTGGGGAAATATGGGGGAAAACCTTAACAAGATCATTCGCGGTATTTTGCGAAATAGAAATGTAAGCAGAAGCATGATGAATCCCTCGATGTTTTTCACGCCACATGGGTTGATTAAAATCCGCCCACAAAATTTCTGGAATCATATCATAGGCCATGAATACAGAAGGTGTTGATAAAGGAGTCGTGTAGTAAGTTGAGATAAATAAATTCACCCCCTCTTGATCACAGACTTGTTGTAGCATTTCTCGATCAGCATCGGTATTTCCATAATCATAGGGTGGGATGGTTACATAGTTAATCCCCGGAAATTTGGGCGCACTTCCTACGCGATCGAGTACAATAATATTTTTCACGAATTCACTTTGAGCCCATTCTTCTAATAAAGAACGCCAAACGCGAGCAATTCCCGTGCGATACATTTGAAAAAAAACACCATCTATGGCAATTTTCATAGTTATTTTAGGCAATAAATAATTAAGGATTAAGTTTAGTGGACAACCGGGGGCATAAATCCGACTACGGCAGAAACCGCCTTTCTCTAAAAGATTCTAACTTAAGCTGAGACAGATTGATAAATTCATCTTTGGGGGAATTGGGGAGAGATGACTCGACAATAATTTGAGAGTGAATGCGAGGTAATAGTGCAGATAACTGAACGGGACTAAGTTGCTCTAGTAAAATAATTGTCGGCTCATCAAATCCTTCTAAATTTTCTTCCATGAGCAGATTCATCGTCACACTTCCTAAAATTAAATTAGCTTCTTCTTCTTCAAAATTACCCCGTTCAATCAGTAAAGTCATTTGATTTTGTTCAGGATGACTTACCCAGGTTTTTATGATTTTGGCTAAGTCGGTACATAAAGAATCTTCTGGTTGTAACCAATCGGGGCAAAAGATGAAATTCACTGTTTTTAGCTGAGATAATAACTCTAAGAATTTCTCTGTTACTAAATCGGCAAAAATTGAAGCTTTTTCCCAGACAGATTTATGGTAAGTTAACTCAGTTGTCGGAACTTCTAGGTTAAGGATAAATGGCGTTTCCTGCTTGGTTAATTCGATGAGCGCGATCGCGTTAGCACAGGGATAGGGATAATTATATTCCACATAATTCAATTTTTCTGGGGTTTCTTCTACCCATATTTCTCTGGGATTACTAAAGGGTAATTCCATGTCTAAAATTCGCATAAATATAGGGGTAATCGCCTCCTGGGGAATTTGATATTTTTCACTTAAAAGCTGTAAATATTCATAGCTGAATTGAATATACCATTCTCCATCAATTAATTTGCCAAAGGGAACAGTAATTAACGCTTTTCCCCCCACAGCTAATAAGTCATAAATTTTGGAGATCGCCTTAAGAGGACCTTCTAAATCTCCCTTTTTTATGTTTTCACCATAGGCCCCAGATGGCTCAACTCCTTGGCCAATATGTTCTACTGTGGAAACCGAGATAATCCCATCATATTTTTCTCTTGTTGGCAGATCCATTAAGTCAATATTATCAACACCCGGAGCCACTTCAAATTTATCCACAATCTGTCGAGTAGCAATTCCGAGATAATCACTGAAGACATTTTCATAATGAGAGAGAGTATTCCCGACTTCCAAAATCTTATTCTTTTTCTGTAGACTGGCCAGAAAATTCAAAGCAATAGGAATTTCCACAGCCCTTTCTCCCACATTATTGTACCCGATACGATTATAGGGAAGAGGCTTTCCTTTATAGAGAAAAGTGCGTGGCCAATTTCTCGTATAATTAGTCACCAATTCTGGCTCTAAATTGGTCAAATCATCCTGATTATCTTCCCCTGTACTATCACTTGGTAAATACTCTCGCAGTCTTTCCACGATGGGCAAAGATGCTAAACCCAGTTTGACCAAATCTGGAATATTGATCAAACATTCCATAATATTCTGTGCGAAATTATATTGAGGATCGCGGCCATAATTCACTGTCAAATATTCGAGAATCTCTAGTGCATAATCTGGAAATTCCATTAAGTCTGCTAAACAAGCTAATTTCAGGAGTCGATCAGGTGTTTTCAGATGAGGACTCAAATCAGAACCCATTAAGTCACGAAAATAGAAAGCATCAGTCCAAATTAATGCACCCGGATGATTTTGGGAAAACAGGGGGATATCACGGCGACGATCGCGATTGATCCCAGAAAAGTCAAACAAGGAAAAACCATTTTTTCTTAAACAAATATCGACATCACTAAAGAGGGGCTGACCTGAATATATCTCGGTAAATTCTACTTCGGTTATTAATCCTAATACACTCTCTAAAATCTGGGAAGCACCTTTGATCACATTAAGTTCTGCCCCTTGAATATCTAAGTGGAGAAAGTCTATTTCTGTCACGCCTTCTCGTTGACAAAATAAGTCCAATGTTGTTGTGGATACATCAATAGTCGATTCAAGCTGGATTAGCTCTGAATTTCCCGAAAAACGTTTAATATAATCTTCACTGGGGGGATATAATGAACTACAACCCGGATATTTTGTCACATAAAGGGTACTGTTTCCTTCTCTATTACTGAGGGCTAAGGGAATATGTTTTTCTGTCCAATTAACTTGTCGTGCTGCTAAGTTAGCATTGGCTTGATTACAAGCTTCTACATCGGCATCAAATCCATAAATTGTCAAATTAGGCGCAAATATCTCCCAACCTTGACTCGCGTAATCATCACGAGTCTCTATTTTTCGTGAACCAACAATAGCAACTGTAATATTTATTTTTTCTAAATGACCACTTTTTTTTAGACTTGGTAAAAATAACATGATAAAAATCTTGTTTCCTGAATTTAGGTTGACGATATATGGGAATACTTCCCGACAATTTCCTTATTTTTTGCCTTTGACATCTTCTTTAATTTTTGCCAAAATAGTCTTATATTCGGCTTGAGACGGATATAATTTTACCAGTTTTTCTAAAGGCTCGATCGCGCCTGGTAAATTATTCATCTCGACACGAGTATTAACAAGTCCCTCCAAAGCCGTTTGATTATTCGGCTCCCGCTCTAATACCGTCATATAGCCCTTTTCTTGTGCAGCTAAAGTTATCCCCGTCGATTGTGCTGTGGGAGTTTTCGGTTGAGAGGGTTGACTGTTGGCTCCCGTAAAAACTTTTCCTAAGCCAAATATCGTGGAGCCCATCAAAGATACCACAGAAAGCAGAATCATTATTTTTTGTAGCTGTTTCCGTTTCTCCATCTTACGGACTTGGATACTACCATACTCCCTCTCCAACTTTTGTTTTTCTAGCTTTTGTTTTTCGATATAATCCATAGATTTTTTTGCCCTAATGTCCCAACCACTAGGAAACTCCTAATTTTAGGATACCCAACAAAGACTCAAAAACGATCGCGCTCGGTAAAAAAAACTTCTGACGGAGGGGACGTTGATAAGGCAGACTCATCTGGGGAAGGAAGCACCAAGGGTTGTAATTTTGGCAGGGAGTTTGATATTTCCCACTGAAGGGAGGGATTTTCCGAGATTCTCTTTACGGTTTGAGGATCTTGAAACGCGGCTTCTAAAGGGGCTAATTGTTGCGCGATCGAGGTTTGTTTTTCCAATTCTTGGGCCGTGCCAAATAAATTACCTAAAGATTTAATTAAATTACGCAGACTATTACGAAACTTGGGATCACCCGTTAAATCATCAATATCTGAAGTCATCTTTTGTATATTGACAAAAGTAGTACGGGCTGACTCTAAAGTTTGTTGTAAAAGTAATAAATTCGTGGGATTATTAACAGCACTAGACAAATCCCGTAAATTAGCCGTTGCTTGGGCTGTATTCGCGGTTAAAACTTCTAAATTATTGATTAAATTTCCCTTTTGAACTTGGGTAATAATAGGGGTTAAACTTTGGATTGTCACCCGTAAATCTTGGGAACTTTGATTAAGATTATTGAGAGTTGCGACAAGAGTCACTCGATTCGTTGTAATTAATTCATCAACTTTCTTCGCGGTAATATTAATTTGATTCGCCGCGTCTGTAGCGGAATTAGTAGTTTTTAATGCGGATTCTTTTAACTCTTTTGTTGTTATATTCGCGGTGTCTGCCACTTTTTCTAGCGATGTGGAAGCACGAGCAACAGAATCAGATATCTTGCCAAAATTTTGTTCTACTGAGGTTTTTAAAACACTGACAGAGCCTTGCATGGCTTGGTTTAAATCACCTAATTCTTGTTTTAATGAACGACCTAAACCAGGCACTTCTGTTTTCAACGTCTGACTTAAACCAGAAAGTTCTTCTGTTAACTTATAAATGCCATCAGCAGCTTTTTCTGTTTTTTGTAAAACTTGTTTTAAATTAGCTAATAATTGAGGATCACTGTATAAATCAGCGACTTTAGTTGTGGTGCGAATTAAGGTATCTAAATTAGTACCCACCTGACCTTTTAAACGAGTCTCATTACAAATAATTAGGGGAGAACAATTGGGACCAAAGGGATTTGCCGTAAGTAAATCCGACGGAACGGGTTTCAGAGGGATAATAGCCACAGAAGCTTCTCCAATTAATCCTGATTTATTGGCTTCTACGACCACATCACGGGGCATAATCAGAGAAGGAGAGTTAATTTCAATCGTGACATCAACTCCATTAGACGAGGGCTTGAGAGCCACAATTTTACCAACAGTAACACCACGATAATGCACCGCGTTCCCGTCATCTAATCCCTGGGCGGTAGCAAATTCGACAATGATTTTATAGGTACGATTGCCAAGTTTGACATCACGCAACCATAAAACTAGACCGATAAATAATCCGAATCCTAATAGGACTAAAAAACCAACCGAGCCTTCTCTTATTGTCCGTTGAGATCGCATTTTTTTCTCCTGATATTTGACATTTGTTTTTGTGGATGGGAAGAGAGATAATTTTTATACCCTTTCAGGCAAATGATGATAGGAAAGGAAGTGTGCGCTTGATCCGGTGCGGCGAGGAACCCAGGAATTCTGAGCAAATAAACCTATATATTTGTATCAACATTAAAGTCAAATGGTATTTACTCTTTACTATTTACCTGCTGTTAACCCTCTTCCCTCTTCCTTCTTCCCTCTTCCTTCTTCCCTCTTCCTTCTTCCTTCTTCCCTCTTCCCTCTTCCTTAAGATTAGCCTAAAACTTGAATAGGGCCATCAACACTACCCCCTAAAAATTGTCGTA
>JBEDKD010000196.1:0-22887 GCA_041172365.1 Cyanobacteriota bacterium | reverse complement strand
CCTCTTCCCCCTCTTCCTTCTTCCTTCTTCCTTCTTCCTTCAATCAATTTGCGGGTAACTCATCGAGAATGGTAAAACGAACATGATTAATCGCGAGAGTTCCCACAGAAACCTCTTCCTTATTTAAAGGAAGCCCCTTACTCGTCAACCGTTGGAAACGAATACCCTTACCAATTTCCACATGATACCAGGCCAAACCCATAAAAAAGCGTAAGGGATAAGGACCACCCTCTTGAATATCATCAGGATTTGATTCCATCGGAACCCAACCAAACCCAGGTAAATAAAACTCCAACCAAACATGATTAAAATCCGGTTCCAGAGGCAAACCCTTTCTATCAGGAAAAGCCGGACACTTATAACGTCCAATAGTACGAGAAGCAATACCATTAAGACGAGATAAAGCTAAAAGAAGTCCGACATATTCACCACAGGAACCAACCCCACGTCTCAACACAACATCCGGGGTATCAATTTTTGATGTCACCGCATAAGAAAGCTCATCATAGACATAATTGCGAATACTCAACAATTGACGTAAAATATTAGTTTCTCGACCGATCGCGTCCTCCGCAGCCCGTTTAATAATATCCGTATCCATCGCCAAATTATCATTATCTACCAGATACTTATCCTTAAATTCCTGGGAAAGAGGAGGAATTTTTTCCACATCACGAGGTTTTAATTGATACTTAATACCCCGAACTTCAATTAAAGCCTTCCAACCAAAAAAACGACGTTCATGGCTGTGCATAGTATCAAATTTAAACACCGCGACTCGTTCGCCCTCTTGAATTTCCTCCGTAAAAGGCATCCCAATATAAGAAATCTCTCGCACCTTTTGGCGATCAGTATTAGAAGGTAAAGCAATACGCCATTCTAAATCATCCAACAGAATTTCATCAAGAGGTTCTAATTCCTCCATATAAGACATTTCAATTAAAAAACCATTAGAAAGCGCATACTTTCCCTCTTTATTATAATAAAAAGAAAGAGGATGAATAATAGTGCGATCGCGACGATTCAATTGAAAGGGATTATCAGAATTAGGATCTTCACGAATATAAAGCTCATCACCCGCGTAAGCCACATAAAGCGTATCCCGATGAAAAGCCAAACCACTAGGATTATCAAAGGGAGTAAGAACACTAAAAATTACCTGTCCCGTCGCTCTTTCCAAACAATAAACAGTTTTCTCCGTCTGATCACAAATCCAAAGTTCCTCACCACGAACCGCGATATTTTCAAAACCAATACCCGGAGCATAAAAACGAGTAATTTCCTTAGCAGTTTTCCGATCAAAAACCAAAATATAACCAGCTTGTTGACAAGTCACATAAACCGTTGATTGCCAAACCGCGACCCCATCTGCTTGATAAGGTAATTCCAGAAAATACTCAGGCTTAAGAGTCAAAACAGAACTACCCTTAATAGCACCAGGACAGAAATAAACACTATTGCCCTTGGTAAACCAAAGAGTATCATCCCAAATGGCCAAGCCAGTTGTCCTCATAAATTCAGAGGTTTGATAGGGATTTAAAATGATAGTATTGTCCGTTTTAGGATCAATTTCTAACAACATTCCCTGGTTGGGATCAACAGCTAAAAGCCGATTCCCTAAAAACCTAATTCCATGCACAGAAGATACCCCAAGAGGTCGTATCGTTCGCGTAACCAAAGATGCTTGATCTAAGAGAGTCGATGAGTCAAAATTCATGGGAATGTAGTGTTGCTAAACTTCAATTTGACTGAGGCACTAAATTCGATAAACTTCTGGCTATGACGATATTTAATAAAAAACTTAAATATCGGGATAGAGTAATTACTGCTTCTGCATTAATTACTGGGACTGAAGTTTGGGCAAGTAGAACTTTTCTTCAAAAGCTCTCGCGATACCAATAGGGGTTCGCGGTGGGTTGTTTACTTCTTAGGAAAAATACCTCACAACTAAATGGGAAACCAGGGCCAACGTGAAAAAAATTTGCCCCCGTGCCTAGTAGGGATTCTAACCATAATAAGCTAAAATACTTACAAGCTAAACCGCCTACCCTGTAAAGTGGGAAAATTTTTATGGGTTTGGGGTGAGTGGAAAACTGAGAAATTCCCAAACTCCACTAATAGTTAAGTACACTAGAAACAACTACGACTGGAACATCTGATACAATTCAGTCGTCTTTTATACTCTCTAGCATCTATAGAAGGCTGGTTCCTTATGACTTGCAAACAGTCGCCTCTTTCAGTTGTTACCATTTCCTTAGCACTATTTTGGGAAATAGGCTTGATCAGTGGTTTTCCACTTACAGCAAAAGCATCGCCACTTTCCACCATTGCCCAGAAAAATGTTTCTATTTCTACCCCCTCTCTATCCCTCACGCCTTCCTTAGTTTCATTATTGGGTAAAAACAATAATGATTTTATGGCTCAAGGCTCTCCGAAAGCGCCCTCATTTCCATCAGGGGGAATTCCTGGTGGTACAGAAGGTGGGGGCACTCGTTGGAATGACTTTCCCGCCCCTGGTTCCCAATTGAAACCCCCCTCTGTTGGACAACCCGCGGGGGGTACTGAAGGTGGAGGGACTCGCACTGGGATGTCCAAATGTCCAGGGGATTTAGGAAAGGATTTGACCGCGATATTACCAACTACTCATTTGGGACGCACTTTTTCTCCACTGCCAACTTTGTTTATTTATGTTCCGGCGGCTTTGAATAATACGGTGGAATTTGAATTAGTTGATGAAGAAAACAATACGGTATATAAAAAATTGTTTAATCTCACAACGAAACAACCTGGTATTGTGGCATTAGCTATCCCAGAAAGCGATAAAATTAATCAAATTCAGGTAGGAAAAAATTATGAATGGTCTTTGACTTTTCAATGTGGTTCGGATTCGGATCAAGCCACTAATCCTTTTGTTACTGGTTGGATCAATCCGATGGAATTAACTTCAACGGATAAAAATGCTTTGGAAAAAGCTTCTTTACCGGAGCGCTTGAAAATTTATCAGGATAAGGTAGTTTGGTATGAAACCCTTGGTACTTTAGCCAAACTCCGACGCGATAATCCTACTGATGCGACGATCGCGAGTCAATGGACTAATTTATTAAAAGCTGTGAAGTTAGAGCGATTTTCTCAAACCCCTTTGGTAGAGACTGAAATTCAGCCGATACCCAAAAAGGGCTTAACTTCGCCTTAATTCTAACCTTAATTCTAAAGGAAGGGATTGCCAAGATGAGACGACTTCCTCCTGATGATTGTTACCTGTGGGATAAACGTGATATAAAAAAACAAAGGAAGTCGCTCCTCATTTTCTCAAACGGTCATGTTTTATGCCCTGGAATATCCGGCCTATTGTGTCACCCTCTCTCATCTTCATTTCCTTGACGGGATTCTTGGTGAGTATATCTACTAAAGTCGATGCCTCTCCAGTGATAGAAATGTCTTCTTTGTCTCCCCTTCCTTCTGGTAATGAAGTAAGAGGAGATTCTGTCATTCCCACAATGATGAGGCCTATCACTGGTCCTGTAACCTCGCGTTTACGGACTTTCTCGTTACAATCGGAGGGCTTGATAAACTCACTTCTCCCTTCAATAAGTTCTTCTCATTTACCCCCTAATGAAGGGTTTTCTCTGTCTCCACGAACTCCCCTCTTATTGGCTCAAAATCCATCAACTCCTCTCTTAAATCCTCAATCAGATCCTAACGGAGATCGCTTTCTCCAACCCACTCCCCAACCCACTCCCCAACTGCCTCAGAAGGAACCACCACCCCTTACCCCTACTCCAACCCCTAATCCAACCCCTACTCCTTCACCCTCTCCTGAATTCCCCTCTACTCCTATTCCCATACAAAAAATTGAAGTCCTCGGAAGTACAATTTTAAAATTAGAGGAAATTGAGAAATTGACTCGTCCTTTCGAAGGTCGTTCTGTTACTCTTCAAGAATTGCGTGAACTCGCGGAAAAAATTACAGAAATTTACCTCGATCGCGGTTATATCACTTCCCGCGCGATTTTACCGCCCCAAACTATGAGGGGGGGACTTGTCAAGATTCAGATTATTGAGGGAAAATTAGCCACAATTCAGATCGAAGGAAATAAACATTTAAAAGCTTCTTATCTTTCTAGTCGGATTCGTTTGGGTGCGAGTGTTCCTTTAAATCCCAGTAAGTTAGAAGATCAATTGCGTTTACTGCGTCTTGATCCTTTGTTGGAAAATGTGGAAGCGAGTTTACGCGCGGGTGAGAAAGAAGGGGAAAGTATTCTGATTGTGCGGATAGTGGAAGCGAATCGTTTTGGCTCCAGTTTTAGTCTTGATAATTATTCCCCTCCCAGTGTCGGTTCGGAACGGGCGGGACTTTATTTGCGTTATCGCAATTTAACGGGTTTTGGTGATGAATTTTCCGGTACTTATTATAAAGCGATTGGGGATTCTGATGTTTTAGATTTTAATTATCGTATCCCTGTTAATGCAATGAATGGGACTTTACAATTGCGGGTCGCGCCTAACCGTAATGGTATTGTTTTAGCACCTTTTGATGAATTTGGTATTTCTGGTAAATCTCAACTTTATGAAATTAGTTTTCGCCAGCCCTTGACGCGATCGCCGATTCAAGAATTTGCGGTATCTTTGGGTTTTAGTTACCAAACAAATCAGACTTTTCTTCAGGGAGAAGGATATCCCTTTGGTTTTGGTCCTGATCCTAGTGGTATGAGCAAAACCAGTGTGATTAAATTTGGTCAAGATTATCTCAAGCGCGATCCACAAGGGGCCTGGGCTCTGCGATCGCAATTTAATTTTGGTACTGGTTTATTTGATGCCACCGTCAATACTCCTCCCATTCCTGACGGACTGTTTTTTAGTTGGCTAGGGCAAGCACAACGGGTACAGCGACTCAGTGATAGCAATTTATTAATTTTACAAGCGGATTTACAATTAACTCCAAATAGTCTGCTCCCCACCCAACAATTTATTATTGGGGGGGGGCAATCTCTAAGAGGTTATCGTCAAAACCTGCGTGGGGGTGATAATGGTTTCCGTTTCTCTATTGAAGATCGTATTACCATTGAACGTAATACTTCTGGGGCTGCGACTTTACAATTAGCACCCTTTGTCGATATAGGAAGTGTTTGGAATTCTCAGAATAATCCGAATAAGATTCTTAATCCGTCCTTTTTAGTAGGTATAGGTTTAGGTATTCTCTGGGAACCGATTAATGGGCTTAATGTACGTCTTGATTATGGTATTCCTCTTGTCCCCCTCAAAGATCGGGGTCAAAATGCACAGGATCATGGTTTTTACTTTAGTGTGATCTATACCCCATAGGGGGTGATGAGTTTTATTGGGAGCATCTCATTTTTGTAAATTGGTAGTGGAAGCCAGAGGAACACAATGATTAATTAAGTCAGGATATTTTACCGTTAATCTTAATAACAAGTTCTCAGATATTCTCTCACAATAAGAGATAAATCAAACAATACTATATCTCCGTCTATTTTTTTGAGTAAATAACGTTGACGCAAGGATTCTAACCCATTGATTAAGTCCATTGATGATAAAGATAAACCTTGTCTTAAATCTTCCCTTGACACAGGTGTATCAAATTTACTTAAATGTAAAATAATCTCTTTTTCAATGGGTGATAGTCGTTGGAATAATTCAGTCAACCGAGATTTCATATCTTTAGTGACCACTAAACTATCTTCCCTTAAAAAATCCGCGACTTTACCGCCAAATACATTTTTGATTAGAACGACAATATCTTTTAAATAAACGGGATTTCCTTCATATAAATTAATAAGATTTGCCCAACATTCATCATCCTTTAATCCCGATTTTCTCAAAATTGCCCTATTATCTAATCCGTCTAAATCTAAGCACTTAATAGGATATAAATCCTCATCTAAGCAAATCATTTCTTGACATTGTTCCTGACTAATTAAGATTAAACTACTCGGATTTTCGATATCTGTCATCATTGTCAATAAGTTTTGGTAATTTTTATATTCTGTTTTAAATTGTCCGGCGAATTCTCCTTTAATAAATAATTCTTGGACATCATCAAGGATAATTAAACATTTTTTCTCGCGTAAAATATGGAAAAATTGAGTTAATTTATTGTCACTGGGAATCGGCTCGGTATTAATAGCTGTTAAGATTTCAGTCAGAATATTATCTAAAGATGGGGATAGTTTAATAGTTTTCCAGATAACTACATCAAACAGTTGTTTATTTAGGTCAACAAATTGTTTAACTAGGGTAGTTTTACCTATTCCACTTAATCCTAATACTGAGATGAGACGGGTGTTTTGATGAGTGAGCCAATGGGATAAGGTGGTCAGTTGTGTAGCGCGATCGTAGAAATGGATTATTTTAGGGGCTAGGGTTAAATCGTGATAACAGGTATTTTTGATAAGTTCATTTTGATCATTAATAGGTTTATTTATATCGTCTTTAGGATGATAGGGACACCAGTGAATATTACTATTTACTAAACCCACAAACTGAGAATTTATCACCCTCTCAATTGTCCAAGCAAAATTAGATTTATTAACATCTTCACCTAATTGTTCAGATAAAATTTTAAATAACTTTCGGCTAACATCTCCAATATGATTGGGACTGTCATAGCCACATTCCTCTGCGATTTTACTGTAAGTTTTACTTTCCCAAAGTCCCTTAACGACAGTTTTTTGTAGATCGTCTAGGTGTTCTCCTGTTTGTTTCTGGACTAACTCATCGACAAGTTGTAACACTTCTGTAATAGTCATAGAGTTCAGGTATGGTATGGATTGTAGGCATTATAGCTTAGTTGCGGCCAATAAAATCAGGTTTTTTCGGGTGTTCGCTTAATAAATTGTTACAAAAAATGGCATAAAATCAGTTGTTTTCAGGTAGCGGTGTTGTGAACAGGGGGTTTAGCATCAGGGAAGATTTAACTTTACCGCTCTGAAAAACATTATGGATTTACGAAGTTTAGTCCAAGGTTTAGCAAGAGACATTCTGGGCGATCAGAAGATGTCAGAGGATGATTTTGAGAAAATCTACCGCATGATTGAAGACAGGGTGGACAATGAACCACCACCTCGTTTTGCTTTTATTGGTGAAACAGGAGTAGGAAAATCCTCTACCCTCAACGCACTTTTTAACGCAGGTTTAGATGTGAGTCATATCCAAGCTTGTACGAAAACGGTGCAAGGAGTGGAAGTCTTATTTAATGAGGTTGAAGGTGTTAATGGGGCATTAATTGCTTATGATATGCCTGGATTAGGTGAAAGTCAATTAAAACAAAGAGAACATATTGCGCTTTACGAACAAGTGTTAAAAGATGTCGATGTTGCTTTGTGGATTTTAGATGCACAAAATCGGGCTATCGCTTCTGTCCAGCAATATTTAGAAAAAGAACTGAGAGCAATTAATCCTAGACTTTTAGAGCGGATGGTCATTGCCTTAAATAAAGTAGAGTTAGTCCATCCTGGGGAAACAGCTTGGCATCCTTTAGCTAATTTACCTAGTGAAGAACAAGAAGACAACATAAAAGGAAGAATTCGTGATGTTCAAAGAAAAATTCGTGAAGTCTTACCAAACTGGCAAGGAAAAATTGTAGGATATTCTGTAAATAAACGCTACAATTTACCCCATCTTTTTGATGCAATGATGGATGCTGTACCGGATAAAAGGAGATGGGTGGTTGCGTCTCGCAAAGCATTAGCTGATTTTCTGGAATTAGTCGATCCTCAGTTATTACCCCCAGAAAAAAGACGGGAAAGATCCACTCATCAACAGCCTCAATCTGCAAAAATTTCGGATCTTGTTGCTAGTATGTCTCCTGAAGAATTTACCAAATTTGCGGGCGACCAAAAAGCATTTTTAGCGTTGCTACAACAACGAGGACTTTAATTCAAAATCTCGTGAGTATAGTTATTTCAAACTCAACAAAAGACGATTAACCATGAAAAATGTTCCCGATCAAACGTATATTCCCAGTGATACCGCAGAAGCAATAAGAGCTAGGCTTCGAGAAAGAGTTAATCAAAAAATCTCGGAAATGGATGATTATGAACTCAGGATTTTAGATAAATCCGAGAAAGATTTTAGAGACTTTATTGCTGATATATTTATGACCATTTCAGCAGCATTTGGTTATATAATTGGAGTGGTAATTGGAACTACCGAAGAAATAATGGAAGGAATAAATAAAGGTTGGAAAGCTGGTTATGACGCTGGACGCAGAAAAAGAAATTGAATCTTGTTATTAAGCTATGAGTGAATGGATAGCATTTCCTTTTCCTAAATGCCCCAGTTGTGGTAAACAATGGGGCAAAAACTATCATAAAGATTGTCTTTTTAATGGTCAATTGCTCGTTCAACCTTATCAAAGACAGGTTAAATGTGAATCTTGTAGCGCTCAGTGGTATATTCTCGATAGTAAATTTCACTGTTCTTGTGGGTATCAATTTTATCCTTCAGAAGTGGAAGATGCTCTCTCAACTACTCAGTTATTAAGACAGCGCTTACTACAAAAATTGAACGAAATGGACAGTTATGAAAGAAGTGTTGTCTCTAAATCACAAAATTCATTTAAAGAATGGATTTATGATATTAGTTATGAAATCGGAAGATTGTTAGGGACAACAGTATCAAAAGCTCAAGAAATCATTGAAAACTTTTTTGATAAGTGGTCATTTTAGTCTAGTAGGGTGCGCTACTATTTTTCAGTGGTCGAATGCGTCAGAAAAAAAATTATTAGTTAAATAATTGACTTAAAAATATGACGCACCCTTTTACTTCCTTTAAATAAAATCACATAAAACCCCACACTCTGATATTTACCCCACCAAACTTGTTACCCTTACCCGCTCAGGAAAAACCGCCCCCACAAATTTTTCCTGAGCTTCTACATGATCACTTCCTACAAAATCGTTAAATAAGTTTCCGTTGGACTAATCGGTAAAGGCTTCAAAGTTTGATTTTTTAAATCAACTTCTAATCCCAACGCTTCTAAAGGAATCACACCTAAAAGCGCATCTCCCCCACCGGGTAATTCCAAACACTCAAACGTTCCTTCACGCTCAAACATTGATATGGTTGCATCCCGAAAAATGCGAGCCTTACCAATACCCATCGCCGTTGCTACATCCACCTCCTTAAGGATTTTCAGCCCTAATTTGCCAATAGCATCAGATGGCAAACACAACGTAGTTGCACCCGTATCCACCAAGACATTTCTCAGCGTTATCGAGCGAACGTCGTCTACTGAAATTGTCCCATCTTCTGCCCGAATTTGGTCGGCTCGATTAATGATTGTTAGAGTAGCAAAAACTTTTCCCATTTCCTTGTCATTCTTAATTTGCATAGTCGCCTCCTACTTAAATATCGGAGTCATTACTTCCCTTAATTATAACTTATATAGCAAGTCTAAATCATTCATAAAGATTTGTAGGGGTAGCGCTCTCGTGCCTACCCCTCATCAATCGGGGCAACCACGGGGGGATTGCCCCGACAAGATTTCACAATTCATTTAGACGCGCTATATAACACTTGATAAATGTGCTACCTATCTATCAAGTAAATTGCCATTTAACACCGTTCCTAAACGCGCTTTTTATTGGCTGTATCCCATTATCTCATCAGAGCATTTATTAGGGCATCTACTTGCAAAAGTCCTTCAGTAATTTGATTTACTGTACTCAGTACCTCAGCGGGATCAGGTGGTTGAATAGTGTTGTAAGATGAATGTGCCACTAAACCTCGTTTTTCCCCAAAGGAATTTAAGGTGATAAGCCAACCCGGATCTAAGTCATCACTATCTATACCTATTGGCAAAAGCAATGCCAAAATATTAGCTTCTTTTATTCCATGATTCTGCTTAATCACCTTCTTAAAACCCTTGATAGCTTTGTTAATTTTTTCGCTTATCTTTATTTTTTCTGGCTGCACTGTTTTATTTCCCTTGGTTGGAGTAAGTGTATCCGGTGGCTCATCCATCGTTTCACCCGAAAAGGCAAGCAGGCAAATCAAAGTGCGACGAGTCTTACCTCCATCCCAGTCTTTTTTAGCCTCCATTACTACTTCCCAAACTCTATCCTCAAGATAAGCCTCAATTTCGGCATGAGCCAAAACTATGTAGCCAACAGTTAGAGCTAACTGTCTATCAGAATATGTAGGGCTAATCTTAGGAAGAAATTGCTTTTTTAACCGAGTTAACTCTTTGCTTAAATCACGAAATCTTTGAGATTTTGGCATGGACAATAATTTACCTTAAACCATTGAAGATGATACGATTGTCAACAAGTTCAGGCACATTAAATTTCACATCGAGAACTTTTAATAAAGCCTCTCCCCATAGTGATAGACGAGTGTGAGTTGCATAAGTAGTATTTCTTGTTGCCCCAAGAGCTTCTCTAAATTGGTCATTTGATGAGCATAGCTCCTTAAAAGTATTTACTACTTGTTCCTGATTTCTCTCAGCAGATTGCCTGATCATCTCGTCCGAAAAGTAAAAAACCATCACATCGAGAATGGAGCGATTAAATCGGCGTTGATACTTCTGATAATTGCTCAACCAGATACGAGATATATTTTCTTCTCCAAATATATTGATAGTGGTTTCTACGGCTTTCTCAAATTGGCTAATTACATCTTTAACATCATCTGATTGTTCAGACCAATTCTTATTTAATTCTTCGCAAGTCATATCAAAAAATGTTTTCAAATTACCACGATATTCAGACAAACAATAATGAAATGCTACATAACGTAATAATAATTCAACATCACGCATCCGAACATCTGGAGATTGGGATTTTAATACTTTCCTCAACGCCGGACTGTCAATAGAATAGTCATCTAAAAAGTTAATAAAATCGCCCGGATGCAATGCCTGTCTTAATTCTTGTGGAGACAAAGGTGTATTTTCTACATTAAGACGTAAGAAAATTTGGTAGAGCAAGCTATCCGACTTCCAGTTCCGAATTAATGTAGTACGAATCTGCTGATTGTCGAGAAGATCAAGTACATCATTTTTCAAGAAATCCTCTTTAATCTCCTCATATTTATAACCATTCAACTCAGGTCGAAACTCTAAGCCCTTCAAGGCAAAGCAATTATTTTTAGTTTCACTTTTACCATAAAATTGCAGAATCGTAAGCAAACGTTGCTTACCGTCAATAACTATAAACTTTCCGCGTTCTTTTTCATTATAAGCCAATACTATGTGTGGAATCGGAAATCCCAGAAAAATTGATTCTATAAACCTACTTTTACGGGTGATATTCCAAGCATCTCGTCTTTGAAATCTGGGATTGAGTTGAATGTTTCCACGCACAATTTGATCAAGTATAGTTGCTGTTGTCCAGTTTGTCCCAAACACAACAATTTTTGAAATTTCTTTTAATTCTGCTTCTCTGTCTGCATCAGGCTCAATCTCATTTTCTATATCTTCATCTTCCTCAAAAAAGTTTAGTTCTTCTTTTTCTTCTGGGAGTTTTAGTTTAGGCATAACCGTAATCCGTTGAGAGAGTTTAATTGGGAAAAACTATGGCTGTATTAGCCCTGTATATCTGCCATTTTTCAGAAATTGCCGATATAAATGCTCTTCAAGTACCCTTCGTACTTAGAGTTAAATTTGTATGAATTTTGGATCTGTTTATCCTATCACAAAATCTTTTGTCTGTCAAGCCCGACTCTCGATTACTCGCCCTCTGAGTCTCCCTTTCTTAAAGATAGCTTGTGCCACTCGACTTAAGGCTATCAGTCATAACAATAGTTGTAGGGTGCGTTATCAAAAAGGTTATTCATTAGATCATTAACCTGACTGTAGTGACACACCCTACACACTGCATATACGATCGCGCCCCTCTCTCCGTCTCTCTGAAGACAATCGGATTGATGTTTCGGTAATTTTGTAGTGAAGCGCGATCGCGCAGCATCCCGTTTTTGTCAATCCGCCATTGAGGGCGAAGCATTCGGATGATAAATGCTCGGTTTTGACTTATAGATTCTTCGCCCGAATGCTTCGCCCCTACACACTGCACACACGATCGCGCTTCTCACTCCGTCTCTACTCTCGACAATTAGGTTGATTTTTCCGTAATTTTCCGAGGCGCGATCGCGTATTAGATTCTGTTTCATCAAAATTTGCCGACATCATTAAACTTGCTCTAATGAATTTTGACACGCGCTAGATACCAAAAGTTTGACAAAGCTCTTCAACCGATTTCATAGGGAAATAGAGCTTCATGGGATTTTCCCTGAATTGCACAAAACCATACTTTAGATAAAAATTCAAAGCTTCCTCATCCAAAGCATCCACGATCACCGCCAGAGATGCCACTTGTGTCGCGGCATTTCGCGACTTTGCCAGAGCATCTATCAGCATTAACTCACCCAATCGCTTACCCTTTTGTCGATGATCAACAGCCAGACGACCTAATAATGTAGCAGGCAATAGTGGGTAACGAGGCAAATTTTTGGCAAAAGCTTCATCAAAAACTGTAACGTCAACAGTATATGAACAGATCGTATAGTAGGCTAAAACATTAAGATCAGGCTCGTCAATTAAGACAAATACAATTGATACTCGTCTTTTGATATCCTGAGATGCTTGCCTATGTATGTAGTTGTCTAAGCTATCTTTTCCACAACAAAAGTCTGAGCGGATATGCTTACGACTATCGAATATTTCGATCTTGAGAACCATTAAAACTTAATTTCTTCCTTGTATCGTAGAGCCGCAGCCTTTAGAGCCTCATTAGGCTTGGGAGGATTGAGAAGCGCATTAATAAAAGCTTCTGAATCGTCAATATTAAGCTTGAGGGTTTGGTGTTTTTCTATCACTCGGTAAGCTTCTGCCAAAACAGTTGCCACAACAAAATCTGTTAAGGTACGCCCCTCTAAATCCGCGGCTTTCTGCAAAAGAGCTTTAGTTTCTGGACTGATACGAGTTTCTAGCCTCGCCATTGATTTTTGATTAGTTGTTGTAGCCATAGCAAATAAAACAGAAATTTCATAAGGGCTATTGATTACTATTATATACGGCAATTTGCCGTATGTCAACCCCAAGTTGATAAGTTTACATCTTCCCACAGGGGAACCTCGCGATCGCGCTTCTCTCCATCTCTCAAGACAATCGGCGTCATTTTTCCGTAATTTTGTCCTCAAGCGTTTCTGTCAGAGAGCCACCTCAAATGATGATAGGATTTTTATTTTGGCATTGATGCCTTTTACCTTAAGTTCACTTTTCCATCCCCAATTCACAATCTACAATCGAAAAACAAAAGAAATATGAATTATCTTGTGGCAGTCTTGGCTGATCGAATTCAAGCGGAAGAGGCTTATTCTCGCTTAGAAAAAGAAGGTTTCCCCATGAAACAGGTAAGTATTCTAGGGAGAGGTTATAAAAGTGCCGACGAATTTGGCTTTATAAACCCCAAGGAAAAAGCCCGTCAACAGGCGCGTCTGATGGCGACTTGGCTTATCCCTTTTGGCTTTGTGGGGGGTTTAACCTTTAGTTTAATTACGGGGTTAAATACTTTTGCTTGGGCGGGAGAAATTGGTAATCATTTTATTGGGGGTATTCTGGGCGCTCTTTCTGGCGCGATGGGGAGTTTCTTTGTGGGCGGAGGTGTGGGTTTAATCGTGGGGGGGGGTGACGCGTTACCCTATCGCAACCGTCTTCAAGAAGGGAAATATTTGATTATTGTTGAGGGTACTCAATCGGTCCTTCGTAATGCCACTTCTGTAATTAATCAGTATAATCCTGAAACGATTCAAGGCCATACTGACGAGGATTTTGTTAATGCGTAATTGGCGTGACTACGGAGTAGGAGGATAGAAAGATAAGGGGAAATTTCTTCTTTTTTTATTAGTTTTTCTATCTAACTAATCTCAGTGGCTAATTAGGCTCTCTAGGGAATGGAAATTAAATAACTTGAGGATTGGGTTTGTCGTTTCACCCTTGAGATCGAAAGGGAGCATCTCACATTGGCAAAAAAAACTGTAGTGGGTTGGCGTAGCCTGTGCGGAGCATCGGACGTCTCGCTCCCTAGAAATCTAATAGGGAGCGAGACGCTCCCACTACCTATTTACGTTTAGGAGATGCTCCCGATGAAAAGCAGGCAAGATGCCTGCTCTACTTTATTAAATTTTCATTCCTAAGCAGGTTTATTCCCTTAATTAGCCACTAGGATGACTTCAATGATCTCAGTCCTAAAACACTTACGACAAACTCAAAGTTATACCTTTTTTGGGTTTGTCGTTTATGGCTGATTGACTGTTTTGGCTTGATTTTTTGACCTTTTGATTAACCAGGTGCATAGTGATTTATGGCAATTAATTTTTTTGACCCCAAATTCTACCGAGCCGCGAACCCTGACTTGGGTAATTTAAGCGATCGCGAGGCTTTAGCACATTTTCAAAATGTGGGTTTAAAGGAGGGACGTGCCTTTTCTTCCTTAGTCGATTTAGATTTTTATCGGCAAAATAATCCGGGTTTAAAAGATTTAAGTTACCCTGATCTGTTGAATCATCTGCAAAATTTTGGGCTCCAAGAAGGACGGAAATTTTCTCCGGTTATTAATCTTGATTATTATCGTAAAAATAATCCAGCCTTGGCGAATTTTAGCAATGAACAATTATTAAAACACTTTAAGAATTTCGGAAAAAAAGAAGGGCGATCGCCTTCCGCATTTTTTCAAGCCAATGCTTACTTAAATCAAAATCCTCAATTACAAAATGCTGGTATTACTACACCAGAAGACGCGTATCAACATTATGTGCTGGCAGGATTAAAAGAAGCGCGATCGGGGAATATCAAAAGTAATACCCTCTTTAATGGTGTTGCCTCCGGGGATGCCACCCAAAATAATGCCATTTTATGGACACGCACAGCCGATGCTATTACCAACCAAGGCAAAATTAGTGATTTAATTGTACAAGTTTCTCGCGATCCGCAATTTCGCACTATTGATAATACCTTTGTGACTCAAACCGATCCTCTACGGGATTATACTACCAAAATAGATGACTCTTTTCTTCGCAAAAATACACGATATTATTATCGTTTCCAAGCCCCCGGAGGCGAAGTTAGTCCCGTAGGAACGTTTAAAACTGCCCCGAAAAAAACCGATAACACACCATTGAAAATGGCCTTTAGTGCCGATACCGCGGGAGAATGGCGGCCCTATGGTTTTACGAAGAATTTTGATCAACTTAATTTAGATTTCTTTGTTTATCTGGGTGACACTATTTATGAAACCAAAAGTGGGGATGAAAAAACGGGTTTGGCTAATTCACCAGAAACAGCCGATCCTTTAACGAATTTTCCCCAAGCGATCGCGGATTATCATCGTAAATATCTGGAAAATTTGCAAGCCGTAAAGCCTGGGGGTTTCCCCGGATTGCAAAAATTTTATCAATCTCAAGGGAATTATACCCTATTAGATAATCACGAATTGGGAGATAAACAATTTGCTAATGGAGGAGCTCCCGCGAGCAACCCCCCCGGAACTCCTGTCGATGCCACAAACCCCATTTTTGATGTTAATACAACAGGGAGTTTTATTAATAAGACTCCGGGGTTTAAAGATGGGGTGGTACAAGCTTATAAAGATTATCAACCCCTTCGCGAAAAGAAGATTTCAGCCCCCAATGATCCTCGCACTGATGGCACGGATCAATTATATTTTGCCCAACGATGGGGACGAAATGCGATGTTTGTCAATGTGGACGATCGCTCCTATCGAGATATTCGCATGAAAAAGACTACTCCAGATGGTAAATTAGTTGATGATACGGGTACACGCGCTGATAATCCTAATCGTACCATGTTAGGTTCAACGCAATTTGATTGGCTCAAACAAACGCTTTTACAAGCACAAAAAGACGGCGTAACCTGGAAAATTCTTGCAATTTCTACACCGATTGATGAAAATGCCAGTAGTAGTGGTAATAAAATTATTCCCTTGGATACGGGTAAAACTTGGGTGGGAGGTTATCGCGCAGAGCGGAATAATTTACTGAAATTTATTGCCGATAATGGGATTGAAAATGTCGTGTTTATTACCGCGGATGATCACGAAAATCGGGTGAATGAAGTCACCTATTTTGCTGAACCCGGAAACCCCAATAGTGCTCGCGTCAAAGTTCCTAATGCTTTTTCAATTGTCGCGGGACCATTAGGTGCATTTGGACCAGGTTTAATCAATGATCATAGTTTGACTAATATCAAATCCTTGGCTGATGGTATTGTTGCCCAACAAAAGGAAAAAGGAGTTGATCCATTAGGATTAGATCCGGCATTTCCGGGGTTGAAAAATGTGTTTCGCGAAGGTGATACCCAGGCGGATATATTACGTCAACCAGTAGATTTTTATTCACCTGATACGTTTAATTATGTCACCTTAGATATTACTGGGGATGGCAAAACCCTTTCTGTGAATACTTACGGTATTAATCCTTATGGGGCTAATACATTTCCTGAACTTTCCCAAGTCCCCGATGCGCGACGCATTTTAGGGTTTGATATTGATGCTAGTGTCAAACCGCGATCGAGCGTCTAGTTGAAATTTAAAATAGGGTAAGCATGACTTACCCTGTTTTAATCACATTGTATTACTTTTAATTTGACATTAGACATCTCAAAAAACTATTGTAGGGTAGCATTAGCCTGCCTTTAACCTGATTTGTGGAAGATGTCTATTTTTCACCTCGTAATTACAGCGGAAACCTTATCTCGTAGGGACACGGCAATGCCGTGTCCCTACCGTGTTTCATAACAGCTTGACATTTCCGTAAAAGTTTGCTATAAGAGCATTAAATAATTTCGGGTAAAAAAATACGTCTAGTCAGGAAAAATACATAAACTCAAAACTAGACAAATGATGTCACTCAAGAAAAGTCTGTTAAAATAGGGTAAGACGGCTTAAGCAATAATATCTTTTCCTCAAAAATATACTAATAGGATTGACTAGAAACCAGCTTTCTGTAGTGGTTTTAGGTAAATCCTGACTTAATTGTGAGAAAAGATTAAATATGACAGGACTTTTAAAATTAGGTTATCGCCTTTTCGCGGGTTATTCTTTCCCGATATTATTATCAACGATATCCGCGATCGCGGTTTATACGCACACGGAAGAAGTCAGTAAAATCTCTCACCAAGTTGAATTAGAAAAAACCATAATTGCGGAAACCAGTCAGATGACTTATGCCTTATCAAGGATGGTAAGAAATGTCAGAGGACAAGCCATTTTTCCTAATGACAATAGTTATATTATTTCCTATAATGATGGTTTCCAAGAATTTCAAGAAAAAGCTAAAATTTTGAGATCACTTGTGTTGCATACCAAAGTAGAAAAAAAAATGAAAATTCTGATCAAGGAGGGAAAACGTTTAGATCAGTTGAGTGCTCTATTCTTCAAATTATTTCAGGAGAAGAGAGAGGCAGAAGCACTCGCGTTAATTGATTCAATAAGAATGGCAAAAATTGATGACATATACAATAGTATTATCAAGGAAGAAAATGATATTATTGCTCGGCATTCTCTAGCATTAGATAGCTCCTTAAAATCTCTCAAATTTTTAGTATTTGTGAGTACAATTTTATCAATATTTTTTGCGGTGACGATTGGTTCTTTAATAGGCAATCGTTTAAATCAAACAATTTTATTAGAACAAAAAAATAAAAAATTAGAAGAAACCCAAGGTGAACTCTATCAAACCTTAGAGAATCTTAAACAAACTCAATCTCAATTAATTCAAACCGAAAAAATGTCAAGTTTAGGTCTTATGGTTGCGGGAATTGCCCATGAAATTAATAATCCCGTTAACTTTATTTATGGTAATCTTGAACATACCAAAACATACCAGGAAAATTTATTAGGATTAATTAATCTTTATGAAAAGGAGTATCCTCATCCGACTGCTAGTATTATCGAGGAGAAAGAAAGAATAGACTTAGATTTTTTAGAGGAAGATTTACCCAAGATAATGTCTTCTATGAAAATGGGTTCGGAACGGATACGCGAAATTATTGTTTCCTTGCGTAATTTTTCTCGCACCGATGAAGCGGAACTCAAAACAGTAAATATTCATGACGGAATTGAGAGCACATTATTAATTCTTAATCATCGACTCAAGCGAGAAATAAACATCATTCAAGACTATGGTGACATCCCCTTAATTGAATGCTATCCCGCCCTACTTAATCAAGTTTTTATGAATATCATCAATAATGCTATTGATGCTTTGTTAGAACAAGCCGATAATCGGCAAAAAACTATTACTATTTCCACAGAAAAAAGCGGTGTGAATGAAATTTCTATTACGATTCGGGATAATAGTCTGGGTATTCCCGCAGAGATTCAAGATAAACTCTTCGATCCTTTTTTTACCACGAAACCTGTGGGTAAAGGAACGGGTTTAGGATTAGCTATTTCCGAACAAATTATTGCTAAACATCAGGGAAATATCCGGGTAATTTCCGAAGTGGGACGGGGGACAGAATTTTTGATTTTACTTCCGATTCAACGATTTTCTGCCTCTTGAGTTGTTCTTCTCGAAAAATATAGCACGTCTAAATGAATTGTGAAATCTTGTAGGGGCAATCCCCCTGTGGTTGCCCCGTCAGATTGGGGTAGGCACTCTTGCACTACCCCTACCCGTTCATAACTCCTGACGGTTTGCTATATGCTAAAATAAGAGACAAGTTAAAATTTTAATTTATTGAGTTATGTTGCCCAGAGAAGACTTGTTAAAAGGAATCGAAAATCGTGATTGTATCGCGCGGATTATTGATCATGCAGAACAGGCTATTAAGACTTGGGAAATCGTGCTGACTGATTTTTTATCTCCCCCTGAATTACTAGAGTGTCAACAGGTTTTTCGTCGTTTAACGGATGTACAATTACTCCCTTGGGGGGGTTATCCCCAAGCGGAACGTCAAAGACTCGCGATCGCCCGTTCTGAATTGCCTTTAGATACTTCTAATATGGCATTAGTCCTTTTGGAAATCGCGGGTAATTTTCTCTTTGATACCGCGACTCATCGTGATTTTTTAGGCGCGATGTTAGGGACGGGTATTGTTCGTGATAAAACTGGCGATATTATTGTTTTGGGGGAACGGGGCGCACAGGCGATCGTGGTTCCTGAATTGGCGGATTTTTTAGAAATGAATCTGAAACAAGTGCGATCGGTTCCGGTGCAAACTCAACGGGTAGAATTCAGTGAAATTAAGGTGAGGGAACCGAAGAAAAAAGAAATGACTTCTGTGGAGGCTTCTTTGAGATTAGACGCGATCGCGTCTGCGGGTTTTGGGATGTCTCGCACAAAAATGGTAGATTTCATTGAAGGAGGAGATGTCCGAGTCAATTGGAAAGAAATTAGTCAACCGAGTTATCAAGTCAAATCGGGTGATTTAATCGCAATTCGTGGAAAAGGGCGTTTAGAAATAGGGGAAGTTATGATTACGAAAAAAGAACGCTATCGCGTCCAATTAACTCGTTATATGTAATATAGCAATTCTCATACTGGTGAGGTACAGCGTTTTCTGGTTTTTCTTAACTCTTAACAGGGAATAAATTAGACCTCATCTTTAGTCGAAACCCGATCTTAATGATGTAGGGAAATAAAATAAACCACAAAGACACAAAGACACAAAGACACAAAGGGGTAAATTTCTCTGATTGTTCGAGACTCTCTATTTTATGTCCTTAGTGCCTTAGTGCCTTAGTGGTAAAACTAGGGTAATACCTATCAGGTTATAGGTTGTAGGTGAAAATCGAAAATCTATAACCTTAACCCTAACAATAGTTATTAAAATAAAAGCCAGACAGGAATTTATTTTCAACCTATCTGACTTAATATTTTTTAGATTTAACGGGACAGACGGGGCTCGAACCCGCAACTTCCGCCGTGACAGGGCGGTGCTCTAACCAATTGAACTACTGTCCCTTATGTTTTTTTTCTCTTGTGTCCTTTTTTCAAGGCACAATCTTTATTATGCCGATCGCGTCATTTTTTGTCAAGGGGTTTGGGAAAATTTTTTTTAGCTGTTTTCAACTAGAGTCCCAACACCAAGACCTGACGCTCTTGCCGTGAGTCCAAGTTCTTATCGTTTATTAGAGCGATATAACTTTTTTCCCTCACAATTTTTCAATATAGCCGATGTTTTCTCCTTTGTCAAGGGGTATTTTAATTTTTTTTTCAGTCCAGTACCACGACAAATATATATTTTTATCTTTTCAATTTACGAATATCTCTCTTTTTGTCAGAGGATGCCCGGTTTCGGGGGAAGGGGGGATGCCCATTGGCACAGAAACCCCCCAAATATCAACCCGCCCGTACCGATGAGATCAAGTCCCTGCATTCCACTAATTTTCGCGATCTCTCAATTCTCAAGTTGAAAGAAAAGACTCTAAACGAGTGATTAAATCCGTAGAATTTAAAACCCCTTCAATACGATCGACTGGCTCACCCTTTTTAAATAAAACCAGTGTCGGTAAGGCATAGATATGCCACTTTAATGCCAAATCTTCATATTTATCCGTGTCAATTTTGACAATTTGGATGCGATCGCCCATTTTGAGATTAACTTCTTCGAGAATAGAAGCCATTAACTGACAAGGGCCACACCAAGTCGCGTAAAAATCGACTAAAACGGGCAATTGTGCATTGGCCAACAAATCATCAAAACTCGCAAATTGTTTTTTAACTGCCATAAGATCATCAAGGATCAGAGTATCATTAACTATGATAATCCCTCTTTTCCCCTAGTGGTTTCTCTTCCCATAATTCCCACCCGAATAATATCACCTTCACTGGAGGTAATGGGAGTTTAGACTAAGCAGAAGCAGACTAACCCTGGGAAATCTCCCAACGCGATCGCGTCTTTTAGTCTCAACTCTCAAAGGGAGTAAAATTACAGGATCATCCTAGTTAAAAATACTTAAGGATTAAGTTGTTTAAGGGGTAGTATGTAGTTCAGCTTGGGAACGCTCTAAGATAGATTCTTGTAAATTATGCTCCTCTAATCGCTCTTCTGCTAATAATTCGCGTGCTTTTTCATCGGTATTATGGCCAATGGGATTTTCGACTTCGGCGTGGGATCGTTCCAACATGGACTCATTGGTTTGCCCTTGTTGTTTTCTTTCTTTTGCCAATAATTCACGCGCTTTTTCTTCGGTACTCATGGTTTGTTTCTCCTAGAGATTTTAACTGAGTGACTGATTTTAGTCCTCCTAAATAATTATAGGAAAAAGCGATCGCGCTTTGACAATTGCTTAAAAAAAGTTTGCATTATCCATGAGAGGTGATCGCGCCTTTATCATAAAAATGTTCAGGATGGGGAGAGCTCCGGTTTATCCCTTGACTCAACGTCGTAAATTGGCAGTGGGTTGGCGTTGGCGTAGCCCGTGTGCGGAGCGACTCAGCCTGTGCAAAGCACAAACGTCTCGCGCCCTATTAGATTCCTAGGGAGCAAGACACTCTGATGCTCCGCACAGGCTACGCCAACCCACTACAGTACAGTTTTTTTTGCTTATGTGAGATGCTCCCCCTTGATTTTATTGTCTCTTCCTTCTTCCTTCTTCCCTCTTCCTTCTTCCTTCTTCCTTCTTCCCTCTTCCTTCTTTTATGGCAGGATAAAATAACAAAGCCCCCCAGTAATAGGCAATTTAAGATGTTAGCAGCACTCCTTTACGGTAAAGAAAATTTACAATTAGAAACAGTAGAAGATCCGACACCGGGCATCGGTGAAGTAGTAATCAAAGTAGGAGTCGCGACGACTTGCGGCACTGACTTAAAAGTATGGCGACGGGGGGGACACGCGAAGATGTTACGTCCCCCGACATTATTTGGCCATGAAGTCGCCGGAAGTATTATCGCGTTAGGGGAAGGGGTGACGGGATGGCAAGTCGGCGATCGCGTTGTCGCGAATAATTCAGCCCCTTGTAAATCATGTTTTTTTTGTCAACGTCAAGAGCATTCTTTATGTCCCAATTTAACTTGGAATAATGGTAGTTTTGCCGAATATTTTAAAATTCCCGCGCCTATAGTTCGGGAGAATATGTTAAAAATTCCCGATTCTTTATCAGAAGATTTAGCCGCGATGACGGAACCTTTAGCCTGTGTTTTACATGGGGTAGCCCGCTCTAATGTAGATAACGCGGAAAATATTGTCGTTATGGGTGATGGCGCGATCGGTTTAATGTTTGTTGGTGTTTTAACTCATCTTCAAGAGCAAACCAACCCGAAAAAAGTCTTTTTATTTGGTGGGAGCGATCGCCGTTTAATAATCGGTCAAAAATTAGGAGCCTATCAAACCTTTAATTATCATTTAGAGAAAGATATTCCGAGCAAAGTCAAACAATTAACCGCGGGTTGGGGAGCCGATGTCGTGATAGAATGTACGGGAAATCCTATCGTTTGGGAAAGCGCGATCAAATCCGCGCGTCCGGGGGCTACAGTCAATTTATTTGGAGGTTGTCCCAAGGATACGACAATAACAGTCAATACAGAACAATTACACTATAGTGAATTAACCTTAAAAGGAGTATTTCATAATACACCAAAATATGTGAGAGACGCGTTAGAATTACTCGATAGTCGTCGCATTCCCTTTGAATTATTAATTAGTGAACATCGTCCATTAGCCGACTTAGAAAAAGTTTTTAATGATATGCTTGAGCGCAAAGTCATTAAAGTCGCGATCGAGCCGACTTGGGCAGAATAACAATTCACTCAGTAAAATCGCAAAATATTGATGATATTATGCTATAGCACCCGCCAAGACGGTTAGGACAAAAAACGCCATCCCATCCTATGATCTCTGTAGGGGCGGGTTCACCCACCTCTGTGCCACCAAACAGACAGGCCTCCAAACCCGCCCCATCCCCAC
>JBEDKD010000195.1:0-9366 GCA_041172365.1 Cyanobacteriota bacterium | reverse complement strand
CCCAATCCCCAATCCCCCATCACCTATTAGGTAGGGTTATCCTCTTCATCGCGATCATCGACGGGGCGAAACTCGACATAATCCGCGGATGTGACATCTATATCGTCGACATTACGGCGAGGCCTGGTTTCTCCTGAAGATGGGCGACTTCTTCTGGGACGAGTCGATCGCGTTTCGGGTTCAATATCATCTGGGGGGGTAGGACGATTTCCCCGACTACGAGGGGGTCTATTTTCATCATCAATAGGATTTCCCCAATCATCATAACGCTCAGGGGAGGGACTTTCAGGACGAGAGGGACGACGACGGGATCTATCACCCACATCGGGTTTCGTCGTAGTACCACCGCGGCGATCGCGACTACGGCGAGGTTCATCATCAGAATAAGTGTCCCGTGAGGCGCGAGAATCTTGACTTCCCCTAATCCGACGATTAATAGGATACTCTTCTACAGGTTCAATTTCGTCTAATTCCGCTTCGACATAACTATATTGACGACTTACCGGGCGATCTTCATCGACAATAGGAGCGCGACTTTTCGCTTGCGCGATCGTGCTACCCCGTAAATTAATACTTTCCACAGCAAAGAAAATCGCGGTTCCCGTAAGTAAGAATTGACCAAACGCGAGGATGGGATCAAGACGCCATCCTTGAAATAAGAGAATACCACCGCAGAGTAAACCAATCGCGGCAAAGAAAATATCGTGATCTCTAGCAAGTTTCGGGCGCCAAGTTCGCAAAAAATATAAACCAGCCCCAGCCACGGCCAGGATAATTCCTAGCAAGCTGCTCCAGTTTAGTCCTAAATTGACCATTAGTTAATCTCCTACCTCAGTCTTATGGGCGCGAGTGATTCTCAAAATACTTTATAAGTTAAAGCCTATTGGGGCATTCTGGCAGAGACTTCTGTAAACGCGTACCTGATAATTGCAATTACCTTACTATTTTATCTGGTTAAGTTTGACCTGACTCGCCCGAAAGGGCGAGAAAGGCTTTTTATCTTCTCAATCTTGCTAGAGTGCAAGTCTGTGAATTATGCACGCCGTTTCACTTTATCTTTCTGACTGATAAAGATCAACGCGACAGTAGCAGGGATGACGACAATAACCGCGCCATAGACGAGGCTTAACAAAAAGTTTGCCAATGAGGGTGTCATAGAAATAAAGACCTCTGTTACAACAGTTTGATTTTTTTTAATTTTAGCGATCGCTTGTCCCCTTGGAAAGTCTTTCTGGTTTTATCTTTCTCTGACTAGGGATTTCCTCTCCTCCACTACACCCTCTCTGCCCCCCCAAGCCTTAAAATGGTGAGGTGATTGGTTTACAAAACTTAAAATATGACCGCGATCGTGTTTACAAGTTGGACACTGGGCATTTTGCTCATGATAATGACGATTTTGTTTATTTTCCGTATCGTCCTCACCTGGTACCCCCAGATCGAGTTAAAGAAAATGCCTTTTGCTTTGCTTTATTGGCCCACGGAACCTTTTTTAGCCCCCACTCGTAAATTGATCCCCTCTTTTGGCGGTGTGGACATTACTCCCATTATCTGGGTTGGTCTTTTCAGTTTATTACGCGAAGTCCTCCTCGGCCAACAAGGCTTATTAAAGATGATGATGGGATAAGGGGATTGGGGATTGGGGACTAGGGACTAGGGACTAGGGACTAGGGATTGGGGACTGGGGATTGGGTAGATAGGGGGATGGGGAAATAGGGAGACAGGGAATATGGGGAGACAGGGAATATGGGGAGATTTTAGGATAGGGAGATGGGGAGATTTCGGAGAATAACGGATTTCTCTTCCCCAATCCCCAATCCCTAGTCCCTAGTCCCAAATCCCAAATCCCAAATCCCAAATCCCAAATCCCCTGTCCCCAATCCCCATTACCCATTACGCTTCATAAACTGTTCAACGAAATTGGTATAAACTTCGCCACTGAGAAATTCAGAGGTTTCTAAGATTTTTTGGTGAAAACTAATCGTTGTCGGAATCCCTGTAATGGCACATTCGCGCAAAGCCCGTTTCATCCGCTGGATCGCGGTGGCGCGATCGTGTCCCCAAACAATCAATTTACCAATCAAAGAATCATAATAGGGAGGAATCTCATAATCCGTATAAACATGAGAGTCCATTCGTACTCCAGGCCCTCCGGGTGCTAAATACCCGCTAATGCGCCCCGGATGGGGTCGAAAATTATGATCGGGATCTTCCGCGTTAATCCGACACTCGATCGCGTGGCCATTTAACTGCACCTGCTCTTGAGTTAAGTCTAATCTTTCCCCTTGGGCAATACGAATCTGTTCCCTAATTAAATCTAATCCCGTAATCATCTCCGTCACGGGATGTTCTACTTGGATACGAGTATTCATTTCCATAAAATAGAAATTGCCATACTTATCCAAGAGAAACTCCACAGTCCCCGCGCCCGTATAATTAATCGACTTAGCCGCCATCACCGCGGCATGACCCATTTTTGCCCGTAATTCTGGACTTAAGGCGGGACTTGGGGCCTCTTCTAATAACTTCTGATGTCGTCGCTGAATCGAACAATCCCTTTCGCCTAAGTGAATCACATTCCCATAATTATCCGCCAATATCTGAAACTCAATATGACGGGGATTCTCAATAAATTTTTCCAGATAAACACCCGGATTACCAAAGGCAGCTTCTGCTTCTCCCTGGGCCGCGGAAAATAGTTTTCCTAATTCACTTTCTTGTTTAACCAGACGCATCCCTCTACCACCACCCCCCGCGGTGGCTTTAATCATAATGGGATAGCCAATTTCCTGCGCGATCGCGATCGCCTCTTTCTCATCAGTTAATAATCCATCACTACCAGGCACAGTCGGAACACCCACATTTCGCATCGTATCCTTTGCCGTTGACTTATCCCCCATCGAGCGCATCGCGTCCGGCGTAGGCCCAATAAAAGCAATTTGATGATCCGCGCAAATTTCCGCGAAACGGGCATTTTCGGCTAGGAAACCATAACCCGGATGAATCGCGCTCGCGTTGCGAGTCAATGCCGCGGCAATAATATTAGGAATATTAAGATAACTCTTACTGCTACTAGGTTCGCCGATGCAAACCGCTTCATCCGCCAATTGGACATGGAGCGCGTGGCGATCTATAGTAGAGTGAACGGCGACGGTAGGTATCCCCATCTCCTCACAAGTACGGATAATACGGAGCGCGATCTCTCCGCGGTTGGCGATTAAAATTTTTGAGAATCGCATCTGCTCTAAGCTACCAGCCTTTACGTCTTTGGATCAGTATTAGTCACAATAGCTTGTTTCGTGCATCACTGGAAGTCCTCAAAAAAAATTTTCCTTGCACTCTTTTCAAATTTGTGTTACCGTGATATATTGGCAATGAAGGTTGAGGAAGGCAAGGGCAAAAAACCCTACAAGCACTATCCTTCAAGCTTTACAAGCGGGTGTGGCGGAATTGGTATACGCGCACGTTTGAGGGGCGTGTGGCTTGTCCATGCGAGTTCAAGTCTCGCCATCCGCATTTATAGATAAACTTAATTTAGGGTGGGCACGGCTCACCCTAAATTTTTTTTAGGAAGTTTTGTTATCCTTAGAGAAAGCAGACACGATACGCGATTAAGACGATGGGAGTTCAAGGAAATAGTAATGCGGTGAGTGTCAAGGAATTAGTTGACCAGATTTTTACCTCTCACCGGATCACTCGTCAAGATCAACAGACGTTAATGAATGCTTTATTGTCAAAAAATTCTTTGACGATGGAGGAACATTTACTTATCGATCGCGTATTTGACGGTTTGCGACGGGGGTTACTCCGGGTAGTCGATTAATTAGTGACAAATTTGACAATTAACATTTCTGAGTAAAATATTTGCCACAGAAAAGAGCAAAATATCACCCTCAAATTCTCCTATCCAAAATCAAACAAACAGGAGTAAAATAATTTATGGATTTCTTTTTTGGACTATTTATTTTCCTTCTCTGTTTCAGCGCGTCGGGACTGAAATTAGATCGAGAATATCAACGAGGAGTTATTTTCCGTTTAGGACGATTACAAAAAGTGAGAGGCCCCGGAATGTATTGGATTATCCCAGTAATTGACCAAAAAATGCAATTGGATATCCGTACTAAAACCGTCAATATTGAACCCCAAGAAACTATTACCGCCGATAGTGTCACAATCCGTGTTAATGCTGTACTCTATTACCGTTTAGTCGATCCCACTAAAGCGATTAATAAAGTAGAAAATTATGAACTTGCCGTTTATCAAGCCGCGTTAACAACCTTACGAAATGTAGTCGGTCAAAATATCTTGGATGATGTCTTACAAAATCGCGATAAGATTAACACAAAAGTTCAAGAAATTGTGGATGAAATGACGGAATCTTGGGGAGTTGTCATTGAAAGAGTAGAAATGAAAGATGTGGAAATTCCACCATCAATGCAACGAGCAATGGCTAAAGAAGCCGAAGCAATACGGGAAAAACGAGCGCGTCTCATTAAAGCCGCAGCCGAACAAGAAGCGTCAATTAAGTTAGCGGAAGCCTCACAAATGATCTTGAAAAATCCCGCGGCTTTAGAGTTACGTCGTTTGCAAATGTTATCAGAAGTAGGAGCCGAAAATAATACAACAACGATTGTTATGTTACCTTCGGATTTACTCGCGTTAGCAAATACTTGGTCAAAAACTGTCCCTGATATGATAAATAAGGAGATTAAACATCATCATAATGATGAATAATCTTTCTACCGCACTTAGTCAAACCCTTAGTCCGTCAGGGGTTAAAACCCCTGGCGGCTTTTGAGCTTAAGTTGACACGAATGGGTTGCCTTAGAGGGATGTTAACTCTAAAATATCTTAATTCCTGATTTGCCTAAACCGATGGTGAGGGCGAGTAAGAACACACAAATCAATAAAGTCAATAATTACTTGATAGCATAGCAATGACATTTTCTGATACCGCAGAAGTTTCTTCTCACAATAAGAGAGCAATTATCGTGGGTGGTGGACCCGCCGGAACACTAATGGCATTAGCTCTCGCCCAAATGAATTGGAACGTTTCCGTTTATGAGCGCCGAGATTCTTACTCACAAAATGATAGTACAAACAGACGTTCTTATAATATTGTCCTATTTGCGCGAGGCCTAAAAGCCCTTCAGCACGTCGGAGTAACTTTACCAATGGAAGAGATCGTTTTCCTCAAAGGTAATGTTAGACATACCACTAAGGGAGCAAAGAAAACTCCGGGTTTTAGTGAAGCTGTCTCCGTGAATCGCAATATCTTGGCGCGACATCTATTTCAGGAGGGAATCACTCGCTTTCCTGAGCAAATTAAATACTATTTTGGTCATCGTTTGGAAGCTATTGATTTTCAACAAAAATTAGCCACTTTTCACAGGGAGGAAAATCAAGTCTCCCAAGAGTTTGATTTATTGGTGGGAGCCGATGGAGTTTTCAGTACCGTTAGAGAAATAATGGTGAAGCAGTTTGAGGGGTTTAACTGTCACCAAAATCTCGATGAGATGACTTTTAAAATTTGTCAATTGGGAAACGCGACAGAATTGGGAAACGCGACTGAAGATTGGGGAAAATGTTTCCATACTTGGCCTAGTACCCAACCTGTGACAATTCTCGCACCACCTAACCCAAACGGTTCTCTTACAGGGATTTTAATCCTGCCACAAAAAGGAGAAATCACTTTTGAGAAAATTAAGACGGAAAAGGATGTTGAAGCTTTATTTTCGGCAAAGTTTCCCGATGTTTTTTCAGGCAAACCAATACCACAGGAATTTGCACAGGATTTACTCGAACAAAAAGTTTCATTTGGTGGCATAACTACAACTTGTAGTGCTTTAAATGCCGGAGATTCTGTGGTGCTAGTGGGGGACGCGGCTCATTCTGTGTGGGCATCTTTAGGTCAAGGTTGTAATGTTGCATTAGAAAGTTGTCGGATATTAGCAGAAATTTTGGCGGCACATAATGGTAATTTAAAAACGGCTTTACCCGCGTATAATTTAGCGCGTAAGCCTGATACGGATGCCATTGGCAGAATGTCTGAAGAAGGTTTTGGTGGTAATAAGCGAGCGGGAAATACTCTCTTTTTTGCCAAGACGATCGCGCTCTCTGTCTTTCATAAGTTACTGCCTCAAATTTTTGCTAAACCTGCCTTGTTTCAAATTAATAAGCCAGATGTAGGTTATGCAGAAGTTGAAGTGCAGTGGAAGGCACAGGAAAGACAATTATGGGGAATGGGGATTGGTTTGGTGGCTTTGGTGATAGCACTTTTAATAGTATGGAAAGCAAGGGTTTAACTCAAATCAGAAAAGATGTAAGCCGCCATCAACGGGTAAGGCAACACCTGTAATTAAGGAGGCTTGGGGTGAACATAAAAACGCGACAACCTTGCCAATTTCTGTAGGTAATAACCAACGTTGCATGGGAGTGTTAGCAATTCTTTTTTGCATTACTTCACTCTCCATGCCCCCATACTTATCAGTAATAAATTCCCAAGCTTCTGTTTTGGTTAACCCCGGAATAACTGCATTAACCGTAATTTTCCGAGATGTGAGTTTTTTGGCATAGTATCGAGTGAGATGTTCCATTGCTGCTTTGGCGGGACCTGGCATATCATAGCCGAGGACGGGTTTTTGTAAAAGATTACAGCCAACGGCAGATATAGCAACAATATAACCATTACCATCTTCCATGTAATTTAAGGCTTTTTCGACACAGCTAATGAAGCATTTAGGATAAACATTTTGATAATAGTCATAGCGTAGAAAACTCGAAAAAGTGCCATTAGCTAATACCTGAAGTGGAACTGTTGCGGCTTCCTTTGCTTCGTCAGAAGCGACCGGGGTTGTTCCATCAATAGCTAATCCGGCATTATGGACGAACGCGGTGAGTTTCCCCGCGAAATTCTGCTCTAAACAGTGAAAAAATTGGTCAATGGTACTGGGAGAAGCGATATCCCCTTTAATGGTGTAAACTTTTATCCCATAACTTGATTCTAGTGTTATTTTCGCTTGTTGGGCGGCTTCTTCATTGGCATTAAAACCCAATATTAGGTTATATCCATCTTGGGCAAGTTGCTCGGATATACCCAAACCTATTCCACGAGTTCCCCCGGTGACGATCGCGCTCTTTGATGACATACAAAAAACTGGAGTAAGTGTTTTAATAGAGAGGTTAGAAACCGGGTTTCTTAACTAAATCTCGGTATTGATACAGAGATTATCACAGAAACCCGGTTTCTTTCCCCTAACCGCGGCTCTGAGAAACCGGGTTTCTTCCCAAAATCTCGGTATTGATACAGAGATTATCACAGAAACCCGGTTTCTTTCCCCTAAGCGCGGCTCTGAGAAACCCCCAAGGGCGGCTCTGAGAAACCGGGTTTCTTAACTAAATCTCGGTATTGAGACATAAATTATCACAGAAACCCGGTTTCTTGTCCCTTGTGATCGATTGCGTCTAAAATTTTTTTTATCTTTGTAATTGACGAAAATAAGTTTTAAGTATTCGAGGTATTGTTGCACCATGCTCACCGAATTTACCCTTGCTAACTTCAAAAGTTTCAGTGCAAGCCGATTACCTCTAGGATCGTTAACAACACTAATTGGAGCCAATGCCGCAGGCAAAAGTAACGCGATTGAAGGTTTACGCTTTCTGTCATGGTTGGCTCAAGGACAAAAACTCTCTAGTATTCAATATGCCGTAAATAGTGCCGATAGGGTTGTGCGCGGTCGAGTAAATGATTTGTGCTATCGGGGAGAGTCGAATTTTACCATCGGTTGCCGTTTGGATTCAACAGAATGGAACCAACTCGACATCACCCTAAATGTGCGTGATGGAGAATTGCACATCAGCAGTGAGCGAATCGTGAGGGAGTCAAGTCCAGTCCCGCTATATGATTTAGATCAACCTTCAATCGGAGTAGGCACTGATGTAGGAGTGACCTATAACAATTTTACCAAAGGGAGTAAAAAGACAAGAGTAATGTGCCGCGATCATAGGGCCCTATTCGTGCAATTAGATACCCCTGCCCATTTTGATGTAAAGTACCCCAAATCCCAAAAGATAATTCCACAAACCGTCTCGGAATATCAACGAGTTTTAAAGAACATCCTGTTTTTAGATCCCGTCCCCGCCAGAATGCGCGAGTACAGTTTCAAATCTGATAAACGATTACAAGAAGATGGTACTAATCTTTCCAGTGTTTTGTATCGTTTGTGGGAGAATAAACCCCAAAATCAACAGGTAATTCTCAACTTTATCACCAGTCTACCAGAGCAAGCTATAGAAGGATTAGATTTCATTTTTGGTCCGAGAGATGAAGTGATGGTGCGACTAGCTGAAACCTTTGGCAATACCCGTCGCAATTGTGAGGCGGCATTGTTATCCGATGGTACTTTGCGGGTGTTGGCGATCGCGGCTGTTATGCTATCGGCTAATGAAGGTAGTTTAGTCGTGATTGAGGAAATCGACAAAGAGCGTCATCCCAATCGCGCGAAACATCTACTCAGCAGTATCCGAGATATTGCCGAACAACGTAAATTACGAGTGCTGCTTTCTACTCACAATCCCGCGTTAATGGATGCCTTACCCGATGCAGCCCTGGGTGATGTCGTCTTTTGTTACCGCGATCTCATTCAAGGAGATAGCCGTCTGGTGTTGCTTGGGGAGATGTACGATTTTCCCAGTCTGATATCTCAAGGGCCCCTTGGTCAACTGGTAACTGCGGGCGTAGTCGATCGATTTGTGAAGTCGCCGCACACCCCCTCAGACAGAAAACAGCAAGCAATGGAATGGCTGTCTCGGTTACAGGAGTACGACAATGAGTAGTATCTGCCTGATCGATACCAGCATATTTCTGGAATTACTCAATGTTCCCAATTATAATCAGCACAGAGCATCAGTTCTCGAAGATTTTCAAACCTATTCTCAAGCTGGTTGTACTTTTCTGTTGCCGATGGCAACCATACTCGAAACAGGCAACCATATTGCCCGCCCCCCTGCCCCCGCGCGCGGGTATAGCACCCGCCAAGACGGTTAGGACAAAAAACGCCATCCCATCCTATGAACTCTGTAGGGGCTCTTTCACCCATATCTGTGCCACCAAACAGACAGGCCTCCAAACCCGCCCCATCCCCACCCACCAATTCCCAAATTCTATGTAATACCATTTCTTAAAAGGTGGGCTACAGTAGGGACACGGCACTGCCGTGTCCCTACTGATACGATATGTCGCGACACTTTTCGGAATTGGTATAATTGGTGGTTGGGATCTGTTGATGGACATTATTAGTGGGGTGGGGCGGGTTTTTGGAGGTTATTTGTTTGTGGGATAAATTCGGGTGAACCCGCCCCTACAAAATC
>JBEDKD010000194.1:0-14604 GCA_041172365.1 Cyanobacteriota bacterium | reverse complement strand
ACCGCGTCTACACAGACAAAACCCGCCTCCGCGGGTTTAATTTCTTCAGTAGGGGCGAATGGCATTCGCCCAATCAATCGCCCAATCAATCTAATAATAAAATATACAATTAATTTTGTGTTGGTACTTATCCGTCATTAGACATCTCCTAAAAATTGGAGCAATGGTAGGGTTAGCCTACCCTACAGTAGTTTTTGGAGATGTCTATTCTCTTGAATGCACTTTTTCACGGAAACGGCTTCCTGGGGAGAAGTCAAAACTGCCAAAACACCAATCACCAATCACCCTACCCCCACTCCAAGACTTTTTTCGTAAACACTACATTCCTATGCAGGAATTCCCTTACCGGGTTCGAGCGCGATCGCGTATTCAGAAAAACAGATCAGGATAATGCCCAAAAGCCGGCTCACCTCAGCAATCGGCGGCAACATCCTTGAAATTTCTGCCAAAATTTGAGAAAATGAAAGAAATCTGAAAAATCAGTGAGTTAGGAAAACCCGTGGAAGTCTCTTCTTTGCCCCCCCAACTATCAACTCCCTCAGAAACACAAGGGAAAACCCCCGTTACCCCACCCTCAACCTCTCTCAAAGGCGGTAGACGGAAGGTTTGGGGCATTTTTGCCTCTACCTTTTTCACCATCTTTTTAGCCGAAATGGGCGATAAAACCCAGATTACCACTCTGTTAATGACCGCGCAATCCCATAATCCCTGGGTGGTTTTCTTTGGTGCGGGAACCGCGCTCGTTACCACCAGTTTATTAGGGGTGCTTTTAGGGCAATGGTTAGCCACACGCGTCGCGCCTAAAACGATAGAAAAGGCCGCGGGAGTCAGTTTACTTTTGATCGCGGCTACCTTAGTCTGGGATATTTTAATCGGCTAATCTCACATTGAAAATCTCACATCGAAAATTTATGGACTGGCAACTTTTAGGGTTAAGTTTTATTACAGTATTTTTGTCAGAATTGGGAGACAAAAGTCAACTCGCCGCGATCGCGTTAGGCAGTAGTTCTCAGTCTCCCCGCGCTGTCTTTTTTGGCACCGCGATCGCGTTAGTCCTCACCAGTCTCATTGGTGTCTTAGTTGGGGAAGGTGTCGCGGCAATTATACCGACTCAATGGCTGAAAATAGGAGCCGCGATCGGATTTACGGTGATGGGAGTACGTCTTTTGTGGCCGGAAAAGGAGTCCGAAGAAAGCCCGTAAGCCTTGATCCCTCTATGGGAATGTCAAAAATAAAGTTAATTTTACGCCAACACCATTCCCTCTACTGTCACAATGAAGATAAGGGAATGGTGTTGCGTCGTGAAGAGACTTTCAAATATGGATGGTTTATCCCGGCAGAGTAGTACAGATTGTTTTTGCCAAATTTTTCAACAAAGCCCAATGGGAATCGCGATCGTTGATTTAGATTATCGTGTCGCGAAAGTCAATGAGACTCTCTGCCGTATGGTGGGCTATACCCAAGAAGAAATTACCGGAAAACAATTTATCGAGATTACTCACCCAGAGGATATTGACAGTGATTTGCAATTAGCCGATCGCGTATTTTCAGGTGAAATTCCCTATTACAAGATCGAGAAACGGTATATCAAAAAAAACCAAGAAATCCTCTGGGTTAAACTCACCGCGTCCGTGATTCGCGACGAGCACGGAGTGGTACTCTATGGGTTAGCAATAGTAGAAGACGTCAGCGAATTTTACCCTGTTACCTCCCTCACTAGGGCAAATAAATTAGAACAGGCCTGCCCACCTCTGGCATTTCACTTAGAAAACTCTCCCCTCGCGGTAATAGAATGGGACAATCAATCCCGCGTTCAATTTTGGTCACAGCAAGCCGAAAAAATATTTGGTTGGAAAGCAGAAGAAGTCTTAGGTAAATTTTGGCATGAATGGAAGTTTGTTGTTGAAGAAGATACAGAAAAAGTCCAAGACAATGCCGCGGGTTTACGAACAGGAATTAACCCCAAAAATGTTCTTTATAATCGCAATTATACCAAAGATGGTCAAATTTTAGACATCGAGTGGTATAATTCTACCCTCTTTGATGAATCAGGAAAAGTGATTTCTATTTTATCATTAGCACTTGATATTACAGCACGCATAAAAGCAGAAGCCTCCCTCCGCGAAAGTGAAGAACGTTTCCGCCTCTTAGTGGAATCAATGAATGATATTATTTTTACCTTAGATCATCAACAACGTCACACAGGAATCTATGGTAATGCCCTAAAAGAATATGGTTTAAATCCAGAATTATTTCAGGGAAAAACGGCACGAGAAATGTTAGGAGTTGAGGCCGCATCTATCCATGAAGCTGCCAATGAAAAAGCCTTGGCAGGTGAGAAAACCCTTTATGATTGGTCCATATCTACCAATCACGGAACTCACTATTTTCAGACGTTATTATCTCCCCTCCGCAATGAACAAGGAGACATCCTTGGCATTGTGGGAGTCGGTCGCGATATGACGGAATATAAACAAATAGAGAGTGCTTTACAAGAAAGGGAAAATTTATTTCGTGCCATTTTTGAACAAGCCGCGGTTGGTATTGCCCAACTGTCCCTTTCCGGTCAATTTATTAAAGTCAATCAGAAATTTTGTGATATTTTGGGTTATTCTACCGCTGAACTTTCCACTAAAACTTATCGAGATATTACTGCCTCGGAATCTCAGGACATTAGTCGCCAATTTATCCAAGAATTATGGGAAAAGAAAAGAAGCAATTTTAGCTTAGAAAAAAAATACATTACTCCTAGGGGTTCTCAGGTTTGGGGTCATGTTACAGTCTCCATGATTCGCTCTTTATCGGGTGAACCTGAATATTTCCTCGCGGTGCTTCAAGAAATTAGCGATCGCAAAAAAATAGAAGATGCTTTAAGGGCAAGTCAACTCAAATATCAAACGCTTTTTCAGATTTTGCCCATTGGTATTTCTATCACCGATACAGAGGGAAATATTATCGAAGCAAACCCCGCCAGTGAAAAACTTTTAGGTGTTCCCACTCAACAACATATTAGCCGTAGTTGTCTGGACTCTCAATGGCCAATTCTGCGCCGCGATCGTACTCCCATGCCTCCTTCTGAATTTGCCAGTGTCAGGGCTTTGACAGAAAATAAAGTGATTGAAAATATGGAAATGGGATTTATTAAATCTCAGGGCAATCTTTGTTGGATGAGTGTCACCGCGGCTCCTATTCCTTTAGAGGGTTATGGTGTCGCGATCGCGTATGTGGATATTACCCAACGTCAACAAGCACAAGAAGCGCTTTTAATTGCCCAAGCTCGTTTTCAACGCTTACTTACCAGCAGTCCCGCGATTATTTATAGTTGCGAGATTTATCGGCCTTATCAGATTACATTTATTAGTGAAAATATCACAATAATTTTAGGGTATAAAATTGAAGAAATACTCACTCAAGATCGTTTTTGGCAAAATCATTTACACCCCGATGATCGTTTTTTACGAGAGAGAAAATTGCTCGGACTCTTGGCAGAAAATAGTCAGAATTATGAATATCGTTTCCGTCATAAAAATGGCACTTATCGCTGGCTTTATGATGAATTACAAGTCCAGAAAGACCGCTCCGGTAATCCTTTAGAAATTGTCGGTTTTTGTATGGATATTACCGAGCGAAAAGAAGCGGAACAAATACAGCGACAACAGTCGGAAAGAGAGCGCATTATTTGGTTACTCACTCAACGGATTCGTCAAACATTAAAGTTAGAGGAAGTTCTCAACACAACGGTTAAGGAAGTTCGTGATTTTCTCCAATGCGATCGCGTAATTATTCATTGTTTTCAACGGGACTTTCAAGGGAAAATTTTAGTAGAATCTCTCACACCTGGTTGGACTTCCACTTTAGACTGGGAAATCAGTCACCCCTGGACAATTGATAAGGAATTTATCTGGAAATATGAGTCTGGTTATCTGCAAAAAATATCAGATATTTATGCCGCAAATTTAGAAATACAATACCTACAATTACTAGGACTTTTTCAAGTAAGAGCCAGTTTAATCGTTCCAATTTTACTAAAAATTGACCCGGAAAATGTAGAAATAGAAAAATATTTTTTACCCCGAAACTATCAGTTGAACGCACCGAATTTATCCTTGCCCAGTGCCGAAGAACCGGGTTTACAACTTTGGGGTTTTTTAATTGCCCATCAATGCAGTAGTGCCAGAGAATGGCAACAATTTGAAGTCGATTTACTTCAGCAATTAGCCGATCAATTAGCCATCGCAATTCAGCAATTACAATTATATCAAAAATTAAAAATTGCGAATAAAAAATTGCAAAAATTAGCGGATTTAGATGGATTAACTCAAGTCCCAAACCGTCGCAAATTTGACAATTATCTTCATCAAGAATGGCGGCGGATGTTGCGAGAAAAAATGCCTTTATCTCTGATTTTATGTGATGTCGATTTCTTCAAGCTCTATAATGATACCTATGGTCATCAAGCCGGAGATGAATGTCTCAAAAAAGTCGCCCAAGCTATGCAAAATACCATTAAACGACCGGGTGATTTAGTTGCGCGTTATGGGGGTGAAGAATTCGCGATCATCTTGCCTAATACCCCTATGTCCGGTGCTTTTCATATCGCGGAAGAAATACGCGCGAAAATTTTTTGTCTTGATCTAGGCCATGAAAAATCGAAAGTCTGCGATCGCGTCACTGTTAGTTTAGGTGTCACGAGTCTTATTCCTGAACCCGCATTCACCCCGGAAATGTTAATCGCGACCGCGGACTTGGCTCTCTATCGTGCCAAAGAACAGGGTCGCAATTGTGTCGTTTTTCTCCATAGTCCTATTACTTGAAGGAAAAAGAAAGAAGTCATCACGCTTTAACACAAGTGCCATCCACTTTGTGACAAATCTTTACCAAAAAAACGCGCCTTTTTTTTCCAACCCCTTGACAAATCCTTCATATTGACGGATAATATTTAGTATAATCGAATGGTCGCCATTTTTTTATTTTTGCCACTATCCCATTATACTAAAAATACTTTTCTAACTTCCCCTCATCATACCACACCTCGATTCAAGCGCGATCGCGTCAATGTAAATATTTGTAACAAAAAAGAAGGCAGACGGGAAAAATCCTGACTTTGACCTCTGCGTTTAGGAGCGTTGAGGAGCGGTTTCAAAAAAAGGAAAAACCATTTCTTTACAAATCTTTACCAAAAAAAACGCGCCTTTTTTTTCCACCCCCTTGACAAATCCTTGATATTGACGGATGATTTTTAGTATAATGGGATGGTTGCCATTTTTTTATTTTTGCCACCATCCCATTATACTAAAAATACTTTTCTAACTTCCCCTGATCATACCACACCTCGATTCAAGCGCGATCGCGCTCATGTAAATATTTGTAACAAAAAAGAAGGCAGACGGTAAAAAAATTACCTTCTGCCTGAAGGAGCGTTAATCGCACTTTCAAAAAAAGAGGCTTTGAGATATATCAGCCCCCGATCCTTTGTGACAAATCTTTAACGACGATAACACCAAGTTAAAAGAGTCCCACCCAGAGCAATTTTTAGCGCGTCTAAGATAAAATAACGCTCATGTAATCCAGTCATAGCACTGGGAACATCCCCCACAGCATCAAATAAATTTAATTGCATTCCCATCGCGCTCATTTGTGGCACTAACCCATAAGTATCAATAAACGCGATCGCGAATAATCCCAAAGATAATAAAAATGCTAAATTTCCACGTCTGCCAAATTCATCGCCAATATTAGAAAGAGCCAAAACTCCCGTTAAGGCTAAAGCCCCACAAATTAACTCCACACGGTTAAATACCCCAAACATCAAATTTCCCGCGATCGCGAACTCCGAAGAACTCATCATGCCAGAAACAAATAAACTAGGCATAATTACCATATCTAATATCAAACATCCACTCAGCCAAAAACCTAAACTTAAAAGGACAAGAGTTTGCCAAGGAGTTCTACTAAACTCCACTCTCGCAGAAGAAATTGTAGTCATAATTACATAGCCTCTTAATCATTCGTTGTCTGCCTTTCCCTTAGCTTAACTAATATTTTTCTCAATAGATGTGAAGTATTTTTACAATTTTATGCAAATTTTTGTAATGACTTCTCATTAATCAAATCTTTGTAATCAATTTACCCAAGTTGTCACTTATCAGAATTCGTTTCATCGGCAGCATCTCACGGCAAAAAAACCTCCGTGGGTTGTAGCCTGTGCGGAGCATCGGACGTCTCACGAGGGCGGGATCTACCGCCCGGATATCTGCGCTCCCACTACCTATTTACCAAAATGGGATGCTCCCTTTTCATTCCCCAACCCCCCAGGGTTTGCAGCAGCGCGATTCTGCCCTTCGCCGATGCTGAGTGCTACACACACGCGATGGAAAAAGCGCGATCGCGCTTTTTCCATCACAGAAGGGAATCTCCTTGGCAATCGAAGACCAAACCACCAAATCTAAAATTAAAAACCTAAAGAAATTATCGGCCCTGTGGGAATCGAACCCGCCTAAGGCCGATTATGAGTCGGCTGCATTCACCAGATTGCTAAGGGCCGTGGGGCAAAGATTTAATTTTTCCGAGATCCTCGTTCAGACAGAGGGTAGTGAACGAGACAACCAAACATACTATAACATAACTTCTGCAATTATGCTAGAACTAGAGAACTAAATTGAAATTTGCTCCGCTTAACGAGAATCAACCCTCAATCAGATGGTAGCAAAGATAGAAAGATTCGGCAACAGATGATCAGAAATGGGAATTAATTCAACAGTTATATTGACTCTGGGACTCCTGACATTGATGTTTGGGGCCGGCGCGGTAAGTGGCTCTTGGGGATACTCCTTGGGGCGAGATGCTTTAAAAGGCATTACTCAACCCGATGTGCGTCCCACCAATAATATGCCTGGGGCGAAGCGCAATAAGCCCGGCCAAGGGGAAGTCGCGCTTTTAAAGGAAAAAGATATTGTCAAAACCGTCAAAGCCCGTATGAATGGGCAAGACAAGGAGCCAGACAAACCCGTACCCAAGGAAAACACACCAGGCTCTAAGAATAATAAATCAAGTCAGGCGAAAAAATCGACAGAACCCGCCAAATCGAAGTTTCCCTTAACAACGAATAGTAACGGAGTTTCTTTTGAAGTGTCCTCAGTGCGTCAACGAGGCGGCTATTTAGTCCTTGATGTCACGATGAAAAATCAAGGCTCCCAAACCGTCAAATTTCTTTATAGTTTCTTAAATGTGACGGATAATCAGGGACGGCCTCTCAGTGCCACCGCGGATGATTTACCTGGGGAGTTAGCACCCAATGGAGAAACGTTTGAGGGTACTGTGAGTATCCCCACGGCTTTACTTAATAATGCCAAGGAAATTTCTCTTAATTTGACTGATTATCCCAATCAACAAGTTCAGCTTAAAGTTTCTGGAATCCCCATTAATAATTAAATTCCAGTTCATTATCCTTAGTTCTTTTTCTTCGGATTCAGCACTAGGGATAATTTTCTTTTATTCTATATTCCTCATCCATGATGCTTAGTTGGACAGATATCCTGTCTCGGTTGTTTGCAGTGCTGCTTTTGATAGCGATTAATGCCTTTTTTGTCGCGGCAGAATTTTCGATGGTTTCCGTGCGACGATCGCGCATTAATCAATTAGCAGCAAGGGGAGACTTGGGAGCGAAGACAGTTCAACGGTTACAACAAAATATCGAACTCCTACTTTCCACCACACAATTAGGCATTACATTATCAAGTTTAGCCCTAGGTTGGATTGGTGAAGCGACGTTAACAGTTTTAGTCCGTTCTTCTCTGATTTCCCTACCCTTACCCTCTCCGATCAAACAAGCCCTTGCCCATTCCTTAAGTTTATCTATTATCAGTTTTTTCCTATTAGTTTATTTCCAAATAGTCTTAGGGGAATTAGTCCCCAAGTCTGTCGCGTGGGTATATCCTGAACATCTCGCGAAGTTTTTAGGGCCCTTTAGTCTCGCGATCGCGCGTTTTTTTCACCCCTTTATTTTAATTATCAATCGTTCCACCAGGGGATTATTACAATTCTTTGGCATTCCCTTTACCATACCCCATTCTCCCATTACCTCAGAAGAATTACAATTAATTATTCAAACCTCTAGTGAGTCGATTGGTTTAGAAAAAGAAGAACGTCAAATGCTCAATAATGTATTTGAATTTTCCGGTGTTTCGGCTCAAGAAGTGATGGTAACGCGTACTAATATTATCACAATTCCGAAAAATGCTACTTTTCAAATACTTCTTGATGAAATCTCAAAAACTGGTCATACTCGTTATCCAATCCGGGGAGAATCCCTAGATAATATCCTGGGAATTATTGATTTTAAATTATTAGCAAAACCCCTCTCCCAAGGGTTAATTTTACCACAAACCCCCCTTTATCCTTGGATACGTTCTGTGCGTTTTGTCCCCGAAGGAATGCCCCTAAATGAATTATTAACATTAATGCAAAGAACCGGAGAACATTTATTAATTCTAGTCGATGAATATGGGGGAACCGCGGGTTTAGTTACCTTAAAAGATTTAATTGCCGAATTAATTGGCACTTTACCTAATAATTCTCCCTATAAACCTCTGGATGTACAAATTTTAGATTCCCAGACATTTTTAGTACAAGCCCAGTTAAATTTAGCAGAAGTTAATGATTTTTTCAAGTGGGACTTACCCCTAGGAGATGAATATCAAACTTTAGGAGGATTTTTAATTAATCAAATGCAAAAAATTCCCAATGTGGGTGAGAGTTTCACTTATCAAAATCTGGAATTTACGGTAATTTCAACATCCGGGGCTCGTTTAGATCAAATTCGGATTAATCAAAGGGAATCTTCTTTCTATCCACAAGAAGTTAATTCGTATCCGGGGGCGAAAGTGTAAATTTTGCCCTGAAGATAATTCCCTTATCGCACAGAATAATTCCACCCACATAATTAATATTATGAACCACAAATGCACAGAGGACACAAAGGTAAGAATTAGGAATGAAAATTTCATAAGGTAGTGGAGGATTCCGCCGGATTTCGCTTTCTAGGACAAAGCGAATATTTAAGTTATTTAATTTCCATTCCTAAGCAGCAGGGGAGAGCTAATTTAAAGTTCCTGCTTAAATAATTCTTTTACTTTTATCCAAGCATCCGCGGCGGATTTGGGTTCATAACTAGCCCGTCGATCACAGAAAAATCCATGCTCCGCGTCATAGCGAAAAATACGATGGGGAATTTTATATTGTTGTAATTCTGCCTCAATTTGATTCACTTGTTCTAAGGGAATACTCGCGTCTTGAGTGCCAAAAAAACTATAAATTTTTCCCTTAATATCTTTGGTTTTGGTGATGGTTGGTTCCCCACCACCGGGGGTTAATGTTGTTATTCCAGCACCATAAAAAGAGGCCGTTGCTTTGATATCGGGTAATGTCGCGGCTAAATAGACAACGTGCCCGCCAAAACAAAAACCAATCGTGCCAAACCCATTGGGTTTAACAGAGGGTAAAGTTTTGAGATAATTAATGGTGGCTTGAATATCACTGAGAAGTTCAGATGCCTTTGTTTTTTCCTTATATTTTCTGCCAATTTGGATATCTTCAGGGGTGTAACCTACCTCAAAGCCAGGGGCAAGACGTTGATAAATCGCGATCGCGATCGCGACATATCCTTCCCTCGCGAGCCTTTCGGTAACATCACGGATATGGGCATTTACCCCAAAAATTTCCTGAATGACAATCACACCCGGATAAGGCCCCCCGGCCACAGGTTGGGCGAGATAGGCATCAATCAGTAAATCCCCATTGGGTACAGTGACGCGCTCATGACGAATTTCTAAAGTAGCCATAGTCAAAAATGATTGATATTGGGGAAAATAACTAAAGATTAAATTTTTCCCTATTTAACCACAAACCCGGTTTCTCAATTCAACCTGTGACAGAGAATAAGGATTGTTGCGCTCTCTAACCCGGTTTCTGGCGAAAAAGCGCCACAATAAGATCGGTTACAAATTAACGCAGTCTGTAGCCCATCCCGTTGGAGGTTCGTTCTTTCATGGTTCAGTTTCGCATTCAACAAGACAGTGAAATCCCAGCATCCACCCAATTATTTAATCAAATTCGTTTCGCGATCGCGTCTCGACAATTTCCCCCAGGGCATCGTCTCCCCAGTACCCGACAACTCGCGATGCAAACCGGCTTACATCGCAATACCATCAGTAAAGTCTATCGTCAGTTAGAAGATACAGGTTTAGTCGATTCCCTCGCGGGTTCGGGCATTTACGTCCGTATCCAGGGAAACGAAGGCGGTGGCCGTCCCAAGTCTCCCATTATTGAACAATACCCTTTAGCCAATAAAATAGTAAAAGACAGCCTTGATCAATTATTAGCAATGGGGTGTACTCTCAACCAATCCCGGGAGTTATTTTTAGGGGAAATTGACTGGCGATTACGTTGTAGTGCGCGAGTAATCGTCACCGCGCCCACTCAGGATATCGGTATTGGTGAGTTAATGACACAGGAGCTTCAAGAAGCCTTAAAAATTCCGGTGCAGTTACTCGCGTTGGAAGAATTGGGACGTTTTTTGGATCAAGTTCCCTCTGGCACCGTCGTTACCAGTCGTTATTTTATTGGGGACGCGGAAAAAATTGCCAATCCGCGATCGGTGCGAGTTATTCCCATTGACATTTATGATTATGCTAAGGAAATTAAAATCGTTAAAGATTTACCCAAAGATAGTTATTTAGGCATTGTCAGCCTGAGCGCAGGCCTATTGCGCGCCACAGAAGTAATTATCCATAGTATGCGAGGTGAGGATATCCTTGTTTTAACTGCCCATCCGTCCGATAATCATAAACTCAAAGCAATGGTTCGTTCTACCAGAGTAATTTTCTCAGATCAAGCCAGTTTTGCCCATGTTAAATCCGCGGTAAATGCCGCACGAGAGGATATTATTCGTCCTCCCCAATTAGTTTGCAGTGAGAATTATATCGACAGCCTTTCGATTAATTCCCTCAAACGTGAATTAGGTTTAACTTAAGAAAAAGGGAAGAAGGAAGAGGGAAGAAGGAAGAAGGAAGAAGGAAGAGGGAAGAAGGAAGAGGGAAGAAGGAAGAGGGAAGAGGGAAGACGGAAGAGGGAAGAAGGAAGAAGGAAGAGGGAAGAAGGAAGAAGGAAGAAGCCTGAAAGACACGGGCAAATCTTCCTTATTTTTTCCTCTTCTTAATAAGTTCCACCTAACACCTACTATCACCTAAAACCTGATTTCTCATATCAAGTCCGGTGAAATATACCCAATGATCCCAGGGGCGGGTTCGCCCATATCTTAAGGACAAGCCAGAGAGTCAGTAAACCAGCCCCTCCTAATTATTAGACATCTCCATAAACTACTCTAGGGTAGGCATCGGGCCCATTGGTGTCCACTTAAGGTCAAACCCTTAGTCTGTCAGGGGTTAAAACCCCTGCCTTAAAGCGAAAGTCCTCTGAAGAGGACTAATAGACACCGCGGGGAAAGTCCTTCAAACCCTGATTTATAGTCTAAGGAATGATAAGGGTTTCAGCTAGTTTCGCGGCGATGTCTAATTTCTTTAGTCCTCTTCAGAGGACTTTAGCTATGAGACAGGGGTTTTAACCCCTGGGCGGATTTCGGCTTAAGTTGACACCAATACATCCTGCCTGGGATTGAGATGATTTTTGGAATATGTCTAATGATCAACCGGACTTGATATCACGTTTCTCAATCAATATGAAGTACCAAAATGAGCCCTCCCTAGGAGTGCTGGGGGAGCATGAGGGGAGTAACTCCCTGTACATCAGCAAACAGAGAAATGCTATATAGTGCGTCTAAATGAATTGTAAAATCTTGTCGGGGCAATCCCCCCCTGGTTGCCCCGATTGATGAGGGGTAGGCACAAAGCACTACCCCTACAAATCTTTATGAATGATTTAGACTTGCTATCATACCTAATTTCATAAAAAACACACGTGTGGTGAGTTAAAAAAGAGGAGAACAATAATGAAAACAGCAACGAGAATCAACGATTTAAAAACCATCGAACAAGATTTATTACACCGTTTACAAAGAAACGGTTTTAAACGCTTATCATTACAATTAAATTGTCAGCTCATTGATGAAACATTAATGGTAATAGTCGAACATCCTGCTAATGTTTCTCTCAAAACAGAACCCACTTTAACCGCGTTACAAGAAGCCCTGATCGAATTACAACCCCCAAAAGCTAAACAAGTCGGTTTATGTCTAAAGGTTGCCAGTGCAGAACAGCCCTACGCGTTCCATTCTTTTATGATGGAACCCCTAGACTCTTCTCAGTTAATCTATTTATCTCACCCCGAAATTTTATATCCAAATTCCTCGGATTCTCCTGAAAGCATAACAGAAACATCTGAGAAGGTTCTTGAAGATTCTGGGGAAGTTTCTCCCGAAAACAGTGAACAACATCCCCTAGATGAAACTACTGTTATTCAAGGAGAATCCGAAGCCGATTTACGGAACATAAATTTAACGATATCCCATTCTGAATTAGAGGATATTTCTTTAAATCCCTTTGATGTCCATGATTTAGAAAAAGTTTCTGAACCCAAACCTACTTCTCAATCATCTTGGAAATTAGTATTAGCGGCTAGTGCCGGGGTTGCGAGTGTCTTAATATTAAGTGGATTTTATTTATTAAGTCGCCCTTGTGTCTTAGGAGAATGTGTCGCGATTCCTCTCGCTCAAGAGTTAAATAAAGATGTTGATAAAGTTATGAAAAAAGCGAAAGATTCCGAAGATCCTATGGAATCTCAAAAAAAATTAAAAGAAGCGATCGCGCTGTTAGAATCAGTGCCATTTTGGTCTCTAAAATATGGGGAAGCACAAAAACTGTTAGCCGAATATCGAGTCAAAAATGTTGATTTAGACTTATTAACTTCCGCTTTAACTAATGCAACTTTAGCTATGCAAAAAGGCGCAAAAGCCCCCCATTCTTCTCAAACTTGGCGCGAAGCAAAAACTTTATGGGAAAAAGCGATAAACCCCTTAGAAACAATCAGTAAAGAAAGTATTTTCTATCCTTTTGCACAAGAGAAAATCAAACAATATCAAAACAGTTTAGCCGATGTAGTTCGTAGTTTAAATGCGGAAGAAAGAGCAGAAATAAAATTACAGGAAGCCGAACAAATTGCTAAACTGGCCGAAGCGCGAGAAAGTGTTGCCCAATTTCCTGACAGTTGGGCGAAAATAGAAGAAATTTGGCAACAAGCACTCGATAAACTAACATCAATTGCCGCGGGAACAACTGCCTTTGAACAAGCGCGATCGAACCTAATCAAATATGAGAGTAAATTAGCTTTAGCCAAGGATCGAAAAGCCGTCGAACAAGTGGGAGAAGAAGCTTATACTAAAGCAGTAACAGCCGCGTCACAAGCAAAGATTTTGGAACAGCGAAAAAGATGGTCCCAATCTAAAGATTATTGGTTACAAGCAGTGGCTTATATTGAACAAGTCCCTAAGACAAGTTCTTTTTACAATAAAGCGAAACCCTTGATTTCTTCTTACAAGGAATCTTTGAGCAAAGTGGAAGAGCAAGCCGACTTAGAAAAACGTTTAGATAAAGCCCGTGAAGACTTAAATAAGACTTGTAATGGTTCCCTCAAAGTCTGTGATTATACGGTAAGTGAGCAATTAATTACAGTACAAATTACCGCGGGTTATGTACAGAAACTTCAGCAAACAGTACAGAGTGTAGGAAATCAGAAAAATAAGGAAGCGCAGTACGCGATCAATAACCACATTCAAACTTTACAAGTAGCATTAGAAGCGATTAGTGATAATGCCAAAGTGAAGCTTCATGTATATGATCCAAATGGCAACCGGATCGGAACTCGTATTCCGAAATCACGTTAACATTTAAGTAGGTTGGGTTGAGGGGGATAATATTGGTTATTAATACGCGAATAACGTCATCAACCCAACCGAGGAGTTAAGGAATTTTCTCATCATATTAACTAACATTGAATAAAAGACTATCATACCTTGATTTTGTCGAAAAAGAACTTCGACTTCCACCCCAAAAACATACCACACCTGTAGTTATTGATTTATTTGCGGGGTGTGGTGGATTGGCATTAGGTTTCGCGATCGTTGGTTTTCCAACAGTCGGATATGAAATGCAAGAAGATGCTTGTCTAACTTACCAACAAAATTTAAGACATTCTTGCCATAAAATACATCTGACACCCAATTCAGAGTTAATAAATGGAGCCTCAGTCATTATTGGAGGCCCTCCCTGTCAACCCTTTAGTGTTGGGGGTACTCAACTGGGATTAAAAGATAGTCGTGATGGTTTTCCCAGTTTTATTTCCGCGGTGAAAAGGTATCATCCTCAACTCGCGTTATTTGAAAATGTACCCGGAATGTTATTTCGTAATAAAAGTTACTTTCAAGAAATTGTTACGGCTTTACAAGAATTAGATTATTTAGTAGAATGGGATATCCTTAATGCTGCGGATTATGGAGTTCCTCAAAAACGAGAACGTCTAATTTGTGTCGCACATCAAGGCGGTTGGCAATGGCCTCAAAAAACCCATTATCATTATTATACAAGTGGCGAAGCC
>JBEDKD010000193.1:0-21952 GCA_041172365.1 Cyanobacteriota bacterium | reverse complement strand
TTTGATTCCCTTTTAAAGCTAAAATATAATCTCCTTTTTTCTTGATAATCAGAGAGGCTATGTCTTTTTGACATCCCATCGCGTCTATGGTTATTACACTTCCGGCAATTTCTAACATTTCTATTATAGTTATTTCAAATAAAAAAGAGACACTATTCAGCGCAGTAGGCACAGATGAGTTCATCTAAAGATGTGCCAGGTGGAACCCTGAGCTTGTCGAAGGGAGGAGCATACATTCTGGCTCGCTTTAAGGCACTAAAATCGTGTTCTATATCGTTTAGATCGGGAGAATACTTCGGGAGAAAAAGCACTTGATGACCTGTTTCCTCTACCAGTTCTCGAATGGCTGTTTTTCGATGAATGGGTGCATTATCCATGATTAATATAGATGGCTGCTTTAGAGCGGGTAATAAATATAAAGATAACCACCCTTCAAAGCCTTCTGCATTAAGGCTTCCCGTAAAAACCATTGGGGCAATTAAGTCCTTTTTTCCTTTCCGTCTTCCGGCTACTAGATTTTCTCTTTTTCCCCGTTTTCCTGACTTTTCACCCCAGATTTTTTTGCCTTTTTTTGACCAGCCTAATGCACAATATTCAAACTCTTCAAACCCTGACTCATCAATAAACACCATACTTTTACTTCCCCATATTTTGATTAATTCTCTGAGTTTTCTCTAGTATTTCATTCTTTCTTGGGAGTTTCTTTCCTGGTAACGCATTTCTTTTTTTTTTCTGGTAATTTTCATTTCTTTAAGAGATTATGATATGGCACAGGGTCTTACCCCAAACTTCTTGGCTCTGTCGATTAATCTGGCCGAAGGATTCTCTTTTACATCCTTTTCCAATGCCTTCCCATCCAGTTTTCTCTTACGTCTTTTTACCTTTGTTGCCTGGAGGTCTGATCGACCGAGCCACCGATAGATTGTAGCCCTTGCTACCTTAAATAGGACAGCCGCTTGAGCTATACGACCGCCATTTTCTACATAGTTGACTACTCTTTTTCTTAAATGTATGCTGTAAGACATTTTCCTAAAGGGTTAACGAGTTTTTTTCATTTTACCTCATTTTTTAATCTGCTCATACTTATTTGAAATGACTATAATCTGAAAACTGAAAATTAAGACCAGGAAAAAAAACTCCCCTTCACGATGTAGGGGAATTTTTAGCTAAATTCGCTTCAACCAGGCTCCTGGCCAGTAGGTTATATTGTCCGATAAGCTGTTACTTTCATTGAACAGCCATATCGGCTGTTCTAATACAAATTCAGGATGTTCTTTGAGGAATTCTTGAGCAGCAACATAAGGGTTATTGGTGTCCCAGTCTGGTTGTGATCGCGGCGCACCAACCAAATCTTTCATAATTCCATCAGTCGCAATAATATATGAACCAAGTGATACAAGATCCGCATAAGCATTCAACTCCGCTAAAACATGATCTTTACTGTGGTTAGAGTCTAAAATAACTAGAATTTTTTGATCAGTTCCAACCAGAGACTTGACTTGACTAACCACATCAGATGCAACAGAGCTACCTTCAATCAGAGTGATATACTCAAAAAGTTGATGTTCTTCAATAGCATTCCGGTTATGGGGTCGGATTTCAATATCAATTCCAATCACTCTACCTTTACCAATCGCTTTACACAAAGAGGCATACAAAATTAGCGAGCCACCGTGAGCAACTCCTGTCTCAATAATAACGTCAGGTTTGACCTGATAAATAATCTCCTGAATTCTAACTATGTCTTCAGGTAACTGAATAATAGGTCTACCTAACCAACTGAAAGTGTAAACGTATTTAGTATCCCATCCGCAGCGCAGCCAAGCTGTTGAAATACACGCAAAAGCCTCTGGTGTTCCTAATTTATACGTTACAGTGTCTTCAAGTTTTTCTACAATGACTTCACCATTTTCTAAATCAATTTTTATTGATTTCATTGTTTTTTGTCTCCGTTTATGTGAGTGTTTGGATATCACTTGATCCATTAAAGTTTTGGATCATATAACATATATACCAAAGTTAAATCAGCAGACTTTAATGAATAATCTTCGACCCATCGAATCATATCGAAGTCATCGACCCTGCGAAGGGGAACACGGCGTTCCTCACTAAAACCGACTTTTCGGTAAAATTCTAACGCTGTGTTATCTGATCGAACTCTGACCCCTAAACTTCTTAAACCAAGCTGACCTAAAGCCCAACTTAGCAAAGTTTGCAAAGCGGTTTTCATAGTTCCGGGTGGTGCTTCTTCACCTCTAACTATTGCATCAGCTTCCCCATAACCTGTTTCCCAGTTAATAAAATCTAACCCCATATATCCAAAAGTTCGTGCATTAAGATCATCCACCATAAACATAATTTTATGATCATTTGCCTCGACGGTCTCAGTTAACCATTTTGCGGTTCGACTTTCGGTAGCTTGAAATTCAGTCAAAAATGATTGAACAAAACAATTTCGCCACTCAGTGAGACATCGAATATCATCGGGATTTAACACTTCTCGACGGGTAGAAATAGGTCGAAGGATAGCTTGAACAGGTATTCCTGCGGGTAAACATAAACATCGTTCTGTACCAGCAGTAGCTTTGAGTGTAGACAGAAGTGTACGTCCCAAATGGAGAGATTTACTCATAATTACTGTCTCCCAAAATAACCAGCTACACCACTGACAACTCTCTCTAGGGTTTCTATAGACATCAATGAATGGAGCGGAAGGGAAAGTATTTCTTTACCTACTTGATCCGTAATTGATAGATCCCCACGCCGACAGTCCTTGAACAGTGTGAACCAGTGACCTGGTTGCCAGTGAATACCAGTATCAATACCTTGCTCTAGTAAGTAAGCACGAAGATTATCCCTTTCATTTTCGCGAACACGGATATAGTACAAAAAAGGCGTAATGTCAGTAAAATCCGTCTGAGGAACTATAACACCAGGAATTTTGCTGAGATGCTCATTGTAATAACGACTTGAAGCCCGACGAGTTTGAGAAATTTGCTCCATTTTTGCCAATTGAGCAAGTCCAATAGCTGCATGAAGATTAGCCATGTGATATCTGAAACCAAGCCGTTTAACATCATAAGTCCAAGCACGTTGGTTTTGATACATTAAATTTGAGGGTTGTCCCATCCCGATCAACCTCATTTCTTGAATGGTTTTAAGTTCTGTCTCTGTGCGAACAATGAGAACTCCCCCATCAATACAGGTTATAGTTTTGACTGGATCGAAACTAAACATACAGATGTCAGAAAAACTCCCAATCATTTTGCCTTTATACTTAGAACCAAAAGAATGGGCTGCATCATGGATGACTCGAATATTATGCTTATAGGCAAATTCGGCAACACGATTATGATCGCAGAGAACACAATCATAATCCATTACGATAATTGCTTTTGTGTTTCCAGTGACTAATTCTTCAGCTTTGTCCAAGTCAATGCAAAGGGTGTCATTGTCAATGTCACAGAAAACAGGGGTAGCCCCTGTTGCTAAAATAGCTTGAAAATCTGCAATATTGTTGAAAGAGGGAGTAATTACCTCATCGCCTGCGCCTACATCAGCTAGTAATAATCCAAGATGCAAGGCCGCATGACCCGTACTGACAGCGGCGACATATAGATCAGAAGCATCTAAAAATTGCTTGATGGCACTTTCAAATTGTCCTACATAACTACCCATACCAAGCCAACCTAACTCTAACGCTTGGGTACTTGCGTTAATGTCATCATACTCAATAAGCGGTTTGAAAACAGGTATCTTTTCCATAGTTCTTCTCTTCTCTACATTCTTAATTGCTGATGATGGGTGAACTGTACTTAATTCTTGGATCAGGTTAAATCCTTGTAAGAGCTATCTTTATCGGAAATTATCTTGACCTCTATGGGCCATTCAATTTCAAAAACTGGGTTATCCCAACGCAATCCTGTTGACGACTCAGAATGATAGAACTCTGACATCTGATAAAAAACCTCGGTATTGTCCACCAAAGTCTGAAACCCATGAGCCATGCCTTCAGGAATATAAAGCATTTTCCGATTTTCAGCAGTTAGCTCAACAGCAACCCACTGCTTAAAGGTTGGTGACTCTGGACGCAGATCAATAATCACATCATAAATCGCACCCATTGTACACCGAACTAGCTTTGCTTCCTCATAGGGTTTAGCCTGATAGTGCATCCCCCTCAAAGTTCCTTTTTTCAGGTTAAAAGAAATATTACATTGCACTAGGTTAGGATTTAACCCTCGCTCCGTAAATTCTTTTTGACACCACGATCGCGCAAAGAAACCCCTCTCATCCGTAATGGGTTCTATATCTATGACATAAGCCCCTTTAAGTTTTGTTTCCGTAAATATCATAGCATTTTCGGGAAAATATTGAAATAAAATGGTTGATTAGGGCAGAAATTCAGAGTCAAGCAAATTCTCAGAAGTAAAGGGACAATTTTCGGGAAATATCTCAGGGGGCAATTCAGTTTTTTTTATGGCTTGCTTTCTAGCTTTGACATAAATTTCTGCAATCTCCTGCAAGAAATAATTATACAAAGATTTAGATTTTAACAATAACTCCAATTCAAACCGAAAATTATCAATTTCATTTTGCCAGCCCTTGGCGCAACGATCCCTTTCTGATTCCCAATATTGGTAAAGCAATAAATGAATTAACAGTTGTCGTAAATAACTATCTACTTTTCGTTTTTGTTCGTTACCCAAACTTAAAATTTCCTCCATCAAGTGTGGTAAATCAAGCTGATTCATCTCTTTTTTCTCTAGCATTTGATAAGTTTCTTGAAGCCAGAGATAATAATCTTGTTCATAAAGAGCAGACACATCATTCATCCGATTACCTCCACTTGCGGAATGGGAACAACAAACTGGCCGCCCCATTCTCGAATATGAGCCATCTGTTCTATTATCTCATCTTTAATGTTCCAAGGCAAGATCAATAAATAATCTGGCTTAGTCTCCTCGACTTTATCAGGATTATATATGGGTATATGAGTTCCGGGTAAAAACAAACCCTGTTTATGGGGACTGCGATCCACTACATAATCTATCAAATCTGTGCGAATACCACAATAATTTAGCAGCGTATTTCCCTTCGCGGGAGCACCATAGCCCACAATTGATTTACCCTGGTTTTTGGCATCAATTAGGAAACTGAGCAAGTCACGCTTAATTGACTTAACCTTCTCTCCAAATCCTAGATACGTCTCAATCTGGTTTAATCTTGCTTGAATTTCTTTTGCTTTCAATTCCCTAACGCGATGGCTAATTTTTCCATCTCCATCACTATGCCTTCCATAAATCCGCAAAGAACCCCCATGCGTCGATAATTCCTCCACATCAAATAAAGTTAAACCATGAGTGGCAAATATTTTCTCAACTGTCAGGAATGAAAAATAAGAGAAATGTTCATGGTAAATTGTATCAAACTGATTGTTCTGAATCAGTTGCAATACATGAGGAAATTCCATTGTCAAGATTCCCTGGGGCTTCAAAATAATTTTCATCCCTGCCACAAAATCATTCAAATCGGGTACATGGGCTAACACATTATTTCCAAGTAACAAATCTGCCTGTTTTCCTTCGGAAACCAAATCTTTAGCTGTTTGTACCCCGAAGAACTTGACTAAACTTGGAATGCCTTTTTCTTCAGCTACTTTGGCCACATTCGCCGCAGGTTCAATTCCCAACACAGGAATGCCCTTTTTCTGAAAATACTGGAGTAAATAGCCATCATTACTAGCAATTTCAATCACCTGGCTGGTTTTGTTCAATCCCAACTGCTCCACCATCAATTCAGTGTAATTCTTCGCATGATTTAGCCAAGTATCTGAATAGGAAGAAAAATAAGCATAGTCGCTGAAAATATCCTCTGGTGTTTCAAATTCTTCTAGTTGAACCAGAAAACAGTTTTCACACACATAGGTATGAAGAGGATAAAATTTCTCAGCACAATTTATATGTTCTACTTTTAAGTACGCGTTGGAAAGAGGAGACATCCCCAAATCGACAAAATTATGCTCTAATGAATGATTACAAAAACGGCATTCCAGTGACATTTAATTTATTTCTCCTTATAATTTGCATAGTCTTGTTTAATTACTCAAAAAAATCTTATACCATTCAATTGTTTCCTTTAGTCCTTCATCTAAGTAGTATTTCGGATACCAATTCAACATACGACGTGCTTTTTCAGCGGAAAGATACTGATGCTTAATTTCATTTTTGGCTTGATTCAAAATCAAGGGCTGTAAATTCCCTTTATCCATCAAAATAAGAATCTTTCGCACCAATTCTAACACAGTTATTTGCAGTTCATTACTAAAATTAAACGCCTCTCCCCAGATTTCTTTTCTATCCATCTGTTCCGCTAAATGTAGATAGGCTAAAACCCCATCCCTTACATAAAAATAATCACGGATATAACTACCATCACTTCTAATAGTAACAGGTTTATCGCGCAATGCTGAACGAATAGTATCCGGTACAATCCGATTAAAATTTAAGTCGCCGCCGCCATAAAAATTTCCACAGCGCGTCACACAGACAGGCAACCCATAACTAACAGAATAAGTACGACAAATCAAATCGGCACAACTTTTAGAGACATCATAGGGATGTTCCCCTTGTAGCGGTGTTGTTTCATCGTAAGGTAACACCTCTTGATCACCATAGGCTTTATCACTAGATGCTACGACAATCCGACTGACTCCACCAACTCTACGACAAGCTTCTAAAAGGTTCCAAGTCCCTTTAATATTTGCCTCAAACGTGGCTAGAGGTTCACGGTTTGCCACACCAACAATGGTTTGGGCTGCTAAATGAAATACGGTATCTATTTCATATTCATTAATAGCCCGTTCCAATACTGATAAATCCTCGATACAACCGTGTACTACATTAATGCGTTTATCCCAATCTTCTGTATGAAGTCGGGATTGAGGAACCCAGTCGCGGACTAATGCTGTTACTCTAGCACCTCGTTGTACTAATTCAGCAACTAACCAACTTCCTAATAATCCTGTACCGCCTGTGACAAAGACAGCGCGATCGCGCCAAAACTCACTCATTGCCAAACCTTCCAAGGAGCCTCTCCCTTATCCCAAAGATCATTTAATATCTTATACTCTCGATAGGTATCCATCGCAAAAAAGAAACCTTTGTGACGATAGGCCATTAATTGCCCCTCCGCGGCTAAACGCTCCAGGGGTTCTCGTTCTAAGAAACAATCATCCCCTCCGAGATACTCTAACACCCGACGATCAAAGACAAAAAATCCCACACTTGCCCAGCCCTCTAATTCCGGTTTCTCGGTAAACTTCTGGACATAGCCCTGATCATTTACTTCTAAAATCCCAAATCGAGACACAGGTCGGACTGTGGTGACAGTGGCTAATTTACCATGAGACTTGTGAAAATTGACCAAGGCATCTATATCTACATCCGCGACACCATCCCCATAAGTCACCATAAAGTGATCATCGGTAATGTATTTCGCGATGCGCTTCACCCGTCCCCCTGTCATCGTATCCACACCTGTATCGGCCAGGGTGACACGAAAATCTTGCTCTTGATGGGCATTATGATACGCGATCTGATGCAAACGTCCCAGGGAAATTGTGAAGTCATTATTCATGGCTTCATAATTGAGGAAATACTCCTTAATCATGTTGCCCTTATAGCCTAAACACACAATAAAGTCACGGAAGCCATAATGGGCATAGACTTTCATTATGTGCCAAAGAATCGGACGCCCCCCCACATCGACGAGGGGTTTGGGACGAAATTCCGTTTCTTCTCGCAGACGGGTTCCGAGTCCCCCCGCCAGGAGTACAACTTGCATTTTTTTTCCTGTTGAATGTGAGCAAACTTTTATAGTTTTATCAGATTTTGACCTCTATTGATTCTTAACAGAGGGCTCTGACAGTTTTTCCAGACTGACACCTCTGGGCAAAGGTTCCTAGTGTAACGGGAAAACAATGATTAGTCCTAAAATCTCTAAGGGATTAAACGATGGAGAAATTTGTGGCATCCCATTGACGCGGGGGAATACATGGAGCGTATGATAAAACCTGTGTCATAATTGAGGAAACTACCATTTACCCAACCGTTGACCAAGCTCTAGCTTGTCTGATTGTTTGCCAGTGGCTATCCAACTGCTACCGAGACATCCACCTGTTTCGTTTTGACGACCAGAGGGGAGATGTGTATATTCTAGCAGGGGATGATGTGGAAATTTTAGTCCCCCCTAGTGGAGAGTGGTATTTTCTATGAAACCCAATTTTGAGAAAATGAGCAAAGCTGAACTCAAAGCTTATGTTCTACAACATCGCGACGATATTGAAGCTGTGCGTCACTTATTTAGCCGTCGTACTCCCGAACGCGAAAATAAGCGCTATCCCCCATTGTCGAAAAACGGCGTACCCATAGAAGAAAATATCCGCATAATGGAAGAAGCCATCAAACGGCGAATAGAGGAAGAAGAAAAACCCTAGTTTGGCATTTTTCTATTCATTGATTGGGTGCTATTGTGTCCCTGATGGCAAAAACACGATCGCGCCTAATTCTCTTCACCATCTCTGGCCAATTATCAGGAGCCTACCCTACCCCAAAATTACGCGTCTCGCCACTTAAAAATAATCATCTCCTCTGCTTGTTTAAACTCAATATCAAACAAATCAAACACCACCTCCCTACCCAAAAGTATTTCTTCACAAAAATCGGTTTGTGCCCAAGCTACAGGAGCCGTAAAAATATGACCATCCAACTCTATTTCCACCTCTCGTAACAGGTATTCAATACTACCAACTCCCTCAGCTTTATTGTTAACCTCTTCCGCTCCTTTCGTATAACCCAAGTCTTCACCAATTTTTTTGGTTATCAAGCTAAGTTCGGCTCCAGAATCCACCAGTATTTGGACATTTTCAGAGTTCTGAAATTTCATCGTCACTTCATATCTTGGCTGCCAATCGTGAGATTTTAATGACCTCATTCTGACAGGGTAAAACTTAACGGGCTCAATAAATTCGCTTTCATGTATGCGATCGAGTACATAACTTAATTTAGGTGTATCATCAGGAATCCCATCCTTCATCTTTCGATAATCGCGATCGTGACTAATTACCCCTTTATTCGTATAAGCAATCCATTGGCCTCGATATTTTTTTAACTCCTTTCGATTATCTTTATACCAATCATTGGGAGTTTGGTATTGTTTCTCTGTCATAATTTTTACCTCTTAGTAAAAAGAAAGAAGGAAGAAGTAATGAAACACAAAGGCACAAAGACACAAAGGAAGAGGGAATAAGGCTATCTGGGTTGTTACTGCACGATCGCGCTCCGTCCAGCCTTCTCAATTATATCATCATTTTGGTGACATGGTATAACACCTAATCGCGATCAAGCTTGTACCATCATTCTCACCACATCAGGCATTTTATACTTCGCTTCCCATCCTAATATTTCTTTGGCTTTTCTGGGATTTCCCCGCCCGATCGCGATTTCTGTCGGTCGATATAAACTCTTATCAATAATAGTATGTTCTTGCCAATTTAATCCAACTGACGCGAAGGCTTCTGCCACAAAATCCTCTAAAGAATATGTTTCTCCCGTCGCGATCACAAAATCATCAGGTTGGTCTTGCTGTAACATTAAATACATCGCCTTAATATATTCTGGAGCCCATCCCCAGTCACGTTTAACGGAAATATCTCCTAATTGTAATTTCTCTGGACTTCCCGCGGCAATTCGACGCACTGACGCGACAATTTTTTGGGTGACAAATCTTTCGGGACGTAAGGGTGATTCATGGTTAAATAGAATACCTGAACAAGCAAACAAATTATAGGCCTCTCGATAATTTGCTACTTCCCAAAATGCTGTTGCTTTGGCAACCGCGTAGGGACTTCTGGGACGAAAAGGAGTATTTTCATCCGCGGATTCGCCTCTGGTATCGCCAAAAGATTCACTAGATGAGGCATTATAAAGTTTAATATTTCCCCCTGTAAACCGTATTGCTTCTAATAAATTTAATGTCCCTGTGGCAATACTTTCTAATGTTTCGACGGGTTGTTCAAAGGATAATCCAACTGAACTTTGTCCGGCTAAATTATACACTTCATTGGGTTGAATTTTTGCTAAAATTTGTAAAACACTACGGAAGTCATTAAGAGACATTGATAATAATGTTACAGCATCTTTAATTCCTAAACGATTAAGATTACTAAAGGTGGACATTTGGGCATCTCTTGAAGTGCCATAAACGGTATAACCTTTGTTGATTAGTAATTGGGCAAGATAAGCACCATCTTGACCTGATATTCCACAAATGAGCGCTTTTTTCATGGTAAAATATTCCTGGCTTTAACCTTATTCCAAAGAAACCGGGTTTCTTGGGGTGAAGAAACCCGTTTTCTCTCGCTTAGAGTATCACGCGATCGCGACTCACTCAGAAACCGGGTTTCTCACAGTCATCTGTACCCAAGAGGGCTTTTGGGTTAAGAAACCCGGTTTCTATCGCTTAGAGTATCACGCGATCGCGACTCCTAACATACTATCAATTAATTCTTTCCACTCGGGAGCATTGGTTAATTGATAAATATCATAGGGTTTCTTACTTTCTTCGGCAAATTTAGTGAAACAGGCTAACCAATTTAAAATGGTTTCTGTACCTAAAAATGGTGTGTAATTAACAGATTCACTCAAGAAATTAATCATTTCCTTTGTCTCCCCTTGACAATAACTTTGCCAAGCTTTCCAAACTAAATGACTATACTGCAACGTTTTTTCATGCTTCTGCATTTTTTGTTGAATGTCTAACTGTTTAACCAGTTTATCCCCTTCATTTTCCGGTGATAAAATTTCTTGAATCACCGCGATCGATTCTTCTAACATTCTCTCTTCTTTAAAAAGAGTTTCTGCCCGTTTTTTACAAGCTTTACCGATGCTTTCCCGTAAACTAGGATTTATCACCCATTCTTCCAGAGTTTTCGCTAATTCTTTCGCGGTTGCCTCTGGATTCTTATTAGGATCGGGTAATAATTTACCTGTTTCTCCTAATCCTTCTGGTATCCCTCCTGCCGCGGATGCGACAATCGGTAATCCTTTCGCCATTGCTTCCATAATCGCAAAAGATGGCGCGGCTTCTGCTAAGGATGTTAATACAAAAATATCGATCGCGTCTAACCAGTCAATGATATCCCATCGTTGCCCTAAAAATATCACGCGATCGCGCACCCCTAACTCTTCAACTTTAGCCTTTAATTCCCCTTCCACATCATCATAACTACCCGCACCAGTCCCCGCCCAAACAAAATATAATTGAGAAAAAATGGGGGAATTTTTCAAGAGTTTAATCGCGTCTAATTGATAACGATGTCCCTTCACCGCGGCTAATCTCGCGGAAGTAAAACAAATCACACCATCATCGGGAATCCCTATCTCTTGACGTAAGCGTTGACGGGCTTCTAAATTAGGTGGTGCAAAGTATTTTTCATTGCGCCCATAATAAATTACCTTTCCCTTTTCTTGAGGTACTTTAAAATATTTATGGAGAATATTGAGATGCTCTTGAGCCGCGGTAATAACGGCTTTGGCTTGCATCGAAATTAAGGGCATAATTGCCACATAATTAGTACCATCTCCCTGAGTAAATGTCGCGTGTTCCGGTTGGGCTAACCCTAATGCTGTCATATAGGGAATACCCTGTTGCATCGCGACGATTTTGGCTGCAAAATTAGCTAGGGGCCAACCATCACTAAAAATGACTAAATCCGGGCGAGTTTGGGCAAATAATTCTTCGGCATCTTCCCGATTTTTCAGCACGCGAGAAAAGTCAGTATTCCCATTATAATCTAACCAAATTTGCTCAATCCCTAATTCTTTTTCTTTAGCAATTAAGGGGTTAACTTGTCGGGGACGAGCCACGGAAACTCGATACCCTAATTTTGCTAATTTACAAACCATCGCGTGATCATATTGGGCAAGTCCTCCCCAGCCTGACTCATCGGTATTACATAATAAAATACGCAAGGAAGATGACTTTTTCTGGGTAGCTTTAAGGGGTTCTAATTGAGTTTTTGCTGTCTCTGCGAGGGGATAATTCATCACCGTAAACATTAAATCTTGCCATTCGGGTAATTGACTGATAGAATAGACATCAAAATGATTACCATATTCCGCGGAACACCGTTTAAAGGTTTCTAACCAATGGGCGACGGTTTCGGTGAGGACAAAAGGGCTATAGGGTAAGGATTTTTGCAGAGATTCTACCATTTGTTGCATAAATCCATCCCGATACATTCGCCATCCTAACCAGACAAAACATTCATATCTTTCCCGTTGTTTTAAAGCGCGTATTTCAGGGGGTAAATCGGGTTTGGCAAAAAAATGTTCCATCAGAATTTCTGTATTTTGCATTACCTTAATTCCCCCAGACATAAGATTATTCTCATGTTGGCGATAGGCGGCATGAATTTCTGTTAACCAAGCGGATTTACAACCCATTAAGGCTAAACGTAGGACAAAATCTAAGTCTTCTGTGGGGGGATAACGATGATCGAATCCGCCTACTTTTTCCCACCAATGACGACGTAACATGAGGGAGCTAGGGCGTACTACTTTATAAATAACCCAGGTAGCTAAATCTAATTCGGGTGCGTAATCCCAAGGGGTTATTTTTGAGATAATTTCTCCGTTTTGATTAACTAAATTCCAGCCACTTTGTACTAAGTCTATATCGGGTTTTTCGGCAAAATACGCGATTTGTTGTTCTAGTTTTTGGGATTCCCAAAAGTCATCACCATCGAGAAATGCTAAAAATTCTCCTTTCGCGATCCGACATCCATTATTGCGCGCGATCGCGGCTCCTTGATTTTTTTGATAAATATAACGAATTAAGTGTTGATAAGGGTGTAATACTTGTTTTGTATTATCAGTCGAGCCGTCATCTATGACAATAATTTCATAATTTTTATAGGTTTGATTTAAGACACTTTTGACGGCTTGGAGAATATAGCGCTCGCCATTGTAAGTAGGAATAATGACACTAACTAACGGATTGATAGTCATGGGTAATGGGTAATTGGTAATGGGTAATTGGTAATGGTAAATGGGGAATAGGGAATGGGTAATAATATACTATAGCAATCCGTCAAGAGTCGTAACAAATTTAATGTTAAGAATAGGAGTGCGTTGGCGCTGGCACTGCCTGTCGCGCCGCGACTCAGCCTGTGCGTAGCACAAACGTCTCGCTCGCGTATGGTTTTGGTGCTCGCGTATCGTTTTGGCACTCGCCTATTGTTTTGGCGCAAGCTCAAATGCACTCCGAAAACTGTCACAACCTATTGAAGATGGCTATATCAAGTGTAACAGATAATTTGCTCCATGAGTTGTTTCCATTCCGGTAAATTTAACAGAGAGGAAATATCCATCTCCGCACCTAATTCTAAAGCATGGGCTTTAAAAAAATCTAGCCAATGGATGACGGTTTCTGTGGCTAAATAGGGAGAGGATTTTAAGGATTTTTGTAAATAGTCAGCCATTAATGTCGTGTTTCCTGTTTGAAAAAAACGCCATGCTAACCAAACATCAGAATTATAACGGGCTAAATTTTCTACTTTCAATACCCCCTCTGGTAAATCAGGATTGGCAAAAAAGTTATCAAGAATCATCTCAACTGACTTTGCTTGTTTAATAGTATTTTGAGTGCTGGCACTATTTTGATGTTGGCGATAATTAACCGTAATTTTGGGTAAGAAAATTGCCTCACATCCCAGAAGAGCTAAACGTAAAACCATCTCCACATCTTCTGCGGGTGGAAAGCGAGAATTAAAACCGCCTACACGCTGTAGCCATTCTCGGCGAAACATCATCGCGCTCGGTAAAACGGGTTTCCAGATAATCCAATTTTCTAAGTCTAATTTGGGACAATATTTCCAGGGCTCGACATCGGATAATGTTTCCCCGGTTTCATTCACTAAACGCCAACCACTTGTCACAATTCCTAAGTCGGGTTGTGTGGCAAAACACGCGACTTGCTCGGTGAGTTTTTCGGGTAAGAAATAGTCATCGGCATCGAGAAAGGCAATTAATTCGCCTTTGGCTTCTAATAAACCCCGATTTCTCGCGTGGGAAACCCCTTGATTTTTTTGATAAATGTAATTGATTTTACCTTGATAGGGTTCTAATATTTGACGCGTGTTATCAGTGGAGCCGTCATCAATGACAATTATTTCGTAATCTTGATAGGTTTGATTTAACACACTTTCGATCGCGTCTTTGATATAGTGCTCGCTGTTATAAGTGGGAATAATGACACTAACTTGGGGAGTTTTGTCTTTACTACTGATACGCGGTTTGCCAGAAGGGAGAGGAGTTTTCTCGGCGGCTTGTAAATAAGCGCGATCGGCAATAACCTGCTCCATTAACTCTTTCCATTCTGGTATATTAGAGAGACTATAAGTATCGAGAGGATAGCCATAACTAATGGAATAACCATCAAAATGACAAATCCAATTATATACGGTTTCTACCGGGGAAAAAGGACTATAAAATAAGGACTTTTCTAAATATTCAATAGTCTTGAGAGGAAATTGGGCTTGATAAAATTGCCAAGCTAACCAAACCAGATATTTATACCGCGCTTCACTTTCCAATTCTCGAATGTGAGCCGGTAAATCCTGACTAAAAAATCTGTCATAAATAAACTCAAAAGATTGCGCCATATTTTCGACATTTTTTAAGGTTTTACCCGTGGCACTACTTTGATGTTGACGATAACAAACGGTAATTTTTTCTAACCAAACTGACTCGCCTCCTAACCGGGCAATTCGTAACACTAAATCAATATCTTCAACGGTGGATAATTTCGGATCAAAACCCCCAGCTAAAATTAACCACTTGCGAGAAACTATCATGGCACTGGGTAAAACTGGTTTCCAAACTATCCAAGTTTCTAAGTCTAATTTCGGGCATAATTCCCACATAGTGGCATCGGCAATTTTTTTCCCAATCTGGTTTACCAATTGCCAACCACTATTAACGATCGCTAACTGAGGTTGAGCATCAAAACAAGCCACTTGCTCCGCGAATTTATCAGGGAGAAAATAGTCATCACTATCGAGAAAAGCAATTAATTCTCCTTTAGCTTCTTGTATGCCTCGATTTCTTGCCGTTGAAACCCCTTGATTTTCTTGATAAATATAACGAATTACGTCCCGATATGGTGCTAAAATTTGACGAGTTTTATCAGTGGAGCCGTCATCAATGACAATAAGTTCCCAATCTTGATAACTTTGATAACCAACACTTTCTATGGCTTGGCGAATATCGCGATCGCCATTATAAACAGGCATAATCACACTCACCCGCGGTTTTTTCTGAGAAAGTAAAGGAGTGATTAACTGTCGCCATTGGGGTAAATTTATCAATAAATCTCCCTCAACTTCATCCCCTTTCCCTTCCGAATAGCCTGCCAAAAATCCTATCCAATTAAAAATAGTTCCCTTAATAGTATAGGGGGTATATTTTAAGGATTTTTGCAAATATTCAGCCATTTTATCATAGTGGCTAGTCTCGTAAAAACGCCATGCCATCCAAACTAAATAATTATAACGTGCTTCCCCTTCAATGTCTCGTAATTCTTTTGATAAATTCGTTTGAGAAAAGAAGTGCTCTAACAATTGATCAAAGCATTCGGCTTGTCGAGGTGTTTTCTCGGCGGTGGTGGCATTACTACGATGTAAACGATAATTAACCGTAATTTCTTGTAACCATATTGCTTGACATCCGGCTTGGGCTAATCTTAATACTAATTCCACATCTTCTGCATAAGCTAAACCGGGCTGAAATCCGCCAATTTTTTCTAACCAATGGCGGCGAAACATCATCGCGGAAGGTAACACCGCGCGCCATAAAATCCAAGCTTTTAAGTCTAATTCTAACAGTTGAGCCCAAGGCATTTGATGGGCTAATATTTCCCCTTCTTCATCCACGACATACCAACCACTATTAACTATTCCTAATGTGGGATTTTCGGCAAAACAGGCAACTTGATGAGCTAATTTATCGGGTAAAAAATAATCATCTCCATCTAAAAAGGCGATCAACTCCCCCTGAGAAACTTTTATGCCCCGATTTCTCGCAACGGAGACTCCTTGATTTTCTTGATAGATAGTATTAATACGATTTCCATAGGTTTTTAAAATTTCTTGTGTCTGATCGGTTGATCCATCATCAATGACAATAATTTCATAAAAGGGATAGGTTTGACTCAATACACTGTTGATAGCTTCAGCCAGATATGTCTGATTATTATAAGTTGGAATAATCACACTAACGAGAGGAGTATTTTCTGGTAAAATTTGCTGAGTAATTGCTTTCCATTCTGCTGAATTTACAAAGTCTAACGAGTTAAACTTTTTGCCAAAATCTCGTAAATTATTTAAAATTTGTTCCCCCCAATCAGCCCAGGTTTCTAACTTAGAAGAAAACGGCGTATAATTTAAGGACTTCTGCAAATACTCTACCATTAAATCAGGATAACCATGATAATAAAAACGTCCCGCAGCCCAAACTAGGGAATTATAACGACATTGACGCTCTAAGTTTTTGCCAATTTCTGGTAAATTATAATTCGTAAAAAAATCGTCTAAAACCTGTTCTAATTCTGTAACTTGTTGGGGGGTATTGCGAGATGTATTTCTCTCATGTTGACGATAACAAACTGTTACCTCTCGAACCCAATCGCCTTCACATCCCATCCCCACTAATCGTAATACTAAATCAACATCGGGAGACTGTTGATAATTAGGGTTAAACCCCCCGGCTTTTTCTAACCAGTGACGACGAAACATCATCGCACCCGGAAAGATGGGTTTCCAGAGAATCCATCCCACTAAATTCAAAACTGGTAAGTCTTTCCAGAGAGTTGTATCTGCTAATAATTCTCCCTTTTCATTCACATTACGCCAACCACTATTCACAATTCCTAGATGTTTGTTTTTCGTAAAAACTTCTACTTGTAATGCTAATTTATTCGGTAAAAAATAATCATCTTGATCTAAAAATGCAATCAATTCGCCTTGAGATTCTTCTATTCCTCGATTGCGAGCGATCGCGACTCCTTGATTCTTTTGATAAATATACTTTATTTTATCCCAATAAGGTTCCAATATTTGACGAGTCTGATCGGTTGATCCATCATCAATCACAATAATTTCATAGGAAGGATAAGTCTGATTCAGAACACTTTGAATCGCGTCCTTAATATAAGTTTCTCCGTTATAAATGGGAATAATTACGCTAACTAAGGTTAACTGAAAATCAGGGAAATTCTTTTTGATTAAATTTTGCCAGATGGGGTGATGGGTGAGAGTATAAATGTCAAGTTCACTTTGGGTATGCTCTCGGTAATTAAGGGAAAATTCCTGTAACCAATTAATCACCGTTTCTTCTGGAGAAAAGGGACTATACTCGATAGATTTTTCTAAATATTCTGACATTAAATTTAGATGATCAGTCAAATATAAACGCCAAGCACTCCAAACATAGTTAAAATAAAAACAGATATTTTTGATTTGAAGAATAGATTGTGGAATCCCAGGCAGATTAAAAAACTTATCATTAACCGAGTGGGATTCTTGAACTTGTAACGGTGTATTTAAAGAATCATTGCGATCGTGTTCTCGATAACAAAAAGTCATTTCTTTGAGCCAAGTTGCTTCACATCCTGTCAGGGATAATCGTAAGATTAAATCAATGTCACAAGCTTGATGAAATTGGGTATCTAATCCATCAATTTTCTTTAACCAATCTCGCCGAAATAGCATCGCACTCAGCAGAATAGGTTTTTTTTCAACCCATTCTTTTAAGGTTAATTTTGGGGATTTTTTCCAAGGTTTTACCTCACCGATTTTCTCCCCAAATTCATTGACTCTATACCATCCACTATGTACCATTCCTATATGATGCTTTTTGTCTAAAAGTTCAACTTGCTTTTCTAACTTTTCGGGTAAAAAATAATCATCTTGATCCAGAAACGCGATATATTCTCCTTGGGCTTCTTTAATCCCTCTATTACGCGCTGCGGCGACACCTTGATTAGTTTGATAAATATAACGAATTTGATTAAAATAAGGCTCTAATACAGTACGGGTATTATCCGTCGAGCCGTCATCTATGACAATAATTTCATAATTTTTATACGTCTGATTAAATACACTTTCGATCGCGTCAACGATAAAGCGATCGCCATTATACGCGGGAATAATAACACTAACTTTTGGACTGGGGGAAACCATTGACATAAAACACGCTCCTTGATAATCTGGGGATATTATACACTAGAGATTGTTCTTTTGTACAACTCTTTCTCCTACACTTTTTCCTCAAAATCAGGAACTTTCCTGATATTTTGGTGTCAAACTGTAAAACTTCCTGATCGCGCCTCTTCTCTTATATTCTATGACACTACAACCTGAGTTATCGGAAATTTATTATCAATTAGCCCAAGCCCTGCAAAAAAAAGGAGAATTGGCTGACGCGGTGCAAGAATACCGTCACTCGTTACAATTGAAACCGGATTTCTTTTGGGCTCAATATCATTTAGCCCAATGTCTTCTCCAATGGGAAAAATATCAAGACGCGAGCATCGAATTGGAAAACTCGATCGCGCTTAACCCGAATTTCTCTTGGTGTTATTATAGTTTAGGAGACGCGTTACTTAAATTAGACAAATATGAGGAAGCCGCGCAAAATTACCGTTTAGCCATTGAGAAAGATCCAGATTTTTTTGGCTCTTATCATAATTTAGGAGATGCCCTTTCTAAATTAGAACAATATGAGGCCGCAAGTCAAGCTTATCAACACGCGTCTCAACTTAATCCCGACTTCTTTTGGTCAATTTTTAACTTAGGTAAAGTCTTACAAAAATTAGAACGATATCAAGAGGCAATTTCCGCTTGTCAAAAAGCCATTTTACTTAACCCTAATGAGCCTTCTATTTTTTATCTCTGTGGAGAGATTTACCAAAAATTAGAACAATGGGAAGACGCGATATTTGTTTATCAAAAATCTCTGGATTTGAAACCCGATATCGAATGGGTTTATCATCATTTGGGAGAGTGTTTCCAAAAACTTAAACAATGGGATAACGCGATTTTTGCTTATGAAAAATCTCTGCTCTTAAAATCCGATGAATGGGCTTATCATCGTTTAGGAGAAATTTACCAAAATTTACAACGATGGGAAGACGCGATCGCGCTCTACCAGAAAGCCTTACAATTCTATCCCCATCAAGTATCATATTATTATAAATTAGGAGAAATCTATTTTCAAGTAAAAAACTGGGAAGACGCGGTTAAAGCTTATCATAAAGTATTACAATTAGACCCCAAATTGCCTCTAATTGCTGTTAAATTAGCCGATGTTTTACTCAGACGAGGGCAACCTTATTTACAGGAAGTTATCAAACAATTACGTTTACCTTCCCTCGATTATACTGAAGAACAACAATGTTGTCAAGCTTTTCGTATTGAAGGCGAAACTACAGATTTTTATGTGAAATTAGGGAATATTTGGGCGGGACAGAATCATATTGAACCCGCGATGCTGGCTTATCAAATGGCCTTACAATTCCAACCAGGAAATGTCGATATTTATCGGTTATTAAAGAGAGTTTCTCATCATAAATATTTGGATATTCAAAGCAAACTTGTCGCGGAGTCTTCTCGTCATGCTATTACTGATATTTTAGAACGCTTTATCGCCCAAGTTGTTAAGGGGAAATCCTTTGCTGAAGTCGGTGGTTTATGGGGAACTGTTAATGAAAAAGTCTCCGTGGCTTATCGTTATGGTGCTACGTCTCTAACGATGATTGATGTTACTCCCGTTGAGTCTGAGCTTTGGGAAAAATTACGCGATCGGATGAAGTCTTTTAATATTAGCAATTATCAATGTATTAGTCAAGATATTTCTCAGGTGAAAGTGCAGGAAATTGGCGAACCCTATCATGTGGTACATTGTGCCGGAGTCTTATATCATCACCCTCATCCCTTGCAAATGTTAAAGGCGTTACGGGAACTTACCAAAGAGTATTTAATCTTATCAAGCGCGATCACACCGGAGTTAATTTCTAATGAATATGGCTGTTATGAAATACCCTCTTCAGGTGTGATTTTTATTCCCGCGTTGCCGGAAAAAGAAAGGATGATCTTAAAGGCCGATTGGCAAAAATGTGTGTTAAAATATGGTACGGCTTTAGGGATTATTGAACCCGCAAAATTTGAGATTAATGACTTTACTCCTTGGTGGTGGTTGCCTACTGCTGCCGCGTTAAAATCTATGTGTGAAATCGTTGGTTTTGAAGTCTTAGAGAGTGGTTTTCTCGGCCACAATCACGCGATAACTTTATTATTGCAAGTTAAATCATAAATAAATCAGGGATAAGGAGTTTCCATCCGAATTTCTGGCGAGGGCTGTTTCATTCTGTAGGGGCGGGTTCACCAAAATCTTTGATACCCATCGACAAATAATATAAACCCGCCCCATCCCCTTTCGGGGACATGAATCACACGATCGCGTCTCTGGCTTTTCCCAATATTGACATCCCCTTATCAGAACTATTTTTACTCTCAAATAAATGACACAGAGTAATGGTGGGTGAGGTGGATATTTACCAAGTCAATTTGATGCTTTTAACCGTCACCACCTCACCCACCCTACTTGAGATGTTTCATCTTAAATCACAATTTTTAATTGCTCTTTCATTACCCATTCAATTAAATCTTGCCATTCATCGGTTAATTTATTAACATCTAAAATATCCCCTAAATTTCGAGAATACTCCGTGAAACTTTCCACCCAATGAATAACCGTTTCTACGGGAGTATAAGGCTTATAATTCCAAGATTTTTGTAAAAATTCTTTCATTTCTTGGTGATGGCCTGTAGTATAAAGATACCACGAGATCCATACAAAGGTATTATATTTAACATGATTTTCTAACAGACGAATTTTTAATGGTAAATCTGGGTACTCAAAAAAATTCTCAATCACGGCACAAAGCGATCGCGCTTGAGGTAAACCCTTAAACATCGCACTTTGCTCATGTTGACGATAAAAAACGGTAATTTGACGTAACCATTCGGTTTGACATCCCAGATAAGCCAAACGTAAGGCCAAATCAGTATCTTCCGCGGGAGGAAAACGAGGATCAAAACCCCCTGCTTTAATTAACCATTCACGGCGAAATATCATCGCGCTCGGTAATACAGGTTTCCATCTTAACCACATTTCTAAATCTAAATAAGGTACATTTTCCCAAGGTTGTACATCTTGGATAAATTCACCCTCAGAATTAACTCTACGCCAACCACTATGGACAATTCCCGCGTGGGGTTTGGCCTGAAAAATTGCCATTTGTGCTTCTAATTTATCAGGGAAAAAATAATCATCTGCATCAAGAAACGCGACAAATTCTCCCTGAGCTAATTCTATCCCATGATTTCGCGCGACAGATACACCTTGATTTTTTTGATAGACATAATTAACGCGATCGTGATATTTTTCTAACACTTCACGGGTATTATCTTGGGAACCGTCATCAATCACAATTATTTCATAATTAGGATAGGTTTGAGCGAAAACACTTTCGATGGCTTCTCCCACATATTTCGCACAATTATAAGAAGGAATCACCACACTGACTAAGGGTGTATTTGACATGGAAAAATCCCCATAATTTTTGTTAATAAATATACCAGAAATCGGGTTTCTTCACAAAATGATTTTAGCTAACAAACTAATGACAGAAACCCGGTTTTTTTTTCGCGTAATATGGAGGCGGGGCGGGGTTAGGAGAGGTCTGGCTTTTAGTTAAGATATGGGTGTACCCGCCCCTACCGTCATTAGGGTAACCCTAGTAACCGGGTTTCGTTACAAAATTATTTTAG
>JBEDKD010000192.1:0-13847 GCA_041172365.1 Cyanobacteriota bacterium | reverse complement strand
TTCGTTATCGTTAGTCAATTTTGATAGGCAAAAAGGGCGATTGCTTCAGCGCGATCGTCCTTTTTGCTATAGGAAATTTTGATAGGCAAAAAGGGGATGGCTTGAGCGCGATCGTCCTTTTTGTTTGCTCATCATTTCCATCCCAAAATTGATATATAGCAATTCTCATACTTGTGAGGTACAGAGTTTTCTCGTTTTTCTTAACTCTTAACTCTTAACAGGAAACAGGGAATAAATTAGACCTCATCTTTAGTCGAAACGCGATCTTAATGATGTAGGGAAATAAAATAAACCACAAAGACACAAAGACACAAAGGGGTAAATTTAGCGGATTTTCAGAGACTCTCTATTTTATGTCCTTAGTGCCTTAGTGCCTTAGTGGTAAAACAACGGCTCACCCTTCTGCTATAATGCTGCTAACACGAAATAATCTGAAACACAAGCATGGTTAATCTTGCTGTCAAAAGTGGATATCGCCCTCAAGCATCGGATATGAGCGTTGAAATAGACGCGTATCAATTTTTTCTCTTGCGACAACGCACAGAAGGAGAGCGATTAGCAATGGCGGCCAAATTAACAAAGGGAGCTAAATCGCTGTCGTTATTGGGTATCAAACACGCGAAACGAGAGCATTCATTTGACTGGGTAAAGATGACTTTTGCGCGTGCAGTTTTAGCCGAGAAATGGCAACCCAATTTAACCCCTATAGGAGAGGATGAAACTTTGTGGATTCAAGACTCAATTGAGTTAGCTCGGCAACTTCACGCGCTTTTAGAATCTTGGGAAATTCCCTATTATGTCACCGATGGAGTAGCTAGTATTGCATTAGGTGAACCTCGGACAACTAGAGATTTAGACTTGGTAGCAGAGATAGCTCCTAAAGACATTACTCGCTTAAGTAATGCCCTGGAGCGAGAAGGATTTTACTGCCCCCTTGGAGCGATAGAGGAAATCCAGTCAGGTAGAGGAAATGTGTTAAGTGTCACTCATATTGAAACCATCCTCAATGCTGATATTATAATCAACAGTAACACCCCTTTTAATCAGTCGAAGATGGCAAGGCGGAGATTAATAGCAGTTGATCCAAACTTTAGTTTTTGGGTTGCCTCTCCCGAAGACGTGATTTTAGCAAAGTTACTTTGGAGCCGCCTTTCTCAATCGGAAAACCAGTGGCGAGATGTCTTAGGAGTGCTGAAAGTTCAAGCCGAAAATCTGGACTACGGTTATTTAGCAGAGTGGGCCGATTGCTTGAGTATAGTTGATGCTTTGAGTCAAGCAATGACTGAAGCGGGAATTTAAGTTTTATTCTATTTTCCTTGAGAAACCCAGTTGTTTTGTTTTTGGAAAAACCTGTTTTTTTGCGTAATATCCTGTGGCTCTTTGAGAGATGAAACTTGTGGAATAGGCATCTTGCCTGTGACGGGCAAGATGCCTGTTCCATATTTACATCTCATTTAAAAATGCTATAGGAATTGCCCAAAAGAATGTAACAGTGAATCGTTTTAGTTTGGAGCACGATCGCGCCCAAAACGACAAAGGGGTTGCATAATTTGAGAAACGTGGTATTATTAACAGTCCAGCTTTCTCTAATAGTGACGATACTTATGAACTTCATCCCCCATAAACCATCTTCTGTGCTCACATTTCTTCTCCTTCTCAATGGTGGCATGGTTTTCTCTCAAGGAAACGCGATCGCGGATACCTTATCTCCTTCTCAATCACACTCTCCTGGGATATCGGAAACAAATCCACCCAATCAAATCTCTCCGAGCATAAATTTGCCATCCTCACAACCCAGTCAAAAAGCCATAGATTTAATAGAGGATCATTCTTACAAATTTGTGCCATTTAACCCCGATCAATCTTTTCCCAATCAACTTCCCTCAGAAATCTCAGTTAAAAAACAGGAAAAATCACCCTTTCTTTCTGCCCAAACTGATAGTCCCAATACTTCTAATAGTCCTAATAATACAACTAATACATCTCAAGCTAGTCCTTGGCGAGTGGAAATCATACCCTATTTTTTTGTTCCCTTTTCTCTTAATGGCACTGCTAAATTTGGTTCCGGTGAGACGGTTAATTTTGATGGTGGTATTCTTCGGGATGAGCAATTAAATGGCAAGCGTTTTTCTTGGAAATTAAATTCCGTAAATATTTTACCCATAGCCTTACGAGGGCAAGCATGGAATAATAACTTAGGGATTCTTTTTGATGGACAGTATTATGGTTTTGGGACAAATTCTAGCATCAATTTTCGCGATCAAGAACGACGCAAAATCTATTCTACTACCAATATCACTTCGATCGCGTTAGGTGTCGGTTGGAAGGTAGCCACTCTTCCTTTGACTGATTCCAAAAATCTTCCGATTTCCTATTCGGGACAACCTTATCCTTCTCTTGCCTTTAAGGTTTTAGGGGGAGGGCGTTATGGTAGTCTTTATCAAGAAATTGATTTAAGTCCTGGGCCTCAAGTTTCCATCAATCGCAGTTGGTTAGCCCCTATGATTGGCGGTGAAATAGCTTTACAATTTTCTCAAAATTTGGGTGTGGGATTGTGGACGGATTATAGTGGATTTGGAATTTCGGGATTAGGTTCTACCTTTAATGTCAAACTAGGATTAGATTGGAATATTTCACCGGGTTTTTCAGTTCGTCCGGGCTACCGTTTCTATAGTTTTGATTATAAAGAAAAAGGAACCCTTGGAGAACGAGGATTAAATGTATCGGCCAATGGTATTGATTTAGGATTTGTTTTTTCTTTCTAACTCGCGGCCTTTAGACAAATATCTATACAATAAAAGTCCTAAAATCATTTTATTGTATAGGTTTCCCGTCTCAACTTGAATTTTTAAAGGAAGCGCGATCGGGCTGAGAGACGAGAGTTAAAACCTAACTTGACTAGAGTGAATTACCCCTATTTGCCCACAGACATCGGTGTAATACCATTCACCGATAGAACCGTAAATATTGATATTAGTGCGACTTCTGACTGAGCATAAAACCTCTCCATTAGGATATTTTCTGACATTAGAAGGCGGATCGAACACTATTGCGACTCCGGCTCTAGTTGTTGGATTTCTATACTGACAAACTACATCCAACATATTTTGAGTAGCTGGAGACTGAGGACGATGTATAGTTTTCTCTGGAAAAGTTGTCCAATTCCCTGCCTCACAATTAGCTTGACTTTCTACTCGCTTTTCTCCTAAGTAATAAACAAAATCAATACTTTTATAACTTGCCCTAGAAATAGAACATAAGTCCACATTAACGCTTTGTCCACCTACGGCTTTACCGGCATAATAGTTACAATTTTGAGCCTTAGCTATCTGATTAGGGCTGAACACTGTACCCAAAAATAAAGAAGAAATAAACAGTCCTATTGAGGTTGATATTGGGAATTTCATCTTCTTACCTTCTGCGCGCAATAAATAATTAAAACGTAATTCTCCGAGCCCTTTTTGGGTAATATTTTAGATAAAATCAAGATTTGAAATAACCACCCACTCAAAACTAACATAAAAACTCAAATGTTGCCATCCCTGTTACAAAATTTCATAAAATGCCAGGTATAATAGGCAAAACCTCCACACCTACTCAACGAAAAAACGGGTTTCTTGGCTTGGGGTAGAAACCGGGTTTCTTAACAAAATCAAAATTGTGTGCAAAGCATCTAAGAGAAACCCGGTTTCTTAGTCTTTTTTATGTTATACTAGAAAATGCCAAAACAGGGTTTATTTACACCTAACACCTGATATGTTGTTACAAATTCTGATAACTTTACTATTGGGAACTCCTTTGTTTATTTGGGGACAAAAATTAGGAAAAGGTCTGGTACGAAGGGGTGTCACCGCGAAGGATTTATTTAAGGGTAATGAAGTATTTGGCTTCCTCTTTATTATCCTTTATATTGGTTTATTAATGTTGGCTTTAAATTTACCACAAATGCCAGCTTTTCCCGTGGAATGGCGTTTTTACGGAATGCGAGTCAGTTGGACTTTATTACGCGTGATGTTGATGGCTGTCTGTGGTATTGGTTTAACTATTGCTTTACATACCGCGAAAAAAGACGCGATCGCGGTGATTTTAATCGGTTTAATCGGTTTGGGTGGTTTAAGCAGTGCAGAGGCTTATTTTTTAGAACCAATTTATCCTGAATTATTCAATAATTTACAAGCTAATGGCATTTTTCGTCAAACTTCTAATAGTAGTTGTGCGCCCGCGGCTCTCGCGACAATTTTACGATTATGGGGAATTGATGCCACGGAATCAAGTGTCGCCCGTTTAGCACAAACCAGTCGTTTAGGTACTTCGATGGCACAGTTAATTATTGCTGCTAAAGGTTATGACATGGATGGGATAGAATTAAAACCGACTTGGGAACAAATGCAAAAAATTAATCGTCCGGGTGTGCTCGCGGTTTGGTTATTAGATCGAGGGAAAAAATTACCTCACGCGGTAGCTTTATTAGGTTTAAATTCCGAATTTGCTATGATTGGCGATCCCGCGAGAGGGAGAATTTTTGAATTAGATCGCAAAAGTTTTGCCGAAGTTTGGCGTGAGGAATATGTACCCATTTTTCGTAAAGGCGATCGCGCCTTAGCTACCCAAGAAACGATAGACTATTTAAAGAAATTAGGATATGTGAAAGCATCGGAAAATGGTGATGATTTAAAGAGCGCGATCGGGCAATTTCAAGAAGCCAATAATATGAAACCAACGGGAAATTTAGATGCACAAACCGTATTACTGCTCACAGGCAGTTTTTTACAAGGAGTCCCCACATTAAACTCCCCAACCCCCAGAGCCCATTGATTCACCCATGAAATCCTCAAAAGAAAACGCGATCGCGGCTGTGATAAAATCGCCGCACCAAGTCAAAGAGCGGCGGCAAAACTGAGAAATCAAGAGTTTTATGTCTGGTTTGGGGAAATCTTTTCTCATCAGAGCACCTCAAATCCTGATAACATACCCCCCCATTCAGCATAAACGGGACAAAATGCGATCGTCCCTCCTTTTTCTGTAAATTTTTGTAAAGAATCCCAAAGGCGCGATCGCATTTGGCATTAAACTAAAGAAAGCCAGATAATGGATCTGTAGGAATGACCACTGTAGATAGTTCCAAACTCTCTCATTTATTTACATCGATCTCCCCAGATAGTTGTGAAGAAGATGTAGAAAACAAGGTGATTATACCTTTGTTATTACTCTTAGGTTATAGTCAAGAGGATTGGCAGGCACAGGCTATCGTTGGCAAAGTAAGATTAGACTATCAAGTTCATCCACAAAATGCCATTAGTCCCTATCCACCATATTTAGTTATTGAAGCGAAAGCACCCCACAAAAAAATCGGCTATACCACTTGGCAAATTAATCGGTATATGCGAACAATAGGGGGACTTTTGGGACTACTAACCAATGGCTATCAATTTCGCATTTTGTATAATTATCATGGCCACATAGAAACTCTAGCAGAATATTCCCAAATCGAGTTAATTAATAATGACAATTACAAGTCATTTTATAGTTTACTCTGTAAAAAGATGGGTTTGAAAGTCAGTCATGCTTTTTTTAAGAGCCAAGAGAAAATCCATCAAAAATTAGTACCTGTACTTGCTGAAAAATTTGTCAATCCCGCGATGTTTGGGTTATTCAAAAAAAAACTAACTAATCTGGATACAGGAAACCCCCTCCCCGGTGAAAATCCTGTAACTATGCCAGAAGAAACGACCACGGTTTTTCAAGGAAATAAGTCAATGATCATTACAGTCTTTAATAATAAAGGCGGTGTCGGTAAAACGACTCTCACGATTAACCTCGCGTCTGCACTTAGTATCAAGGGTAAACGGGTGCTTTTGATCGATGTTGATGCACAGGCAAATATGACAACGGGATTAGGAATTGACCCCCTAGAAGTGGAAGATCAAGGGCGCAAAGATATTACACATTTATTAACAGATCCTAGAGTAAAATTAGAAGATACGATCATCCATAAAAAATGGCATGAATCCCAAATCTCATTAGATATCATCCCCTCCCATATTCGTTTAAGTCAAATGGAAACAACGCTTAACCAAACGGTAGGCATTGATCAAGTCCTTGAAAAAAAACTCAGAAATCATAATTATGACTTTGTATTTATTGATCCACCACCTTCTTTTAGTAGAATTAATGGCATTTCTTTAATGGCATCATCAGCGGTTTTAATTCCCACTCAATTAGCCGCGTATCCTATTCGTGCTTTAGAGTATGTGTTAGAGAGAATTTCAGATGTGTCGGCAATGAGGGAGTCAAAACCAATACAAATTCTCGGAATTGCTGTGAGTATGTACGATCAAAGATCCTCGGGTTTTAATACAACAATGACTCAAAGGCTTTTCGATATTCTCGAAAAAAGGGAAGCTAGTTATATTCCACTTTTTCCCGAAAAAACTTGGATTCCGCGCCTCAATGTCCTTTCTATTTGTCAAGATTATGGTTATCCACTTTACCAAGCTGAGTTTGAGGATGGTTTAAAATATCAAGAAAAAGAGGCCGCGGAGAAAGCAATTGAACGCTATATGGAATTAGCTCAACACTTGATTTCAATTACTCAAGGAGAATCATAAAATTATGGATTTATCAGAACGTCGCGATCGGATTCGCTCCTATTTAGGAATTGAACAAATTAATCACGGTCAAATATATTCGTTTCAGATTGCGGTTCCCCCAGAATCAGCAATCTCAGATATTTCTCCAGAGAGATATCAGAATTTAGCTGATAGTTTGACTTCACACAAAACTAATCTCATTCCTGTGATCGTCAGACCTACTGATCAATACACTGAGGAAGAAGAATATGAAGTAGTTTATGGTGCTGATTGGTGTCTAGTCGCGAAGGAAATTGGTATTGAGAAGCTTTGGATTTGGTCTTTTTCGTTGACAGATGATCAAGTTAATGATATCAAATTAGAGATGGAGGATATATTACAATCTACCAGTTTACCATCCTCACCACCTGCGGAAAATAGAACCGTTAAAGCTGATAACATTGGTGCAGAAATAATTGGCATTGAGAAACTTCAAAAAAGTTTTCAAGAGCAGTTAGAGTCTCTAGCTAGTAAAATGTTGAGCAGTCAACAAGACATCATCGAAAAGATAGATATTCTTTCCCGTAAGCTAGAACAACTAGAACGGAAAAAGTCGGTTAAGCCAAGTGAAAAAGAGAGCAAGTACCCCAGCTATAATAAGAGGACTATTCCTCAACTGAAATCCCTGGCAGAGGAACGGAATATTAAAATTAATTCTAGACTCAAAAAAGCGGAAATTATTGCTCTTTTGAAAAAGGATGATGCTAGTTTAAACTAACTAGAATATCCCCCAATATAGTCGGATTATCAACGATTCCGGGGGACACGAATCCATGAAATTTTAATAAAGTAGTGCAGGCATCTTGCCTGCTTTCACTCTCAAGGCTTCCCCAAAAAACCTTATGCTCAAGTTATTTAATTTCCATTTCTAAATGATTGTACCCGAACCACCCTAACTAGGCAGGAAAACCCGATATTTGTTTAGGAAAAATTCTCTGGACTTTTTTCTCTAATGTAGGGTAGTTTGGGGAAAATTGTTGTATCAAATTGAAACAATCCCACCTCACCTCCCTTCTTTAATATGGTGATGGTGGGTAAGACGGCTCCCCAGTTTTTCCCTGATCTGAAAAAATAATCACCGTCTTACCCACCCTACTTGTCATTATTTATTTTTCGGGGGGTTTTTGGCTTGCTCTAATGCTATTTCTTTCATGGCTTGGAAAGAGTTAGAATTAGATGTGCCTTCAATGGCTTTAACCGCTAAATCTTGCACTTGTTTCATGGATGCTTCTAGTTGTTTGGAGAGACTGACAATCCGTGATTCTTGATTTTCAATTGTCTGTGATAGGGCTTGAATGCGTAACTCATAATATTGTTTTTGCCCTTCGACTTCTTTGCCATATAAATCGGATTTGATTTTGGCTTGATAATGACCAATATTCTGTCCGTTTTGTTTGCCATTTTTGATGTTTTCTTCCAGTTTTTTCGGAAATTCTTCCACTTTTGCTTTGACTTCGGAGTAAAGTTTTTCTCGCTCCGCGATCGTGTTTTCTCGCTCTTGCCAAGCTTTCTCTTGAGCTTGACGAAATTCCTGCAATTCTTGATACAAACCCTTTTGACTTTGTTGATATTGTTCCAGATCAAGATTGCGCTCTAATCGTAAATTATATTGATAAGTTTCTTCATCTCGTTGACGGGCTTTTTGATGAGTCTCATCGCGTTCTTTCATCACTCGTTGATGTTCTTCTTGTTCCTTACTCCAAGCTTTGCGTAAATCAATTAATTCTTGTTCCACCGTCTCGCGTCGTGAGCCTAATTCTTCAGCAAAAGTTTTCGCATTTTCTTCATATTGTGCAATTAAAATGTCTAAGGTATCTTCGGTAATTTCCTCCAAATTATGTAACTCTTTAAGTTGTTGTATTTCTTGAGAAACACCGTGGCGAATTTCCTCTAATTTAGAGGCTTCCGAGGTCAATTTTTCCGATAATTCACTCACGGCACTACCAAAACCTAATTGCAGTTTCATTAAATTATCAATGGTTGACTGCATCCGTTTTTGTTCCGTTGTGGCCAATGTCATGGTTTGACTCTCCATTGTGATTTCTTTATTCTGTACTGGAGCTGATTTTTCCTGAGATGGAGAAGGAAAAAGTCCAGCTTGTTGAAGTTGTGCTTCTAATGTCTCATTCTCCTGTAAAAGTTGTTGATAAACTTCCAAGATTTCGGCTTTAGTATTCTTATCGCTCACACGCTTAACCATTTTTCCTCTCCTGAATTTTCTTTCAATTTTTTGTGAGTTTTGGGTTGATTTTGTCCTAAGCTAATACGCATTTAAACCAGATAGGATAAGCCTCCTGCTTCGCACAGGCTGGAAGCCTGTTTTACTATGAATTTTAAATGCGTAACGGCTTATTCTTTATTACTAGAATAGGATAAGCCTCCGTCTTCGCACAGGCTGGAAGCCTGTTTTACTATGAATTACAAATGCGTAACGGCTTATTCTTTATTGCTAGAAAAGGCTTTCATTGCCAAATCTTGTGCTTGCTTCATTGTGGCTTGCAATTGGGCAGAAATTTCGGCTATTTGTTGAGACTGTTTCTCAATTGTTTGTTCTAAAGATTGCACTCTTAACTCATAGCCTTGCTTCGATGACTCCCACTCTTTCTCAAATAAATCGGCCTTCACTTTCGCCTCACGCGTGACTTCTTGAATTGCCTCTTCTTTCGCCTTAGTGTAAGCTTGTTTTAACTCTTCCTCAAAAGTCTCGGCTTTCTTTTGATTTTCTTCAAATTCGGCTTGATGATCTGTTAAAAACTTCTCGCGATCGACCCAATTTTTCTCTTTTTCCCGCGTGGATTCTTGCAATTCACGTTCTAATTTTCGTTTGGCTTCTTCATAGTTATCGACTTCTATTTTGCGCTGACGCTCTAAGGTATATTGATAATCCGCTTCTTCTTTTTGTCGCGTATTGGTAATTAAGGTGTTTTCCTCTTGCAAAGCTGTTTCAAAGTCTGCCTGTTCTTTTTGCCAAGCTTTGCGTTTTTCTAGGGTATCTTTCGCGATCATTTCTCGTTGCTGTGTCGCGTTTTCTTCTAAGGTATGTAATTTTTCTTGATGCTCTTGGGTTAAAATGTGCAGGGCATCTGCAACTATCCGAATTTGTTGTAATTCTTGCCGATGTTCGGTTTCGATCGCGATCGCTTTGCGTAATTCGTCTAACTTAGAGGATTCGGTATTTAACTTATCGGAAAGTCCATTGATAATAGTACCAAAATCTAATTGAAGATCGGCTAATCCTTTAACAATGGTATCAATGGTATAAGTCGAAGCCACTTCTAAGAGTTCTTTATTCTTAGCTTTTTCGGCTTCTTCCTCTTTAGTTTCCACTTTGGAAGCAATCTTTTTGCGCTCGGCTAAAATTTGCTGAAAAGATTGTAAGATTTTCGTTTTACTATCTTTAGGCGCGGTGAATGTCATAGAGGTTTCCTTGGCTTTCAAGAATGTTGATTTGGGACTGAACTTGAAAATTAGTTTTAGGCATAAGACAATTATAACTGACTAACAGGTTTGTCTTAGTAACCCACTAAATTTCTTTACATTTCTGCCTTATCCCCTTCGGGAAAGTTGCTTTTTTTGTGGATGATGATTGGCAGGGGTTAAAGGAGCTAGAAACCCGGTTTCTTTGCCCCTAGCTCCAGAAAGTAGTACAAGCATCCTGCTTGTTAGGAATGGCAATTAAATAACTTGACTATTTGGTTAGTAGTTTCGCCTATATGTGCCGGAAAGCAGGCAAGATGCCTGCACTACTTTATTAATTTTTCATTCCTTAGAGATATCCCCAAAATCATGTCAATCGCAGGCTAATGCCGGAGCCACAATAGTTGTTGGAGATGTCTGTTAACAATCAACTTGTACTACGAAAAAGACTGAAAAAAAGAGTTTAAGCCGCGGTGGATTCAGTCACATTAATTACCCCAGGAAGAATCGCGGTATTTCGAGAAGTAAGTATCGCGTCTTTCTGTGCATTTAAACTGTGAATTTCCTCCGGTTGTTCCCCATGAGCCGCCATTAAAGAAGCAATTTCATGGGGCGGTAAATTGTCTAAACAAATCATGTGACGAGTGCTCTCTAAATCAATCATACGAGATTGATTACTCGGATCGGCTAAAACCGCCGCAGCTTGTTCTAAAATAGACCAGTCCGTGCGCTCATTCCATGACCATTTTAACGCGTAATAATTGATGGGTTTTACTATCCCATTATCATCGGGTTTTTGGCCTGAATGTTTGACAAATTCTGGTACAAAAATCCCCGTAGCCGGTTCCACTCCACGGGCTTGAACCGAGGCCACAACGCGGTTAAAATCATTCAAACTCCGGTTTTTGATATAAGTCACCATCACCACGCCTTGGGGTAATTCTCCTGATTCGGAGATAAACCATAATTGCCCCCATAAAGTGTGGGATGTTTGTCCTAAACTGCCGAAAAATTTGCTAAATTTGAGAATGGTTATTGATGCTTTGGAACCATAATCGCTGTCTCCGATCGTCCATTGTCCTGATTGACAATTGTTGCGTACCGTGATGGGAATTTCGGGAACGAGTAAGGCTTCTTTCGGTTTCGCACCAAAGACAGAAATGGTCGGTTTTTCTAATGTCTTAGTCATGGTTTTTTCCTTTGTTTTTTGTTGATTTGGATTAGCGAATTAGATAGGGATTAGAGGAAATTTCGGGATATTTATACTCATCAAAAAGGGCTTCTTCTTGCGCTTTCAAAATGCGTAAAACTCCCAATAATTTCTCTAACGTCTTTATATGCGCGATCGTGAAGTGGATGCTGAAACCTTCGCCATCACGGGCGTAACCCGGACACACTAAGGACGCGGAACCCTGATCTTCATGGGGCGCGATGTAAAGCCAGTCCTCGTCATCAAGTTGATAGTGGGTATCGGTCCATGTTTTCAGCATCGTGGTTCTCCTTTACTCGCGACTAGCCCCCCTCACACACTATATATAGTGTGCTTACTGGGTTATATTCGACTTTTACCCCTATTAGTGGAGTCTCTGGGTTGATTCATTCATCAACTAGACCTATCCTAACCTGTGTTGATTTAATCGTCAAGTCTTTTGTTGAACTTTTCTTCAAAAAAGGCTAGAATGCTTACAGGAGGGTAACTATCGTGACACAGACATTTGGTAAACGGATTCGAGATGCGCGTAAGGACAAAGCATACTCACAACGTGAGTTGGCATCTATACTTCGTGTAGATTTCACCTATTTGTCCAAACTGGAAAACGATCGCGCCGACTATGCACCGAAGGAGGACGTGATCAGGGCGTTAGCGCGGAGTTTGGATATCGAGGAAGAGGAGTTAATATTCCTCGCGGGAAGGATTCCGCAACAATATGAGACGCTGTTGAAACAAAATCCGAAGGAAATGTTGGCGTTATTTCGTCGCATTCAGGATGATCCGAATTGGATTAAAAATTCCGTCGATGATTAATGCTGTTTCTGACAAGTCGAACTCTTGTTTATTGTGACGTAATTTATCTGTAATTTGCTAAATAAGTAGTTTGACTTTTCAGAAATTTATCACATAGACAATCGTGATTTTTTACCAGCAAAATTGCCACTTTAAAATCTTCTAGTGGGATGGGGGCCAACGAAGGTGAGTATCTTAAAGCCCTATAGATACTATCGCAAAGAGTCGATAGAAAAACGGGCGAATGATTTGTTATTGAGGATGCAACAAACGCCTAATTTTGCGCCGAAATGGCCATTTGAGGCATCAGTGGTGGCTGATTTTTTAGATTTAGGGGTGTTATGGAGTTCTATTCCTGCTGATGAGGAAGGCGCGATCGCGGCACGAATTTTACCGACGGAGAGGTTAGTCGAAATTAACGAAGAAATTTTGAATAAACCCCAAGGTTTTATCGAGTCAACGATCGCCCATGAAATCGGTCATTGGATCTTACATATTAACCAAGATGAAGCGGATGGCATTACCCGACAATTAACCTTAAATCTGGGCAATTTTGGCAACAATGAGACAAGGGAAGAACCTTTCGTTTGTCGGGGTGGAGGTGCGGATACAAAGATCGCGTCTATTGAATGGCAAGCCCAGTATTTTGCCGGGTGTTTGTTAATGCCGCGATCGATTTTGGAAGAGAAAAGGGAGGGGAAAGATTTAACAAAATGGTCTAATTTATACAAAATTAGAGATGAGTTAGGGGTGAGTATTTCTAATTTAACGACTCGTTTACAGGATTTGGGATGGATTTATATTCCCAAGGGGACTCGTGATATTTTTCTGGGTAAGGAAAGACAGGAGGGGCAACAACGATTATTTGGGTAAAAAGGAGGGAGATTTGAGATTTTTTTCAAATCTCCTTCTGATTTTTTAGGGAGTGTCAATGACAAAACAAGACTTAATAAATGGTGAAGAGGAGCGAAACTGGAGACAGGATAAGCTTCTCACTGGGCAAGAAATTGATAAATTAAAAAGGGGAGCGATCGACATCCATGAACTAAAAAATGAAGAATCTGCTTCTAAGAAAGACCTCTATAAAGACAGGGAAGGTAATATTTATGTTAAGCCTAAAGGGGGGGGGTGTTCGGGAGAAGCCACGGGTTTGAATATTAATGATTTTTAATAGGAAAAAGGATTTTTTTATGGAATCAGAAATTTATGCTTATTTTTCTTTGATTGGCAAGGAGCTTGATCCTGAAGAAATTACAGCTAAAACGGGGATTATACCGACTAAAACTTGGAGAGTGGGAGATTTAATTAATCTCCGGGCTAAACTTCGCAAAAAACATAGTGGTTGGAGTGTTTATTCCTCTGTAGAAAAAACGGCGGATTTAGAGGAGCATCTTAAATCTATTTTGGCATTACTTCAACGCGGATGGCTACCTTTGGTAGAGTTATCTAAGTGTTATAAGGCGGAAATTGCTTGTGTGATTTATTATCGAAGTGGAAGTGTTCCTGCTATTCATTTTGATAAGTCTATTATTGATAAAGTGCATCAGTTAAATGCTGAAATTGATGTCGATTTTTATGTTTTGCCAGAGGAAATGATGGCTTCGTGATGATGTTGGTAAAACGTGATTAATGGGTGCATCTCACTTTTGAAAGTTGGCGGAGCCGGAGCGCCCGGTAGGGGCGAAGCATTCCGGTAATTAACCCCAAGTTGTCACCAAAATCTGATCTGCCGGAATTCTTCGCCCCAACAGAATTGGAAAAAATGAGATGCACCCGGATTAATTTTAACAAATATT
>JBEDKD010000191.1:0-6101 GCA_041172365.1 Cyanobacteriota bacterium | reverse complement strand
TCCCCAATCCCCAATGACAATCAAGGAAGTGTCCCTCAGAGGGCGCGATCGCGTTGAGAAACCCCTTACAGTGATAGTCAACAAGTCATTAAGAGAGTAAATTACTGAGAGGGACAAAACTATGATGACACTTAACTTAAATCCATCGAATTTCCTCATGGAAAAGTCTGCGGAAGTAACGTCGATCGCGTCTCATATTAAACCTTGGTTAGCCAAAATTGCTTATCCCCTGGGTCGTTTTTTGGTACTTCCCTCTTATTTTTCAGGGGGAATAGAAGTAATCGGCCAGGAAAATTTGCCCACAGAAGGACCCGTTATTTTAGCACCCACCCATCGCTCCCGCTGGGATGCTTTAATTTTACCTTATGCCACAGGCCGTTATGTCACAGGTAGAGATTTAAGATTTATGGTGACAAGTGATGAAGTCAAGGGTTTACAAGGATGGTTTATTCGTGGTTTAGGTGGCTTTCCGATTAATCCGAAAAGTCCCGCGATCGCGAGTCTGCGTCATGGCATTGAATTACTATTAGAACAACAAATGTTAGTAATTTTTCCCGAAGGTAATATTTTTCAAGATGATCAAGTTCACCCCTTAAAACAAGGTTTAGCACGATTAGCCATTCAAGCCGAATTAAGCAACCCAGGCATGGATGTTAAAATTGTCCCCATGAGTATTCATTATCAAAATCAAAAACCCCGTTGGGGAAGTCGAGTCAAAGTTATTATCGGGAAACCTTTATCCGTTGCCGATTACGGCAATGGCTCCCTCAAAAAAGCAGCCCCCTTACTAACCAATGATTTAGAAAATGCCTTGAAATTTATTGATCAAATTTAAAGAAAATAACACCATTCTTGGTTTTTGTTACTCACCATATTTTATTTTTGCCTTAACTTGTATTGACTTTCGGAGTGTGGCTTTAGCCATCACTCCTTTTTTCTCTTGCAAAAATCTGAGCCTTTGTATTGTAGAGCATCCCACCTTGTGATAAAATCAGAAAAACGCTGTTTTGATTTAGTCCCGTTAGCTTCTATGGATTCTGATTTTGATTTTCAGCCAAATCAGATTGTTTGTTTGGAATATGAAGGGGTGTATCTCTACGGAGAAGTGATTCAAGTCGTGACTTCCCGGCAATTGTGTTGGGTACGCCCTTTAATGTTGGTAAATTTGATATCTGATGATGAACATACTTTATTGGATTTACGCGATGGGGCTGATTTATTGTGGCCTTTGAGTTTATTTCGCGTCGCGTTGGATACGGAAGTGATTCCGTTTTTAATGGAATTACATTCTTTCGATGATACTGATGGCAAAGATGCGATTCTTGCTCATCGTAAATTGCGGGAATTTATCGGTAAGATTTGGCAAGCTTATCCGAGTGTTTTTCCCCCTTCTGCGGTGTAAGCAAGGGACCTATTTAAACCACATAAACTAGGACAAGCATCCCGCTTGTCACCGGCTTCAAGCCAGTTATACCAGGACTTTTAAATGCGTAACTGCTTAATATCAAGTCCGGTTGATTAATCATATAGCACTTCTGGGATTATGGAGGTATTCATTTAAACTTAAAACCCTTGACAACACTGGATTTGGGCATACTCCATCTTTAGTCAAAAGGCTATACCAGAACCTCTCTTAGTGTCTTAGTGTCTTGGTGGTAATATCATAAATCTTAGTGTCTTAGTGCCTTGGTGGTAATATAACAGTTCTTGGATTATGGAGGTATAGATTTAAACGGAAAAAGCTTGAAAATACTGTTTTTCGGCATACTCCATCTTTGTGAGAACCGCGATAATATTGAGGAAGGGCTGGTTTATTAGCTCTATGATTTCTAGTTAAAATATTCGCTCATAGAGCAAAGCATTCACCGATTCATATTTCTGCTATGATTTTAATATTGTCCTGGCAAAGACGGGCACGGGGATCGCGCCCCTACCACCCCTAGGGTTATTCTGTCTATTTAACCGGACTTCATCTAACTTAACTTTTTTCACTCTTATTATTATTTTACTTCATCTCAGCGATTATGACAACAAATCCTATGGACTTTCAAGATGACTTTGACATCATCGTAGTGGGTGCGGGGCATTCCGGTTGTGAAGCCGCGCTCGCCAGTGCCCGTCTCGGTTGTCGCACCCTTTTACTAACCCTAACTATTGATAAAATTGCATGGCAACCTTGTAACCCCGCCGTGGGGGGACCCGCCAAAACTCAATTAGTAAATGAAGTCGATGCCCTAGGGGGAGAAATTGGCAAAATGGCCGATCGCGTTTACTTACAAAAACGAGTATTAAACGCGTCTCGTGGTCCCGCAGTTTGGGCTTTACGCGCTCAAACCGATAAACGGGAATATACCGCGGTAATGAAAAATATTGTCGAAAATCAAGACAATTTAAGCATCCGTGAAGGCATGGTAACAGACTTAGTATTAGGCAAAAATGAAGAAATTATCGGCCTAGAAACCTACTTCGGTGTCGCCTTCGGATGTAAAGCCGTAATTCTGACAACAGGCACTTTTTTAGGAGGCAAAATTTGGGTAGGTAACAAATCAATGGACGCGGGAAGAGCCGGAGAATTTGCCGCGGTAGGTTTAACAGAAACACTTAACCGTTTAGGCTTTGAAACCGGACGTTTAAAAACCGGAACTCCCGCGCGTGTGGATAAGCGTTCCGTTGATTATAGTAAAATGGAAGTGCAACCCCCCGATGAAGAAATCCGCTGGTTTAGTTTCGATCCTCAAGCTTGGGTAAAACGAGAACAAATGAATTGTCATCTCACTCGTACTACCCCAGAAACTCATCGTTTAATTCGAGAAAATTTACACCTTTCTCCTGTTTATGGCGGTTGGGTAGATGCTAAAGGTCCTCGCTATTGTCCGAGTATCGAAGATAAAATCGTTCGCTTTGCTGATAAAGAAAGTCATCAAATTTTTATTGAACCCGAAGGGCGAGATATTCCTGAACTTTATATCCAAGGATTTTCTACAGGTTTACCCGAAAAATTACAAGTGCAAATGTTACGCAGTCTTCCGGGTTTAGAAAATTGTGTGATGTTACGTCCGGCTTACGCGGTAGAATATGATTACTTACCTGCAACTCAATGTTATCCTACCTTAATGACTAAGAAAATTGAGGGGTTATTTTGTGCTGGTCAAATTAATGGGACTACGGGTTATGAAGAAGCCGCGGCACAAGGCTTTGTCGCGGGTGTTAACGCGGCTCGTTTTGTCAAAAATCAAGAGATGATAGTATTTCCCCGTGAGGAAAGTTATATTGGTACTTTACTTGATGATCTGTGTACCAAAGACTTACGCGAACCCTATCGAATGTTAACCAGTCGCTCCGAATATCGCTTAATTTTACGTTCGGATAATGCCGATCAACGTCTGACTCCATTAGGGCGTGAAATAGGTTTAATTGATGATCGTCGCTGGGAGTTATTTCAAAGCAAGCAACAAAATATCATCGCGGAAAAAGAACGTTTATACTCCACCAGAGTTAAGGAACATGATGATATTGGTAAAGCGATTTTTGCCGCGACAAATCAAGCGATTAAAGGTTCAATTACTTTAGCCGATTTGTTACGCCGCCCCGGATTCCGTTATGCTGATTTAGAACACTATGGATTAGGGAATTCGGCGATAAATATAGTAGAAAAAGAAGAGGCAGAAATAGATATTAAATATTCGGGTTATTTGCAACGACAACAAAATCAAATTGATCAAGTCGCCCGTCAATCAAATCGACAATTATCGCCGAATTTAGATTATCACGCGATTCCGACTTTATCTATGGAAGCACGCGAGAAATTAACCAAAGTGAAGCCTCTTACTCTCGGACAAGCCGCGAGAATTGGGGGGGTAAATCCCTCCGATATTAATGCTTTATTGATTTATTTGGAATTACGCGGTCGTCAACAATCTGCCACACTTGCTAAATCATAACTTAAAGTGTTGGGTGTTAGGTTTTAAGTTTTCAAAACCTACCACCTTCTTCCTTGGCAGAAACCGGGTTTCTTTAACCATTTTCTCATTTCCCGCAACAGTTTAAAGTGAGAAACCCGGTTTCTTTTGTCCATACCTTCGTCATTTTTTGTCGGTTGGGTTTTGCTATCGCTCAACCCAACCTACGGCTACGCCAACTAGGGAGCGAGACGCTCCCACTACAGTTTTTTTGGCAAATGTGAGATGCTCCCGTTGGGTTTTGCTATCATATCCTAGGGCGAAGGGCGAAGCATGACCGTATTAAATCCCTGATTGTAACCAATAACTTATCTGCGGTCATGCTTCGCCCCTACAAACTTCCTTCTTCCCTCTTCCTTCTTCCTTCTCTGTGCCCTCTGTGCCTTTGTGGTTCATTTCTTCTTCATTCTGCTCTGAGAAGATATAAATTTTTGTTGCAAATAGTTGACAAAAACAAACAAGTGTGATAGTTATCGGTGTAGATAGGCGATAAAAATAGATTTTTCTTTTTTGTGGTGAAAGTTCTTAAAGTTTGTTAACAAAAGGGGAGCAAAATCGGCAGTTTAGGTAATACTGGTAAGAGGAATTATTGAAAATATCCCATAAAATAGCTCAATAAGTAGAAAACTGGGGTTGTAAACGCGTGGGAGTGAAAAACAACTATGGTTCAGAATGTCATAAATAATCGCCAACTTTTGGAGTCATCGTCTCAGACGAATCAGGCAGAACCCCTTTCTGTGGAATTGTACGCCGAAAGGTTAATGGATGATTTATTTGAGGATGTTGATAGAATTTTGGATGGGGGTACATTGCCGACGGAACCCCTCAAACCGGATGTTATCTCTCTTAAATCTGTTACTGTTCCTCAAATTGTCCTACCTCCGGGGATGTTTCCTCGTCAGGAGGAGAAGAAGTTTGTTGATGATGCGGCGATCGCCCGTCAGGTGAAAATTGCTGTCCAAAAGCAACAGGTGAGTCAATCTTTTGACAAAATTTTCTTAGGGGCGGCTTGTGCTTCGGTGTTGTTAACTTTAGGGTTATGGGCAGCTACTCGCGATCGCGTTTCACCGGTTGGGCAAACTACTTCTGTGGCAAGTGATCCTAAATCTTTAGCGGAAGCTCAGGCAAAAGCGGAGGCGGATGAAAATTTTGTGGATTATATCCAGCGATCGCTCAACTCCCTTGATCAACCACAGGTAGCCCAAGGGACATCCCCAAAAACCGGCCAAACTGTTGCCAATTCTGCGGGTGTTACTCCTTCTAGTAATTTACCTACCCTTATTGTCCCTGGGATGACAACTGGGGCTAATAATAATTTGGGGCCTGTGCTGAATCGTTTGGCAGACGCGATCGAGCAACAAACTTCTCGCCCCAATGCCCCGAACCCCCCGGCTCAGGTGGTAATTCTTCCCCCCTCGATGACGAATCCCAAAACCGCGACGACTCCTTCTGTTTCGCCTTCCCGTAGAGCGATCGCGGCTTTGCCAAAAATGTTTCCTACGATGAAAACGCCTACCTCGTCAACGGTGGCTACCACGACAAAACCAGTTAAAACGACAACCTCTAAACAAACAAAAACACCCTCGACTTCTCCTTCCGCGACGGCATCGATCCCCTCGAAAAGCGCGATCGTGGCCTCCCAACCCATTCCTCAACCCCAAGCAGCACCCCAACCGAGTATTTCGGTTTCCCCCGCGTCACAGTCTCCCTCCTCTCCAGTGACTCCTAGCGCGGCAATTTCTACCACCCCTTCAGCTACTCCTAGTCAAGCTGTGGGTTCTAATCATACTTTAGTCGGTATTTTAGAATTAGGCGATCGCTCTGCCGCGTTATTTGAAGTGGAAGGAGTTGCTCGTCGTTTCTATGTCGGTGAAACTATTGGCGCGAGTGGATGGACTTTAGCTGAGGTGAAAAACCAAGAGGCTGTTATTCGTAAAGGTAGTGAGGTCCGCTCTGTTTTTGTCGGCCAGAAATTTTAATAAGAAGGAAGAAGGAAGAAGGAAGAAGGAAGAAGGAAGAGAGGGAAGACGGGGAAGACGGGGAAGACGGGGAGGAAGGAAACTTCCCAATCCCCAATCACCTATTCCCCAGTCCCCACTCCCCAATCCCCAATCCCCAATCACCTATTCCCCACTCCCCAAT
>JBEDKD010000190.1:0-25934 GCA_041172365.1 Cyanobacteriota bacterium | reverse complement strand
GGGGATTAGCGGTAAATGGGGAAGCGGGTGCTCGTCATGTTTTAGAATTATTAAAGGATGAATTAGATGTCGCGATCGCGTTAAGTGGTTGTGCGACATTAGCCGATATTGAGAGGAGTTTGGTTAAGCCGATTTAGCCCGACTCAAGAGGATGCGCGATCGGGTTTTCTCTCGGAGGGGCGTTGGCGTTGGCGCAAGCCCGTGTGCGCCGCGACTCAGCCTGGGCGCCGCACATAGCATTCCGGCGACAAATTTATCAGATCAACCAAGATTTAGACAGGCTTCGCCCTGCCCGATTGATAGCAATGGATTTAGCTTAATCTTCATCATCCCATAAATCTCTCATATCTTTTATTTTATGTTATACTGTAATATCACTGAGGAAAAAAACGAGCGCATCCGATGAATATTCTCAAAGATGAAAGAGTCAACTGTTATTCAGTTATGACTGAATTAACTGTAGGCGAATACCTGGATATAATCAACAGTGCCTATAAAAATCGTGGTGGCATTGAAGGCCAAAGAGAGGCTTTAAAAACCAGCACCGCGATCCGCATCAGAAAACGAATGATTGAAGATTTAAGGCTGGGTACTGTCTTGCCTCCTATTGTCTTAGGTGTGGTTATGCCATTAGCAAATGTTGATGAAAATTCCTGGCCAGAAATACGCAAAAAAATAACCCCGGAAAGTATTTCTATCATTGATGGAATGCAAAGAACAACGGCATTATTAGAAGCGATAAATCATAATCAACACTTACTATATAGCTCTATTCGCGTTGAATACTGGATCGCGAGTAATACTAATGGTTTAATCTATCGGATGCTCGTCCTTAATACGGGGCAAGTTCCTTGGAATTTGAGAAGACAAATTGAGACCGTTTTTCGCTCTATTATTCAAGAAATAAAAGAACAAGTAACCGCGATCGAAGTCTTAGAGATTGATGAATCAAAACGTCGTGTCAAAGCCGGACAATTTCAAGGTGATCAGCTTATAGAGCTATATTTAGTCTTCGGCACACGCAAAGAAAAAATTGACACAAAAGAGCGTCTCGCAGATGAGTTTACCAAGCAGGATTTTATTCAATCTGTAGCTGATAAAAACTTTACCAATATTTTTTATGATGTTCTTTTATATCTAGGTGAACTAGATAAATTATTCGATAAATATCAGCCAAATAATCCTGAAAAAAATCGCTTTAATACGGGAAAAGACTTATTTGATAGTCAACCCGCGAGAATTGGCTTTGTGACAGCTATAGCATTGAAGGTACTAGGCAGACCCGGAGTTCATTATACACCAAAAGAAGAAAGCTCAAACTGGGATAATATTAAGAAGAATTTTGATAAGTTCATAGAAAGACTTAATGCCATGAAGAAAGAAGAAATAGAGGATTTTTTAGATTTTCAGACTTTAAATGAGTTAATTGTTCAGAAATCAGGGAAAGTGGGAGATTTTGAAAGAGAATTTTTTTTAAAGGCTTTTCATGTATTAGTTGAGGCAAATTTTGAACTACCAACGATGACTCCTTGTTGGATAGCTTATTATTATTAATAGCCTATGTCAAGAAATATGATAGAAGCTAATCAATTTATCTTTTCTGCTTTGATTACTTTTGTTGAAAAAAGTAATATTAGTGAGGCTATTCTTCCAGGCAAACGATTCATTAAAACCAATGAGGAAGAGAAAAGATGGTTAAAAGAGTTAAAATGTTTAAAACGAAAACCAATTTTACCTAATCTGATCACCGCGTCTATTGAATTTGACTCCCAAGAATATTTTGTGGTTATCGGATGGGAGGAGAATGATGTAGTAACTTTTGCCGAAGAGGAAGTTATTACTCCTATTGAGCTTAATGCAGGAATTGTGACAGCATTATTGTTTGAATTAAAGGTGGCAATTCGTCCGAAAGTAAATCCATATTACATACTCAATGAAGTCTTATATCCCATTGAATCTGACTATTATGGACATGAATTTGAAGTTTTTTATGATTTTTTTGAGCCACTACTTGTATATCAAATTGTAGATAATTCTCCCTTAAAGGGTGAAAAAATAGAGAGATTGTCTGGTTTTTATCTCAGTAAAAACTGTGAAAAGTTATTTTTAAAGTTTTCGCAAGAGACTCTTCTGGTGTACGAAAAGTTATTTTTAGAAGCCTCAGAAAGTGTGCCTTATGAAAATTTAGTCTTAAGTTTAACTTCTGTTTACTGGAAATATTCTTTTTTAGACGTTTACCGATGTATAGAGAGAATCTTCTCCATCTCTCGATTAGATGAACTCTGCCAAAAGTTAAATATTGTAATTCCCCTACTGCAATTGTCGGCTGAGATGGAAAATTCTCTGGGATGGAAACCAAAGGAAGATGAAACACTCAACAAACTTATTGAAGGTTCTCCTGAAGAGGCTAGACAACTTTTTCGTGAAGTTAAGAAAGCTATTCATTCTCAAGAAAAAGGAAGTCTGGGAGAATTTTTTTATAAGATTCGTAACTCCATTGTCCATTATCGACCTGCGAATCAAGAATTTCAACTAGATGATGAAAACTGGGATAAGTTAATTAGAGGGGCCTTATTAGTAATTCGGTATTGGTATCAAGAGTATGATTCTAAGCTTTTTTAATAGTCTTAACCTCATACCACTTGGGAAAAGTAATGCCACCTTGAAAATCGTATTCCCATTATATTATCACGGTATTATTACAGTTGTTAGGGGTGGGTTAACCTTTATTCTCGTTATGTTTTGAAGATACAGGTGAACCCGCCCTTACGGGTGAAACTGCCCTTTCCATATTTCTTTTCGATTATTATGAAAAGAATCCCGATCGCGCTTTCTCTTTACTTCCGGTTAAATTTGGCTTTTAAATCGGCCAAAGTAGCCCCTCTTTCATATTGTTGATTACGCGGTTTGGGGTCATTATTGGGCCGCTCCGAGGATCGCATACTTAAACTAATGCGTTTTAATTTTTCATTGATTTCTAAAACCCGCACTTTTACCACTTGTCCGACTTTTACTACCTGTTTGGGATCATCAATAAACCTGTCGGCGAGTTGGGAAATATGCACTAAACCATCTTGATGTACTCCAATATCAACAAACGCGCCAAAATTAGCCACATTGGTGATTATTCCTTCCAATTCCATCCCCTCTTTTAAATCGGAAATCTCGTTAATTCCCTCTTTAAATGTCGCGTATTTAAACTCATCCCGTGGATCGCGTCCCGGTTTTTCTAATTCTTTGATAATATCACGCAATGTCGGTTCCCCTATCTTTTCTGTGACATATTTTTTTAAGTCAATATTCTTGACTTTTTGCGATAATTGTGTTATGTCTTTTAAGGATACATTTAAGTCCTTCGCGATCGCTTCCACAACTCCATAACTTTCGGGGTGAACCGCGGTATTATCTAAGAGGTTTTCACCCCCACGAATCCGCAAAAACCCCGCGGCTTGTTCAAATGCTTTTGGCCCTAATTTGGGTACTTTTAACAGTTGACGACGATTTTTAAACGCGCCATTTTCGTTACGGTAACTAACAATATTTTTGGCTACCGTCGCGCTCATTCCTGATACAAAGGTTAATAATTCTTGGGACGCGGTATTTAAGTCAACTCCGACATAGTTAACGCAACTTTCGACGGTTTCATCGAGTTTCCGTTTCAGTAATTTTTGATCGACATCGTGTTGATATTGTCCGACACCAATTGATTTGGGGTCGATTTTTACTAATTCCGCGAGAGGATCTTGTAAACGTCGTCCGATACTAATTGCACCTCTGACGGTAACATCTAATGAGGGAAATTCTCGTATCGCGACTTCACTGGCTGAATAAATAGACGCGCCTGATTCATTCACCATCACCTTAATCGGTTTTTTCTCTAAAGGCGCGATCGCGCTACCGACAAACTCATCCGTTTCGCGCGATCCTGTACCATTACCAATCGCGATTAACTCAATTTTATACTGAGTAATAAGACGTTGTAAAGTTTTCACAGCTTGTTGACGTTGACTATCGGATTGATGAATAAAAATGGTATGATTTTCTAAGAATTTACCCGTTTGATCAAGAATGGATATTTTACACCCAGTACGAATACCCGGATCAATGGCTAAAGTCGGTTTCATGCCCGCGGGTGAAGATAGTAATAATTCCCGTAAATTACTTTCAAAAGTTTTAATGGATTCCAGATCCGCGTAAGCTTTACGATCGGCGCGTACTTCCGTAATTAGAGAAGTTTTCATTAAGCGGTTAAACGCGTCTTTCAACATGACACGATAAAAGTCTTTGACTTCGGGAATTTTGGTTTTTACTTCGTGAGCTTCGAGATAATTCAAAATAAAAGCTTCATCAAAGGATAAATCAACATTGACAACTCCTTCATTTTCTCCCCGGAATAGGGCTAACATATTATGGGGTTGAATGCTTTTCACGGAGACTTGATAATTACGGTACATTTCAAATTTAGTCGAACCTTCGGGAAAATCCTCTTTGATCCGTGATACAAATACACCGGAATTCATTAAATAATCTCGTAAATAGGCACGAATTTCGGCTTTTTCTGAGACTTCTTCTGCTAAAATATCGGACGCGCCTTTGAGGGCTTCTTCTGCGGTTTTTACGCCCTTTTCTTCGGAGATATATTTCGTGGCTTCTTCGGAAAAAGACGCGGGTTTTGCCGTAGGCAGATTGAGAGATTTAATAAATGTAGCTAAAGCTTCTAAGCCTTTTTCTCTCGCGATAATAGCGCGTGTGCGACGTTTCGGTTTATAGGGAAGATATAAGTCTTCTAGTTCATTTTTTTGCAGACAATTTTCTATTTTAGCTTTCAATTCATCAGTCAGTTTACCTTGATTAGAAATAGAATCTAAAATAGTTTTTTGACGATCTTGTAATTCCGTAAGATAGGTAAATCTTTCGGAGATATCGCGTAATTGAATTTCATCTAATAATTCTGTTTTTTCTTTACGATAACGGGCGATAAAGGGAACTGTCGCGCCTTCTTTAAAGAGTTCGAGAGCACTATTGACTTGGGAGAGTTTGAGGGAAAGTTCCTCGGCAATTATTTGGGGAATATTGTGCATAATTTTGGTAATGAGTAATTTGATCACTCAAGTCGCGATAGAGAAACTGAGTTTTTCATCTTGATATTGACATTATAACATTAATTTTGTCAATGGGAAATGCCTCAGACACGATCGCGCTTGTGCCACTCTCCCCAAGGAAATATTATAATAAATTAAACGCGATAGCTGCGCTTGAGCCGAAGGCTATCGCGCTTCACAGAGCAAAAAGGAATAAATATGACAATTACTCCTACCCAAAGACTCCTCTGTGTCACTTGGGAAAAACTCCCCGATAACTTTCTCCTACCCGATGATCCTGTGGATAATCTTCAGCAACCACTCCTGGGGACTGCCCTGAGTGAAAGTTTAGGGCTGGCGAATTTTATTACCCCTACTATGTTGATCGGCACTAACTTGGGTTTATGCGCGAATGTCGATGGCAAAACTGTTGTTAAAGCCCCGGATTGGTTTTATATTCCCCAGGTTTTTCCGATATCTACTAATCAAACTCGACGTAGTTATACTCCTCGTTTAGAGGGAGATATACCCGCGATCGTGATGGAATTTATCTCGGAAACCGATGGCGGTGAATATTCTTTAACACCCTACTATCCTTTCGGAAAGTGGTATTTCTATGAACAGATTTTGCAAGTCCCTATTTATGTCATCTTTTATCCTTTAACGGGGGTTTTAGAAGTTCGGGAATTGCAAGATAAACGTTATCAATTACGAAAACCTGATGCCCAAGGACGTTATTTTATTAGTAGCATGAATCTGGCATTAGGAGTATGGCAAGGAAGTCGGATGAATTTAACTGGCTATTGGCTACGTTGGTGGAATCAAGACAATCAAATATTACCTTGGCCTGAAGAATTAGTAGCAATTGAACGACAACGGGCTGAAATAGAACGATTAAGAGCTGATCGACTGGCTGCCCGATTGCGAGAATTAGGTATTACTGATCAGGAATAAACTGTTTCAGTAATTACCCAATTGTCATACAAAAAACCGGGTTTTTCCACGAAAAAACCGGTTTATTTCATTAGGAATGAAATTTTAATAAAGTAGTGCAGGCTTCTAGCCTGCTTTCAAGCCCAAGGGTGAAACAACCAACCACATACTCAAGTTATTTAATTTCCTTAGACAGAGCCTCACAATCGGATAAAAGGCAGGCAAGATGCCTACCCTACAGTAGATAAAAGGCAGGCAAGATGCCTACCCTACAGTAGATAAAAGGCAGGCAAGATGCCTGCCCTACAGTAGATAAAAGGCAGGCAAGATGCCTACCCTACAGTAGATAAAAGGCAGGCAAGATGCCTACCCTACAGTAGTTTTTGGAGATGTCTATTAAAGATGTAAATGGGCTTTTTCGACGGAACCAAATAGACTTAATTTGTCAGAAATAACCGATTTCATTGCCTGGATCGCGTGTTGCATAACATCCAATAAATCAGGATCGGATAAAGAAGCCGTCTTTTTCAAGACATCCATATAAGCATCTCGGACTTCCGTATTAACATTAAATTTACAAACCCCTAATTGAATTGATTGATGAATCATCTTTTCGGGTAAACCACTCGCGCCATGTAATACTAAAGGAATATCAATCAAAGAGCGAATTTTCGCTAACCGATTAAAATCTAAATTAGGCTCGCGTAAATATTTCCCATGTACATTACCAATCGTAACCGCTAAAGCATCAACTTTGGTTTCTTTAACAAATTCAACCGCTTGATCTGGATCGGTCATTTTTGCTTCTTTTTCGGCAATGGTTAAGCCATCTTCCGTGCCGCTAATTCTACCAATTTCTGCTTCCACAACCGCACCATATTTATGCGATAATTGAGTCATCTCACGCGTAAAAGCCAAATTTTCATGATATGGTAAAGGGGAACCATCAGCCATAATCGACTGCATTCCCACACTTAAAACTGATTTAATATCCTTTTTCGAGGTGCTATGATCTAAATGCACCGAAATGGGGACAAAAGAACTTCTTGCCGCTTCCATACACATCGCGACAAGGGCAGATTTACCATATTTTAAAGCACTGGGATGAAGTTGTAACATAGCAGGACTTTGGCACGTTTCCGCCGCGTCTATCACTGCTTTTACCCCTTCTAAATTATAGACATTAAAAGCACCGATCGCGTAAGAATTGCGTCGGGCAGTATGCAGTAATTCATAAGTCGATGTTAGCATAATAACCTTAAGTTAAGAGTTAGGTAGAAAATAGCTTTGTAGGGGAGAAGCATTCGGTGAATAAACTTTTGATAAAAGCCAGAATTGTAAGTCCGAATGCTTCGCCCATGACGATAACGGGGATTGATATATAGATTTTTGATTAAAGAAAATCTGAATTTTCCTTAAAATCCCAAATCCCAAATCGTTATCGTCCCAAATTTGAGGATTTCATCATTTTCGCAGATTTTGGCCAACTTGGGCTTTAAAGTAGAGTAGGTATATTCACTCAAAGCCAAAGACTATGAATTCCAATGCTAGTCCCACTCGCGTAGAAACCGATAGTATGGGTGCGATCGCGGTACCTGTGGATCGCTATTGGGGAGCCCAAACCCAACGCTCACTCAAATACTTTTCCATTGGACAGGATATCATGCCAATGGAATTAATCCGCGCTTTGGCGATGCTGAAAAAAGCCGCCGCGATCGCGAATCAAGAGCGAGGTAAACTGAGCGAAGAGAAGACACAATTAATCCTACAAGCAGCCTCAGAAGTCATTGATGGCTTCTTAGACGATCATTTTCCCCTTCATGTCTGGATGACGGGAAGCGCGACTCAATCGAATATGAATGTCAACGAAGTGATCTCCAATCGTGCGATCGAACTCGCGGGCGGTGTTTTAGGAAGTAAAAACCCCATTCATCCCAATGATGATGTCAATATGTCCCAATCTTCCAATGATATCGTCCCCACCGCGATGAATATTTGTATCGCGATCGGACTGCGCGATCGTCTAATCCCCAATGTCAAGAAAATGCGGGACGCGTTAGACACCAAAGCGAAAGCATGGGATGATATCGTCAAAATTGGTCGCACTCACCTCCAAGACGCGGTTCCCCTTACCCTTGGCCAAGAATTTTCCGGCTATGTCGGACAACTTGATGATAACCTCAAACGCATCGACTCCGTATTTGGGGGGTTATATGAACTCGCGATCGGTGGCACCGCGGTAGGAACCGGATTAAATACACCCCCAGGGTTTGCCGAAAGAGCCGTTGAAATCATTAATGAAATGACGGAATTACCCTTTATTCCTGCTCCGAATAAATTTACCGCCCAAGCCTCCCATGATGCCATTGTTATGACGAGTGGAGCCCTAAAAACCTTAGCTTGTTCCCTCTTAAAAATAGCCAATGATATCCGCTTTTTAGGATGTGGGCCCCGTTGTGGTTTTGGGGAATTATTATTACCTGAAAATGAGCCTGGATCATCAATTATGCCAGGGAAAGTCAACCCGACTCAATGTGAAGCAATGACAATGGTAGCGACTCAAATTATGGGATATGATGCCGCGGTATCCTTTGCCGGAGCCCAAGGACATTTTGAGATGCAAGCCTATAAACCTTTAATGGTATTTAATGTCATTCAATCCATTAATTTATTAGCCGATAGTTGTAATAATTTCACCGACTTTCTCATAGAGGGATTGGAACCCAATCGCAAACGCATTGATTATTTACTAACACAATCATTAATGTTAGTAACCGCGTTAAATCCTGTCATTGGTTATGATAAGGCATCGAAAGTAGCCCATTTAGCCGCGGAAAAAGATTTAACCTTGAAAGAAGCCTGTTTAGAATTGGGATATATTTCCGCGGAAGAATTTGATCGGATAGTCGATCCTTATAAGATGGCTTATCCCTTCAGTTAATCAATCCTAGGTTGGGTGAAATCAATAGATAGCAGTCCTCAATAATTGGAAAAAAAAGTGGTGCAGGCATCTTGCCTGCAAATCAAAATAGGATTGCTATACAACAGACATCTCCCAAAAATCCGCTCAAAGGCAGGCAGGATGCCTACCCTACAGTAGTTTTTGGAGATGTCTAACCTAACCTATCACTTGAGGAGATACATAATTTTAGGTAATAAGAGAAACACGATCGCGCCTCTTTTACCCTCAAAAATATTTCTCTTTCTCTTTCTTTGTGTCCTCTGTGCCTTTGTGTTTCAAAAACAATACAATTATATTTCAAGATGTAGATATCCCATATCTCAGGATGGGTTAATTATAGGCGGATAATTGAGCGCGATCGTGCTGCTTTCAAAGATATCGATCGCTCGGATTTGAGCTTAAGTTAATGGGGTTGGGGCGGGTTTATATAATTGGTTGTCAAAGATTTTGGTGAACCCGCACAGACCTGTAAAATATTAGACATCTCCTAAAATTATCCTAGGGTAGACATTAGCCTGCCAGGGATCTGATTTTGGGGAGATGTCTAATCATTCATTATTTAGAGAGCAACGACTTACCCTAAATAAAACTGGTAAGAGCGAGGGGTTTTGTGATTCCGTTTAAGACAGCTAAAGTCTGATTTCCTTGCTTGACTTCTAAGGAATTATTACCTTGAATAAAGCTAATATTATTAGCAGTTATTCCCTCTGGTAATTTGAATAAATCTCCCTTGGTAAAGTCAACAACAGTCGCGATACCATTATTACTTAAAACAAAGATATCATTACCATTGCCACCCACAAGGGTATTATTACCAGATCCGCCTATCAAGATGTCATCGTCATCACCGCCTAAGAGGAGATCGTCGCCTTCATAGCCCAGTAAGGTATCTTTACCCGCTTCACCATTAATGCTATCGTCACCGCGATCGCCTGACAGTTCATCGTTACCAATGCCGCCCCAAATTTGGTCATTTCCTTTGCCACCATAGATGATGTCGTTACCTTCGCCACCAATCAATATGTCATTATTGTTATTACCCCAAATTTGGTCGTTACCTTCGCCACCGATGATGTTATCATTACCTTTACCACCATGTAGTATGTCATCATCGTTACCACCATCAATGTAGTCGTCGCCTTGGTTCCCGAATAGTTCATCTTTACCGATTTTGCCAAAGATGTTATCGTTACCACCTTTACCATAGACGATATCATCGTTATTAGTCCCTTCAAAAGCTTCACTGTCATCGAGGCCTTTAGTGATGCGATTAATCACATCAACAGAAGTGTTGGTAGTGTTCGCAGTTGGTATCAAGTTCGGCATACTCGGTATGCTGACAGGGTTCTGGGTCGGATCTGTTGTCGGTGTTTCCGCAATGGTTGTTGGTGTTTTCACAACGGCTGTCGGTGTTTCCACAACGGACGCAGGTTTGGGTGTTTCAGCAACGGTTGTCGGTGTTTTCACAACGGACGCAGGTTTGGTTGTTTCAGCAACGGGCTGCGGTTTGGGAGTGACGATCGCGTCCTGTGTTTGAGGTGAATTCGTGGTCTTTGCGGCTACATCTAGGTTAGTTTGAGCGATCACGTGGGCTGTCTCAGTAGCTTTCTGGGTGATGGTGTTGAGATCGAGACTAGGATCGATCGCTTTGGTGGCGGTAGCCGTTGCGACGATTAACTCTTTAACTTGTTGTTGATCACTAAAGTTAACGTTGGTGTTACTCTCTATTTGATCACCGATCGCTTTTACCGCTTCCTCAACAATAGTTGATTTAGGCGTGGTAGTAGCCTCATCAATCAAATTTGCGGTTTGTGCGATCAAGTTTTCTACCTGGGTAGATTTTTTGATAGTTTCCACGGTGGCCGCGGGAACTATCCCCTTATCAGCTAAGGTGGGATCGGGTGTCGTTAACTCACTCGTCGTGGGTAAACCTAATTTTTGTTTTACCTGCTCTTCTGCGTCTTGTTTTGCCTTAGTTTCATCTTTAGGATTGGCAGCAGGAGCGCGATCGAGTATTTCTGTTACCAAGGTAGTTAACGGGTTAATTCCTACGGAGTCAACGGGGGCACTCAAAGGAGTTTCTACTGGTTTTCCGGTCGTTTTGTCAGTCCCACCAAGGGCCACTAAGTTCCCTTCTGAGGCTTCGATATCACCACTCTTATTAGTATCGAATTTGTCTAGGTTAACCTTAAGGGCAAAAATTCCGGTTTCATCAGTCTTAGCCGCGGGTTCGTTACTGTCAAGCTTACCGTTTTTATTCGAGTCAAAAAATACAGTAGCATCGGTAACTTTACCATCATTGACAGAGCCTTGGAGGGTTCGCTCAGTCTTCGGTATTTCTCCGGTAAAAGGTATATTTTCTTCTGATGGTTTGCCGAGAGGGTTGCTCTGAGCATAATCAATTAAGGCTTTTCCGTCTTGGGAATTGCGCCAATCTAATTTCGAGTTGATATATCCATCAACACCGGGGATAGTGCTAACTGTTGCACCGTTAAGTTGGAAGATGATATCGTTATAGTCCAAGTCACTCCAAGGACTATTTTTGACATCTAAATCTTCCCAGATAAAAGTATTACCTTTTCCGGTCAGATCGACAAGTTGACCTGGGTTTGAACCAGTGGAGAATAGGGGAAGCCGATCGCCTATTAAGGTGGGGTTATTCTCTAATTCTTGCACTGTACCATTGGGAACTAACATGATAGCAAATTGGCTATTAGGTTTCATGGTGAAATTTTTGAAACCGAGATAGTCGCCAAAGTTGCGGTTAGGGGTTTCGCCCACACTAGGGTTAAATTTAGCGCCTTCCACGCGATCGCGTATCACCACATAGCCTAATTCGGATTTACTATTAGCGCGGCGGGCGGCTTCTTTGATGTACTCTGTGCTACCAGGGGTGAGGTTTTCCATCCCTTCTAGGCTGAATAAGCCCATTTCGCCTTGATAGAAGCCGCTATCGTTGATAAAATCAACGTTGACTTGACCTTCGGGACCGACGGTGAAGACTCCGGGGGATTTGACAGGTACAGGGGGATTTGTTTCACCGGGTTTATTAGACTTGGTGGTGAAATTCCAAGTGGTATTATCACTAATTCCGGCATAGTTATTGCCTGCTACATCTTTAATTGCGCCATCTGCAATTTCGACATAGTATTCTGTTCCTTGAGTTAAATCTGCCCTTGGGTCGATCGTAATTTCACTACCATTAACAGTGACATTACTGGAGGTAACATCTATTGTTTCTACCACGGAATCATCAGACACTTTCTTGATAACAAGATTACCTGTGCCTTTCTCAATAGCCTCGCTAAACTTAACTACTAAGTTAGTAGTAACAGCAACATCAGTCGCGTTATCAGTTGGACTAAAAGTGTTAGAAATTGGTGCTGTTGTATCTGGCTTAACCCCATCAGTAATGGTTCCAGTGATGGGATCTTTTGTCTTAATAGTGTAATCATTGCCAGCTACTAAGGAGATGTCAATAGTTTCATTACCTTCGACAACAGTATCTTTGGTGGGATCGATGGTGAGAGTAGCTGTACTTGCGCCCTCGGCAAAAGTAATAGTTCCCGTAGATTTGGTGAAAACTTTTGTACCACTTTGAGTGTAGTCCGCATCAAATGTCGCACTACCACCAACCCGATAGTTAACCGTTAATGGAGTGGTAACGTCTCCCGTGCGCGTGAAGGTGTAAACTAGGTTGGCCGTTCCATCTTCTGCTACTTCACTGGGAGATACGGCTAAAGAGATCGCGGCTAATGGGGTTGCTTCAACGGTATTAACCGGATTAACGGGATCAACTAGAGCCGCAGGATCAATCGGATCAGCAGGGGGCAATGGAGTTACTGTTTTTGCTGACTCAGGTAAACCGTCAACAAATTGTTTAGCGGCATCAATGAATGATTGATCTCCAGTTATGGCAAAGTCTAAGGCTGCACCATCACGGAATGGACCTTCGGGAATACCTGCTTCAGTAGCTTTTTTGATAGCAGCATCACGGACTGCGGGATCTAAAGTCTCCAGGGAGACTTCAGTGGGAGGGGTGGCTGGTTTTGGCATTGTAGGTGTGCCAAAGAGAGATTCATCTTGAGTAATGCGCCAGCTTTCACCAAATTGTCCATGTATATCAGCCCAAGACGGATTAGCACCTAAACTCTTGCCTCCACGCAGGGTGAAGTCGTTGTTAATCACGCCATCTGCATTGCCTAAAAGCCCTTCAAGCTGGTCGGCTCGGTAATCGGCCGGCTTGACGTATATATTCATATAAGTCGGATTATCATTAGCAATGACTACATCGTCGTCAGAAGTAGAGAGTTTCCGATCAGGTCCTGCATAGGTGAAGGTATATTGACTTCCGTTGCGAGTGATTCGGCTTTGGCCAACATTTAGGCTCTGACCACTGTTTAAGGTTTGGCTCTGACCGTCAATTTTGATTCGTTGGTTAGGAGCAAACTTTTGGTCTAACACAACATTGTAGCCATCCATTGTAGTAGCAAATGCCTTGTTAACCGAAACATGAGCACCAGGAGCCCAACGTTCTTGACGGGTTTGAACTTGCCAATCATCCACAGTAGAACGGGCATAAATAAACTCGCCAACTCCTTGAAAGTCATAATATTTTCCATCAAAAGTCTTATAATGCACATCACCCCATCCATGACCTTGCTGAATTTGAGGAACTGAAGTAGCAAAGATGGAAAAATCTTGCTTGGTATTAGCTGGACCCTCTACAACTACGGTATAGTTACCTGCTGGGCTATTGGGTGGAATAAAAATCTGTTCTACATTATCGCGATTATTAACCCCTTTTGAAGCAGGTGCAGAAGGATTATTAGGATCGAGTACCCAAGGATGATAAATTTTCCCATCAGGCCCTTTTAAGGACAGGTTTAAGTCATTGACTAAAACTGAAGCAGGATTATCTAGCGTTCTTGCAGGTAAATTGGTGGGGGCGGGATCTGTCCAAGCTAGTGTGACTTTGATTCCATCTTTATTGGCTCCATTAGAGTTGATGCGAGCCGTCCAAGGAGTACCTGTGTAAGTACCTTCCTTCAATAAATCGCGTTTGTTTGTCGCCTTGAGATCACCTAAGAATGTGGCGGCTTTTTGACCATCGAGAAGACCCCAACCATATTGATAATCAGGACCAGTTTGACCTAAATCTTTCGCGGTATGGATACCCAACCCTTTCATTGTAGAACTCAAAGGCTTGGTGGGATCTTGGAAGCGCTGCTGGGATTTGCCGTCAATATTTTGGACACGATAGGCAGGGAAATTTCCCGCGGCAAGCTCCCTGTGAGTCTGATACTCCAGAGCCATTGTCCCGGTTAGATTTGCTGCCGCCATTGATGTGCCACTGTCAGAAGCATATTTATCGTTACCAGTAGCTATGGGTGAATAAAGATCATCCCCATTTGCGACCAGATCGACTTTAAGCCGCCCATCATCGGTCATTCCCGAGCTTGAGGAAGGCAACACAGTCCCACCTCTCACCGCACCCGTACCACTCCAAGTGGCATCAGCAACAGCACCAACAACTAAAGAGTTTTTCGCGGTTTGCACTGTAGGTAAGGAGTCGTAACCTGTGCCTGCATTGCCGTCGGGTCCAGGTGCGGTTAAACCACTAGCAACTGGGTCTATTAAGTAGAAACCAGGGGCACCACCACCGGGGGGAGCAGATAAATAAGCGACATATTTGTTGCCATTCGCACCTGTGAATTTATCATCCCGCTCATTTTCCGCAGCCCAAACACTCAACAGATTTTTGTTGTTATAAAGAGTCTGATCGAGTTTCTGAGAATCGGCGCTATAGCGTCCAAAATCGGGATCTTCGGAAAATTTCGAGCGATCTTCTGTCCAAAGATCGGTGGGTACTCCATTAACAGAAACTAGACCATTCCATCCCGTTGCTTGACCATAAGAGTGGTTAGAAAGGGTGATATTTTTGGCTTTGGCCTCAGCATCCAACTCGGCTAGATCATTATTCCAATCACGGGAGCGGATTTGGGCATTAGGAGCCATGCCTTTGGCGGCACTTTCAACTCCTTTGGCGCCAATTGTTCCCGCGACATGAGTGGCATGATTAGAGGTAGTTCCTGTGTCAATATTGGTCACACGACCAGTAAGTTCTTGGTGGGTACTGAGAACCTGCCCTTGATCCCAAACTCCTACATTAACGCCTTGACCAGTTGCATTTAGGTTTAACCCGCCTCCTGGCAAAAGTTGGTTGGCTCTGGTTGTGATCGCGGCATCCGCGTTAGAGGGAACGTTGCTTTTCGCCAGGGATGGATCTGGACCTGTGGCAATTAAAGTTAATCCGGGTGCGACTTCTTGGGGTTGTGCCAGAACTTGATAACCCAAGCTACTTAAATCTATTTGTACGGGTTTTATCGCGTTATTTTCAGTCGCCATAATTTGACTCCTTGCTTAATAATGGAATTGTTGATTTTTTGACTAAATTATTGGTGGTTCGATCGCGCTCACCCCTTAATAAGGGCCAGCACAATTTGACAAAAAAGCCCTCCCGCGATCGCCTGAACCAATAGCGCGATCGAATGGTGATAGAAGATGAGAGCCGGCTAACCTCAACTGTCTAGGGACAACATCTTTTGATTAGCTCTATCTGTTAATGTGATTTTGAGGCGGATAATTATGCAAATTTGGCAAAAAATTTTTTCGCTCCCAAATTTGAGCGCAAAAATCCACCACGATCGCGCTCACCCCTTAATAAAGGCCAGCACAATTTGACAAAAAAGCCCTCCCGCGATCGCCTGAACCAATAGCGCGATCGAATGGTGATGGAAGATGAGAGCCTGCTAACCTCAACTGTCTAGGGACAACATCTTTTGATTAGCTTTAAGTGTCATCTATATATCCGTAACTAGATGTCAACCTTAGCACGCTCTCAGGAAACAAAAGGTTGCCGAAAGGTTGCCAAAAAGTTGTCAAAAAGTTGCCAAAAATTCGCAAACCGTTAATAGGACAGGTATTAATCCCGACGGGGAACTAAAACAGTGAGGGTGTCAGTTTGATTCTCTATGGTGAGACTAATTTGATAATTTGTCTCATCCGTAATGGCCAAAACTGTCAGGAAATAATCAGCCGCGCCCAAATTCTCGATACAAATAGTCTCTTGGTTAGAGCGATCAGTGGTAATACTTTTTTAAACCACCATTAAAGCCTTCAGTGGAGACTCGAAAACTACCTGTATTAGTAATACGAGAGAAGCGATAGAGATCAATGGGATCAGTCTTACCCACGAAATCCATGTCAAAGAAATTATCCTTCAGAGAGCCGATAGAGATATCAGACATGATGGCACCTTCATACATCGGGTAACAGCGAGCTCCTCCCAACCCGGTTGATTTTCACCTTACGGGAATCTATGTCCACTTGATTGAGGAGAAACCCTGCTTTGTTCTAATCATGGAATATCCCCTCAATTTTGACAATACATAAAGTTCATCTGTTTTATGCAAAAGTTCACTCACAAAGTTCACAAAGTTCACAAAGTTCATATCGCGCAAATCCTGTCTTGATGAGGGGTTAAACCCCTCGCTTCAAAAAGTCTCTCTCAAGAGTTATTAATTACGGCAAGGGCCTTTATTAAGGATGAAAAAATTTTTTTTTGGAGGGTATTTTAGACATTTTTGAGAACAAAAGAAGCCTCAAACCATGCCAGACAAGGGAAATACACCAACTGCCCAAAAAGCCCTCAAACCCAGAGGTATTAACAAACAGAGTAGAACGATGTCAAACTCTTTTGGGATATGCGTTTGAGGCGATGTTATCCATGTTTTTTGTCTAAGTGCCATTATGCCAAGTTTGCCCAAAATTTCCGTCCCACATTTGAGTCCCAAAATCAACCGCGATCGCGCCTCTTTTCCCCTCAAAAATATTTCTCTTTCTTTGTGTACTCTGTGCCTTTGTGTTTATCAAAAAATAAAATTATATTATACCAAATGTGGATATCCCATCTCTAGGGATGGGTTAATCAAAAGGCTAGGGGAGAAAAGAGGCGCGATCGGCCTATTTTCCCCTCAAAAATATTTCTCTTTCTTTGTGTACTCTGTGCCTTTGTGTTTCAGAAACAATACAATTATATTTCCAGATGTAGATATCCCATCTCTAGGGATGGGTTAATCAAAAGGCTAGGGGAGAAAAGAGGCGCGATCGTGCCTATTTTCCCCTCAAAATATTTCTATTTCTCTTTCTTTGTGTACTCTGTGCCTTTGTGGTTCATAAAAAAACTATAATAGCACCATGCTCTCACTAAAACGCGTAACAACTCCGAATGGGGTATATTTGAGCAGTAGGGACACGGCACTGCCGTGTCCCTACTGAAATGGTATAACTACAATACGACAAAATAAATGTTATTGACAGATCAATCTCCCGTACTAATAATTACAGGGATGCACCGCTCAGGAACTTCTCTGACTGCCGCCTTCCTACAAGCTGTCGGCGTTGACTTAGGAGCCAACCTCCTCAAAAGCAATTATGGGAATCCCAAAGGATACTTTGAAGATATTGATTTTGTCGAATTTCAGCGCTCAATTTTGTCAGCTTGCTGTCATTCAAATGAGCTTGGCTTTCCTGATTGGGGTTGGACAGAAAGTGAACAGTTAAATCGGGAAAAATTGACGATTTATAGACAACAATCTCTACAATTAATCAACTCTCGCTCTCACTATTCACACCTGTGGGGTTGGAAAGATCCTCGTACTTGTTTGCTGTTAGATTTCTGGCATCAAATTATTCCCAATGCTCGCTATCTATTTGTCTATCGCGCTCCTTGGGATGTCACCGATTCCATCTTGCGGTTAAATATTCCCTTCTTCTCAGAAAACCCTCATTCCTGCTTGCGAGTTTGGAGATTTTACAACCGCAATCTTCTGGATTTCTACAAAAAACACTCTCACTGCTCCTTGCTCGTGAGTTTAAACTCTTTGCTAGAATCTCCCGAAAAAGTTATAGAATTATTGCAGACAAAACTGAACCTTTCTCTCAGCAATTCTACCCAGAAAAAGCCAGATATTGTCAATAAGTTGAAGTCAATTTACGATCCTAAACTTCTTAACAATTTAGAACTTCATCACCCACTAATTAGAATTTTATCCCTTTCATCTTTTGGATATTTTGATCTGCTCGATCAGCTAGATCACGCGGCAGACTTGCCCCGCCAATCTTCTCGATTCCAGTTACCCCGAAATAGGGATCAACTAGAGCGTTTATCTCTAAAACTACATCAAGAAACAATCAAAGTTCAGCTAACTCCCGATTCTCCTCAGTTTCTCAGTTGGGTATCTAATTGTATCCATCAATATCATAACAATTCTTCCTATCAAGCCGCGTTGACTGATTTACGCCAAGCTCGCCAGAAAGTCGCGAATTTTTGGCTTTCCACGCCAGCAGATAAGCTGAAAATTTCCTACTCAGGTTATGTGGGAAAAGTACATCAAATGCTCTTAACTAGCGGCGTTAAAGATGAACCCCTGACTGATGTTGAAAAGCATTTGGTAGATAAGTTGACTGACTATGTTGCCAAGGGATTTGATGCCCCTGACGCGATCGCGTATTTATTAGCCACGATGCTGTATCGGCGGGCAGATCAGTTGCCATTACAGTACGATCGCGCTGCGGTTCCCCAGTGGTTTCTTGATGACTTACTCGCGTTTATGTTGTACTTTCCCAGTTACTTTCAAGAAAAGGGAGAAGTAGAAAAATATTACCACTATATGCAGCGGTTAGTCGATTTAATTCACAATCGAGTTTTCACCCTTCCCCACTCGGAAATCTGGCAGCACATTGCTCTAGTCTTTGCAGATACAGTTAACTTTGTCCCCCTCTATTTTACCACACACAATTTAAAAGATATCTATGCCAAGCGAGGGGATATCTTAGAATTGATACTTAAGTCCCGTGGCCATCAAATAGATTATAATTTTGCGGCACGGCCAGCTAACCGGAAAAAAATTCGCTTAGGAATTATTAAAAATAACTTTGCGCCGATTTCCGAAACCTTTACCACTATACCAGTTTTTGAGCATTTAGATCGAGAGAAATTTGAGATTATTTTGTACGTTATTAACAAAACAGAACGACCATTAGATAAATATTGTCAAAGTCGTGTAGACCAAGTGGTGAAATTACCAAATAAACTGGAAAAACAAGTAGAACTTATTCGCGCCGATGATTTAGATATTGTATTTTTCGGGTCTATTTTAAGCAATGCAGCCCAACATATTATTTTACTATCTCTGCACCGACTGGCGCGAGTGCAAGCGACCTATTTTGCTTCCCCTGTGACTACAGGAATTCGCCATATAGATTACTATATATCCGGCACTTTAACCGAACCTTTTCAGGAAAAGAACGAACAATACCGAGAGAATTTAGTATTAATAAAAGGCACTGGTTTTTGTTTTAATTACACGATCAATCCCCAGGAATCTAGCATTAAACCTTCCCGAAAAGACTTAGGGATTTCGGATAAGTCAGTTGTCTTGGCTTCCGGGGCTAATATGTTCAAAATTATTCCAGAACTTCGGGAAACTTGGGCAAAGATTATCGCGAGTATACCTGATTCAGTGCTGATTTTATATCCTTTTGGAGTCACTTGGTCAAGTTCTTACAATCAGAGGGCATTTATCAATCAAATGTATGCTATATTTGATAATTATGGAATTAATCGCGCCCGCCTCATTATTTTAGATGCCTTGCCGAACCGGGAAGAGGTGAAAGCTGTTTTAAATCTAGCTGATGTCTATCTGGATTCCTACCCTTATGGAGGGGCAAATTCGACAGTAGATGCCCTAGAAGTGGGACTACCAACTGTAGTAATGGATGGTAATAGTTTGCGATCAAAACAGGGGGCGGCTCTGTTGCGAGAACTGCAATTATTAGATTTAATTGCTGACAGTGAAGAGGAGTATATTAAGTTAAGCGTGGCTCTAGGTACAGACTCGGAATTAAGAAAGCAAAAGCACCGTGAAATTAGGGAAAAAATGCAGCAAAAACCACTTTTCTTGGATAGTATCGCTTATTCTTCTGCGGTGGGAGCAGCGTTTCAAGAGTTACTAAATAGATGGGTAAAAATCAATGCCAGTCCGTAAATGGAGCATCTCATTCTGGTAAATTTCTAGTCGCACATAATATACCAATTCTGTAGGGACACGGCACTGCCGTGTCCCTACCTGCCGTGTCCCTACCTTTTCGGAATTGGTATGAGACATCTCCCCAAAATCACGTCAAAGGCTCATTCTGGTAAATTGGTAGTCGCACATAATATACCAATTCTGTAGGGACACGGCACTGCCGTGTCCCTACGAGGAAAAACTACTCTAGGGCAGGCAGGATGCCTGCCCTAGAGTAGTTTTTGGAGATGTCTATTAGACAAAGCGGAATGCTTGGCTGTTAAGGCTTAGAGAAGAAGTCGTTTGAACAATGGCGATCAGTTCGTCAGCTCCCCCATTCTTCTTAAAGATCCCCGTTCCCGTGGGCAGTCCCGCAGGAGCAGCCGCAAGCTGGTAAGTGCTCGGAGCGCCCTGAAGTTGAATCAGATCGGAGTTGGGATTGAAGCCAAGAATTAGAGCGTAGTCAGCAACACCAGGGGTAGCATTATTACCGTCATCGTAGTATGATTTAGCTGCATCCCCCAAGATGAAGATATTGTTACCACTTCCGCCAATGAGGGTATCAATCTCATCCCGTCCTGGGCTAGTCGAAGTCGTGTCAACACCCGTGAGAGTATCGTCCCCCTTATCGCCTTCGACGCGATCGTTACCCGTGCCGCCAAAGAGAACATCATCTCCTTTTCCTCCCGACAGAGTATCATCACCAATGTTACCGACAAGGGCATCATTGCCATCACCGCCGGAGAGACTATCGTTACCTTCACCTCCGTCTAGGGAATCGTTCCCCTGATCGCCGAAGAGACTATCATTGTTCGCTCCACCCTGGAGGACATCCTCGCCTTTACCGCCGAAAAGGATATCTTCACCGTCACCTCCGTCTGCGGAGTCGTTACCTTGACCGCCTTGGATGATATCATTGTCACCACCGCCAAAGAGGACATCGTTTCCTTTACCGCCAAAGAGTTTGTCTTCACCGGCACCGCCTGACACGGCATCGTCACCTCCGTTGCCAAACAGAATATTGTTCCCATCGGTGCCAAAAAGTTCATCATTACCCGCGGCCCCCTGACTGGATTGACTCGTACCTGTGGAAATGGGTGCAGGGGGTGTCAAAGTGGGAAACGACGGTGGCGTTACTACGACTGCGGTTGCAGGTGTAAATGGGGGTGTGGGTGTTATCAGACCCGTTGTTGTACCCGTTATCAGACCTGTGGTTAGACCTGTGGTCGTACCCGTTATCAGACCTGTGGTCGTACCCGTTGTTGTATCTGTTGTTGTACCCGTCGGTGCTGGTGTGGTTGAGGGCGTTGGACTGGGTGTGGTTGAGGGCGTTGGACTTGGTGTGGTTGTTGGTGTTGGACTTGGTGTGGTTGTTGGTGTTGGGCTTGGTGTTGGGCTTGGTGTTGGGCTTGGTATCGGTGCCTGTGGTAAATTAGCCGCGAGGATGTCCGTACCAGAGACGTTGTTTATGATTTCGATGAAGCCAGCACCCGCGATCGTTGGGGAAGTCCCGAAGAAGTCTAAAATTACCAAGTCATCCGTCGGATTGGCGATCCCGTCTTTGTTGAGGTCAACTATCAGACTTGTCCCTTGCCGCCCTAGCCCCAGTTTTCCTGCTGACAGCGACAGGGAAATGTCGTTAGTCACGGTGCCATAACTTGCACCTACCTGCAAAGTATCAAAGCCATCGGTATCCTGAATTTGAATGTTCTTCGCGGGAAGATCCGAAAAATAGCGATCGTTACCTGCACCGCCTCGCAGCACGTTGCCAGTATTATTCCCGTATTGGACACCGAGCGTATCATTGCCGGCACCGCCCTCTAAGGTGTTGTTTGAACCATAGTTGAGAAAGAGCCAGTCATTGCCATCTCCTCCTGCTGAAAAGAGACTCTGATTGTTAGTACCCTGGAGGGTATCATCACCTACACCACCATCAAGGGTCTCCTTGTTACCGCTACCCACGAGGCTGTCATTCCCTGCACCCCCACTCAGGCTATTATTGCCGAAACCACCTACCAAGGTGTCATTGCCATCGCCACCATCAAGGGTATCATTGCCGTCAAGGGTGTCATATCCAAGATAGCCGCCCTTACCACCTAGGAGGCTGTCATTTCCCGCACCCCCACTCAGGCTATCATTACCCCAACCACCCACCAAGGTGTCGTTACCATCAAGTCCAGCAATGGTGTCATCTTCCTCCAAACCAGAGATATTGTCAGTACCAGGAGTCCCTGTGAGATTGTCCTTCCCTGGGGTGCCTGTGATTACATTGAGCCCCGCTGCTACCGTCGCGTCTGGGAGATTCAGTGCTAGGATCGCGGTACTAGAGACTTGATTAATGGTTTCGATGAAGCCTGTCCCTGGGGTCTTTCCATCGGCACCGAAAAAGTCTAAAACGACAACATCTTCACCATTTCTAGTTACTCCGTCTCCGTTAATATCAATCCACAGGTTAGTCCCTTGCCGAGCTACTCCCATATTTCCAGGCGACAAGGGTTGAGGAAAAGGACTCGTTGTATTTAGGCTGAATCCAATCCCGAGCCGATCTGTGCCACCCGTATCCTGAATCTGGCTGGGTTTTCCTATTGGGGAAGAATAGACATCGTTACCGTCTCCCCCTCGCAACACCAAGCCGCCACCTGCGTACTGGGCATTGAGTGTATCATCCCCCAGACCGCCCTCTAGGGTACTATCTGAGGTACTATAATTGGTAACAAGCCGATCATTGCCGTCACCACCAAAGAGGCTATTGTTGGAACCATAACCGCTCAGGAGAGTGTCATTACCGCCACCACCGACGAGGCTATCGTTATTCGTGCCACCGAAGAGGCTATCATTTCCCAGACCGCCATCTAAGGTGTTATTGGAATAAGGAGCAGCTACTAGGGTATCATTGCCGTCCAGGCCTGAAATGCTGTCATTGCCAGACGCGCCCTTGAGAGAATCATCTGAGGATGTACCAAGAATTATTGCCATAAGTTTTTCCAAATGAATGTGGGACATATAGGGGCAGCCAAGACTCTGAGGACGTGGACAGAGGGAAAGTCTGATTCCACAACCCTGATTGAGTCCATGCCCAAACCTGACACAGGTTTAATTCTGTAAATGAGACAATTTTTCAAGCTTTACCCAAAAAAGTAAATCCATAAAGTTCATACATTTTTGCCATTAGTTCACTCATAAAGTTCATAAGGAATCCACCCACCGAGTGACTGTAACCGAAAGCCAAAGTCATGCAGAATAATCCCTAATCCTTGCTCTGTATCGCCTCAACGGTTCACCATAAGGCTCATCACGTTCAAATTGTCGATGATCGCGCTGATTCAGATTATCTTGGACAAGAAACCTTCGAGAATTACTGTCAATTAACTGAAAACAGTTCAGTGCATATCCCCCATTTACCCTAAAAGTTTCCCTTCCTTGAGCCACTGGTTCACTCACAGCTAAAGCAACAGAAACAATGGTAAAAATAGTATTTTGGGGAACCTCCTTTATCCTCAAAATAAAAGTTATTCAATCAAGAATATAATCTGTTTAGTTAATCACCCTAAATAGGATTTTTACTTCATTTTACTCCTAGATTTTTTGGACATTTACCTACAAATTAAACGGTTAACTGTAGAGCCATTAGAAGAGTCAATCCCCAGAAAATTGTTTCTTATTTTCTGGAAAATTGATTAATTTGAGGGATTTTTTAACATAAAATCCCTCGACACGGAAGTAAAATTACTAACTCCGAGCCAGCTTGAACTCAAGTGAGACCCTATTAAATTACCTAATGAGACGATTCTGCCATCTATTCTCAAAAAAATCAATACATAAAGTTCATAAATTTTTCCCTTTAGTTCATTCATAAAGTTCATAAAGTTCACAAAGTTCACAAAACTCATAAAACTCATAAAACTCATAACGTTGTTCATAAAGCTTATGACACTCCTATTCCTCAGAGTAATAAAACTCATACAATGCAGGTACAATAGGTAAGGAAAAGTGACCTTCAGTTAAGCCATGAATGAAGAAATGTTAAGCCTGTTAGATGATTTGGTTGTAGCCAAACATGGAAAGCCCTTGAGTGTCATAGAAAGGGAAATTATTCGTCAAAGCTGGCAGAATGTGAAATACAAGGATATGCAGATTTCCAACTATACCCCCAGTTATATAGAGAAGGGATTGGCGCGGAATTTGTGGAATCTGCTCTCAGAGGTTATCGGAGACGGAGAAAGAGTGACAAAAAAAAATTTGAAGATACTTATGCAACAAGCTATGAACACTCGATCGCGGCATTTCCCCCCAGCCCCACCACCGTCACAAGAGTCCAAAGACGCGATCATGGCTTACAATCGTAGTCCAGACTGCGATGGGACTGGTGACTTAATTCAAGAAAAAAGACTTCGAGTTAGCCGTAAAAATCAACCCGGATCATGGGATCGGTTATAGAAAATTGTCAACAAAAGCTTACATACCATATCAATACAGTTATATATAGCACAGGGTATCAGTAGTAATACGGCAGTACCGTGTCCCTACTGATACCCAACATTTAAGAAATGGTATAAGTGGCCTATTCGGTCATCAGCGATCGCGTCTCTGACGGTAGTGCCGTGTCTTACATACCATATCAATACAGTAGGGACACGGCACTGCCGTGTCCCTACTCAAATGTAGATTCACCCAAATTTTGCCCTCACCATGCCTCAATAAACCCGCCCCACACCAACGATCAGGTGGAGATGGGGCGGGTTTTTGACGCGATCGGTTTGGTGTCATAGATGCAGGTAAACCCGCCCCCACAGAAAGATTTTTCGCGGAGAATGAAACAGCCAGAGTTAATAAGGGGGATCGAAACGGGAGCATCCCGTTTTTCCCCAGGAATGATCAAGGTTTTATTTCACTAATTCCGTATTAAGTTCATTAACGGGACGGCGTTTAAGAGTCGTAGACTCCGATCGCGGCAGTAAATCAAAAACTTCACGAAAAACATCATCAACTTTTTCAAAAGGAATTTGTCCCGATTCATCCAAAACAACCTTACCCTCTTGATTAATTAACACAGTTTGGGGAACCAAACCTTTGTAATAATAACTCGCTTGAGTAGGATCTTGAGAAGGAATCAGAGGAAGGGAGTCAACACTAAGAGGAATAAAATCCGCGGCACGTCCGTAATAAGCTTGAAGTTGGGAGACAACCGTAGTAAATTTTTTACAATCACTACTATCATCGACAAAAAACACTAATAACGCGGGTTTCTGACGTTGAAAAGAGTCCTTAAGAGTAACTTTGGGGGGAACTAAAGAGCCGTTTCCACCATAGAGAGTGAAAATAGTACCATCATAGTGATCGTCTTTGAGACTCGCCAACGCGGGTGACGCGTAAAAAGTCACGATACCCATCAGGGTAATGGTTAGGGTTAAGGTTAAGGTGAGGAAACGTCGCCAAATATGGCGTTTGCACTTCTCAGAAGACTTCATACGCGGTTGATGCTTAACTTGCTATCTTGTTTTGTCTTTCCCTATTTTGATATGTTTGGGGCCCTATCTGCCATGAAAATTATCCCGTCACCGGGTTTCTTTCCCCAAAATCCTCATTCTCGCCCCGTCTCAGAGGTTATCAGAAAATTGGGTTTAAAACCCCGTCCCTTCGGCAAGCTCAGGCCAAGCCTTCTCGGACGGCTTTTCTTGGTTTTGGATATAAGACTTTAAAACTTCTAATGGCGCACCACCAGACTAAGAGACAAAATAACTAGGCGACCACAAGGCTTTCTGATTGTAAGGTTTAGGATATCCAGCTTGACCATAATGACGACTAGACACGCCCTTTAAAGAATTA
>JBEDKD010000189.1:0-9297 GCA_041172365.1 Cyanobacteriota bacterium | reverse complement strand
TTTACTATGAAGTTGATAAAACGGAGTGGTCAGACATCGACTGGAAGAAAGTGGAGAAAACCGTTTTTAAGCTACAAAATAGGATTTACAGAGCCTCGGAAAGTGGTGATATGTTCGCAGTTCATAGGCTCCAGAAAATGTTGATTAAATCATGGTCGGCAAGGCTATTAGCAGTCAGGAAAGTAACCCAAGATAACCAGGGTAAGAAGACGGCAGGAGTAGATGGTGTTAAGTCACTATCACCAATGCAACGATTATCACTGGTAAGTCGTTTAAAACTAGGTTCCAAGTCAAGACCTACCCGTAGGGTATGGATTGATAAACCCGGAACTAAGGAGAAACGACCTCTTGGGATACCTACAATGTATGAACGCGCTATGCAGGCTTTGGTGAAATTGGCATTAGAACCAGAATGGGAATGTCGTTTTGAACCTAATTCTTACTTAAGACCCGGACGTTCTACCCGTGATGCAGTTCAAGCCATATTCAATGCCATCAGATACAAACCTAAATTTGTACTAGACGCAGACATTAGTAAGTGCTTTGATTGCATCGACCATAAAGCCCTTCTGTTAAAACTAAATACTTACCCGTCCTTAACTCGACAAATACGAGCCTGGTTAAAATCAGGGGTGATGGATAAGGGAATATTTGATGAAACATCTCAAGGTACGCCCCAAGGGGGAGTAATCTCACCTTTGTTGGCAAATATAGCCTTGCACGGAATGGAAGAAAGGGTTAAGCAATATGCAGAAACCCTTAAGATGCTCACCTCAAACGGGAATCAAATATGTGGGATTAATAAAAGAAACAGTATATCCCTAATAAGATATGCCGACGATTTTGTTATTTTACATAAAGACCTAGAGGTAGTAAAAAGATGTCAAGAAATTATATCGGAGTGGCTCAAAGGGATAGGGTTAGAACTTAAGCCTAGTAAAACACGATTAACTCACACCCTGAACTCATTAGATAATGAGAAACCTGGTTTTGACTTCTTAGGTTTTCACATAAGACAGTACAAAACAGGAAATTATAACTCAGGAAAAGACACCCATGGAAATCTACTAGGTCACAAAACACTAATTAGACCAAGCTGTAAGAGCATAAAGGCTCATATGAAAAAGATGGCAGAAGTAATTGAGAGTCACAAATCAGCACCGCAGGAGGCGGTGATTAAACGTCTAAACCCAATCATTACCGGATGGTGTAATTACTTCAAAACAGTCAGCAGTAAAGAAATTTTCAGTGGACTGGATAACTATCTTTATCATAAGTTAAGAGCCTGGACGAAAAGAAGACATCCTAAGAAAAACGCCCAATGGGTAGCCTCTAAATACTGGGGAAAATCCAGAAAGGAAGGATTACTCGGAGGAAATAACTGGGTATTCTCAAACAAGAATGGAGTAGAACTAAACAGACACTCGAACGTAACGGTGAACACCGAGTACGTCAAAGTGAAAGGGAAGGCAAGCCCGTTCGATGGGAATTTTATCTACTGGAGTCAACGATTAGGGAAACACCCGGAATTACCGACAAGAGTGGCAACACTCTTAAAGATTCAAAAAGGGGTGTGTCCTCACTGTGGACATTCGTTCAGAGACGGTGACAAGATGGAAGTCGACCATATCATCCCCAGAGCCATCGGAGGTAAGGATGAGTATAAAAATCTACAACTTCTTCATCGTCATTGCCACCAGAAAAAGACGGCAAGCGACCTGAAAGAAATCAGGAAAAGAAGCCTTACAAAAACCATGAACAAACTAGCCCAGGAATGGGAAAAGTGGGAGTGGAAATGGGTTAACGACGTTCCTGTAATCTTGGGAAGTAAGTCGGATAAGGGTACTCATAACAAGAGCCAAGTAGGTGAGGAGCCGTGTGATGCGAAAGTATCACGCACGGTTCTGAAGACGAGCGGGACTCGCGAGAGTCTCGCTTAGTTTAACTTCATCCCATAGGATTTAATGGGATTGTGGCAAATTTGTGATGGTGATGGGGGACTAAGGATGGGGGGATGATGAAGAGGAGATAGGGAGATAGGGAGATGGCCCGATAGATTCTTAATTCGACAAACCCTTGACTTTATCTTGCTTCTTCCTTTATACCAGGATGAAAAATCCGTTGCGGATTTGTTCTCTTCCCCTAGTCCCCTAGTTACCCCATTACCCATGAGCCATTACCCAATCCCCTGTGACTAATCAGCAATCCTTAATAAACACTAGACATCTGACAGGATTAAAGTACAATCGAAACAAAAATTGTAAAAAAGTCGTAATACATTTTGGAGGACACACTTATTACACGCAATCTAAACTTACCCAACAACTCTACCGCAACGGTAACGGATAAAACTGTTCTGAAAATCTGGGGTGGAGCGCCCTTACAAGGTGAAGTGAAAATCAGTGGCGCGAAAAACTCAACCTTAGTTGTGATGGCTGGTACAATCCTTTGTTCTGAAGATTGCCGCTTGCAGAATGTTCCGAATCTAGTCGATATTGCTCGGATGGGTGAAATATTGTCCCATATCGGCGTGAAAGTGGAACGCAAGGGCGATGTCTTAGAAATTAATGCTAGTCATATTGGAAACTCTCAGGCTCCTTATGAGTTAGTGAGTCAATTACGGGCGAGTTTCTTTATCATTGGCCCGATGTTGGCGCGCTTAGGTGTCGCGAAAGTGCCTTTACCGGGGGGTTGTGCCATTGGTGCTCGTCCTGTGGATCTCCATGTCCGGGGTTTACAAGCTCTGGGAGCAGAAGTCCATATTGATCATGGTATGGTTAACGCATACGTTAAGGGTGGAAATGGTCGCTTAAAGGGCGCGAAAATTTATCTGGACTATCCCAGTGTGGGCGCGACGGAAACTTTGATGATGGCCGCGACTCTGGCTGATGGGGAAACTATTATTGAAAATGCTGCCCAAGAGCCGGAAGTGGTTGATTTGGCTAATTTCTGTCGGGCAATGGGTGCTCGAATTGAAGGCGCGGGTACTAATACCATTATTATTAATGGGGTTCCTAAGCTTCACGCGGTGGATTATTCTATTATTCCTGATCGGATTGAAGCGGGTACTTTTTTAGTCGCGGGGGCGATTACGCGATCGGAAATTATTTTATCTCCGGTTATTCCTGAACACTTGACGGCGGTTATTGCTAAATTGCACAGTGTTGGGGTTGAAGTTGTTTCCGAAGGTCCCAAGAGATTACGGGTGATTCCGGGGGACACTCATAAGGGTACTGATATCGAGACTCTTCCTTATCCGGGGTTTCCCACGGATATGCAAGCCCAATTTATGGCACTTTTGACGCTTTGTGAAGGTGATAGTGTCATTACGGAAACGGTGTTTGAAAATCGCTTGCGTCATGTCGCGGAATTAAATCGCATGGGTGCGGATATTCGCATGAAGGGACATCATGCCATTATCCGAGGTGTTCCGATGTTATCGGGCGCTCCTGTTTTAGCTACGGATTTGCGGGCTTCTGCCGCGTTAGTCTTAGCGGGACTGGCCGCGGATGGGGTGACAACCATTCGTGATTTACAACACCTCGATCGCGGTTATGAAGGATTAGACGCGAAGTTATTAAAATTGGGCGCGAAGGTCCAACGGTGTCTCGAAGGGGATAAGGTGGACTCAGACGCGATCGCCCCCAGTCCGGTCCAAGTCCGTTAGAATATAATGGACTGTCAAAGGTGATTGGGAATTAGGAATTGGTAATATTGCACCTCACCAATAACCAATAACCAATCACCCATGACTCAAACTTAACTAAGAATGGGGATATGGTGTTAAATCCGTTAATTGGTTTAAAAGCTGATCAATTTCGTCATCCACTGGATTTAGAGGCGACGAATGCTCTCAAACAGTTACCAGGGATGGATTTTTGGGTTCGTCAGTTATTGGGACAATTGGGAGAACAGTTTTTTTTACTGGAAAATCTTGCCTCTAGTGTCTTAGTGGGGGAGCAACAGTTACCCCATTTGCATCAATTATTATTAGATGCCTGTAATGTCTTAGACTTAGAGCCTCCTCAACTGTATGTGCGTCAGCATCCAGTCCCTAATGCTTATACCTTCGCGATGCGAGGCCGTCAACCTTTTATTGTTCTCCATACGTCTCTGATTGACTTATTGACACCTGAAGAAATTAAGGCTGTTATTGGCCACGAATTGGGCCATTTAAAGTGTGAACATGGGGTTTATCTCACTTTGGCGAATTTAATTGTCTTAGCCGCGGGTCAACTTTCCCCCATCGGCGGTTTGATGGTTCAAAATTTACAAGCCCAACTCTTGGAATGGTTACGCTGTGCCGAATTTACTTGCGATCGCGCTGCCCTACTTGCCACTCAGGACTCTAATGTGGTAATATCCGTTTTGATGAAATTAGCCGGGGGTTCTCCCTCTCTGGCTCCCCAACTGAATATTAAAGCATTCTTAGATCAAGCGAGAGCTTATGATGATATAAGTAATAGTCAGCTAGGGGAACTGCTCAGACAAGCTCAAACGGCTCAGTTGAGTCATCCAGTTCCAGTATTGCGCGCACGAGAAATTGATCGATGGGCAAGTGGAAAAATTTATCAGGCACTTGTGCAAAAAGAAACTATCGTGTATAATGAGAAAATTGAATCCAAGGGCGGGTGGCGAAACTGGTAGACGCACCACACTCAAAATGTGGCTCCCTTACGGGAATGAGAGTTCGATTCTCTCCCCGCCCATAATTTATCAAATAAGATCATCCGCCATTTGCCAGAGATCCCTATATCCCCCTGATCGGTGATATGAGTGTATCCCCCGCCAATTATCTGAGGATGGAATTGGCGGGGGAAGCTATCAAAAAAATGACAATGGAACAAGGGATGGTATTATCTAATAGAGATATCCTAAAAATCAGATCAAAGGCAGGCTAATGCCTACCCTACAGTAGTTTTTGGAGATGTCTAATAGGATGATGGAAGCGGGAGGGAACAATGGTACTATTACCCCCGATGAAACAACCCTTGAATAAATCCAAGCTTGAACAAATAAATCTTTTAACCGATGGCAAATTTAAAAAGTAGTTTAAAATCTATTGCCAAAAATCCCCTAACTGATTATGTCCGGTTTTTAGTTAATTGGTGGCGGAATACATTAAAGTTTAAACACTACTCTCAAGGCTATTTATCATTAGTGATTAATTGCCAAATAGGGCATCATGTAAAAATATACGATTCTGTGCAGATTATTGACTCAGAAATTGGCTCTTTTACTTATATTTCACCTTACACATTAATAACAGAAACTAAAATCGGTAAATTTTGTTGTATTGGCTGTAATTGTAAAATGGGCTTGGGGACTCATCCGACTAAAGATTTTGTTTCTAGTCATCCGACATTTTTTTCCACCAAAAAACAAGCCGGAGTAACTTTTTCCGATCGCGATTATTTTCCCGAAAAACTACCGATTACCATAGGAAATGATGTCTGGATAGGAGCTAATGTGATAATATTAGATGGGGTAAATATAGGAGATGGAGCCATTATCGCGGCGGGCGCAGTTGTTAATAAAGATGTGCCGCCTTATAGTATTTATGGCGGTGTTCCTGCTAAATTTATTCGTCATAGATTTGATGAAAATAGCCGAGAGTTTTTAATGAAGTTTAAATGGTGGGATCGGGATGAAAAATGGTTAAAACAGAATTTTAAATATTTTCATAATATAGATGATTTTGTCAAAAAATATCTATATTAGTTGTCAATTAGACTTTTGTTGAATGATCTCGATTAGGGAACAGAGAAAGAGCGAGAATCCCTCTCCAAACTACTGCGAGGATAAACCATCCATCTGTGTTTAGGAGCGTTTAGGAGCGGTAAAAAAAAAAGAATCGGCTGTACAATGTACACGCGATCGCGTCCTCTCAACACTCAACTTACACCCTATTTTCGACCGCACAAAAACTGTTTTTTGATTTTCACATCTCCCCTTTAAACCTCTTTAATTTACTTTATAATCCTTGTATCCTATCTATTGCTATATAGCGCTACCCGTGGCACGCGATTGACTTTCTTAATTGCTGAAACCCTTGATTTTATTGCTTCTTCCTTCTTCCTTCTTCCTTCTTCCTTCTTCCTTCTTCCTTCTTCCTTCTTCCTTCTGCTATAATAGAAAACCGTTTGATTCAAACCTAGATAAATCTTTCTCACAAGGAATTATGGCAACTTTTTTATTAGAACTTGGGACTGAGGAATTACCCGCGCCTTTCGTTGGTGATGCTATTCTCCAATGGCAAAAAATTATTCCCGCTTCTTTAGCGGAAAATTCCTTGACAAATACGGCAGTTTATGTCTATGGAACTCCTCGACGTTTAGCAGTTTTAATTAAGGGACTTCCCACTCAACAACCCGATCGCGTGGAAGAAATTAAGGGCCCTCCAGCCGCGAGTGCATTTAAGAATGGAAAACCGACACCCGCCGCGGAAGGGTTTGCTAAAAAACAAGGTGTCGAACTCAATAGTTTAGAAATTAGGCCCACAGAAAAAGGTGAATTTATCTTCGTTCGCAAACATATTCCGGGGCGTTTAACCGCGGAGATTTTAACAACTTTAATTCCTCAATGGATTGGGAATTTAGAAGGTAAACGCTTTATGCGTTGGGGGGATGGTGATTTTAAATTTCCGCGCCCGATTCGTTGGTTAGTGACTTTATTAGATGAGGAAATTTTACCTTTTTCTTTAATTAATGGTTCGGAAACGGTGCAAAGCGATCGCGTTTCTCAGGGCCATCGAGTGTTACATCCTGAACCGATTACGATTGATCGCGCGGATGGATATGTGGAATTGACGCGATCGGCATTTATTGAAGTCGATCCCGAAAACCGCAAAATGCAAATACTGGAACAAACCAAAAACGCGGCAAAAACCGTTAATGGCGCAGCCGAAATCCCAGACGAATTATTAGAAGAAGTCATCCATTTAGTAGAATGGCCAACCGCGGTAGTAGGCAAATTTGATGAACAATTTTTAGTGTTACCGCCGGAAGTGATTAAAACTGTCATGGTGACACATCAACGTTATTTTCCTGTGTTAAAACGCGAAGACAGTCGGGAATTATTACCCTATTTTATCACGATTTCCAATGGCGATCGCGCTAAATCAGAGATTATTGCATTAGGAAATGGGCGAGTGATTCGGGCAAGACTCGCGGATGGAGAATATTTCTATAAAGCCGATACATCTAAACCCTTAGAAACCTATTTAAAGCAATTAGAAACCGTTACTTTCCAAGAAGATTTAGGAACAGTCCGCGATAAAGTAAATCGTATCGTCAAAATCGCCCAATTCATCGCGACACAATTAAACGTCTCTAAGGAGCAACAGGAATATATCGAACGGGCAGCATTATTATGTAAAGCGGATCTCGTTACCCAAATGGTGTATGAATTTCCAGAATTACAGGGAATTATGGGGCAAAATTACGCGTCCATTAGTGGTGAAACGGATTTAGTTTCGACAGCTATTTTTGAGCATTATTTACCCAGAGGGGCTGGAGATAAATTACCCGAAAGTTTGATCGGACAAGTGGTAGGATTAAGCGATCGTCTGGATACATTAGTCGGCATTTTCGGTTTAGGAATGTTACCCACAGGTTCCTCCGATCCCTTTGCCCTACGACGGGCGGCCAATGCTATTGTTAATATTACTTGGGCGGCTCAATTACCGATTAATTTACTAGAATTAATTAAAAAAGTAGCCACGGACTTTATCAGTAATAATGCTAAAGCAACACCGGAGTTAGTGAGCCAATTATCCGACTTTTTCTTACAACGGATTCGGACTTTATTGCAAGAAGAAAAAGGCATTGATTATGATTTAGTCAATGCGGTATTAGGGGAAAATGACCCCGAATACAAAGAACGCGCTTTAATTGATTTATTGGATGTATGGGAACGAGCAACATTTTTGCAAGAAATTCGCGATAATGGTGTCTTAGGTAAAATTTATGAAACCGTAAATCGTTCCACTCGTTTAGCCTATCAAGGGGACTTAAATACGGTACAATTAGAACCGGAAGGATTAGTAAAAGCTGACTTATTCCAAAAATCATCAGAAAACGCGTTTTATGATGCGATCGTGGCCTTAGTACCACAAACGAAAGCATCAAAAGAAGCTCGTAATTATCAACAATTAGTGGAAGGTTTAGGCGCGATCGCGCCAACAGTAAGTAACTTTTTTGATGGACCAGAAAGTGTATTAGTGATGGATGCAAACCCGGATATTAAGCAAAATCGCTTAAATTTATTAGGGTTATTAAGAAATCATGCCCGTGTCTTAGCAGATTTTGGCGCAATTGTCAAGAGTTAATTAAGGAATGAAAATTTAATAAAGTAGTGCAGGCATCTTGCCTGCTTTTGATCTCAAGGGTTCCCCGACAAAGCAAATAGTGAAGTTATTTAATTTCCATTCCTAAGTCAAGAAAACACCCGGTTTCTGGGGTAAAAACCGGGTGTTTTAATACTTTTATTCTTGCCGTAATAGTTGAATAGTCTCCAAAGTTAAACCTGTTTTTTCACTAATGGTTTGATCATCAAGGACATCCAAAAGTTGTTTGGCAATTTCCCAAGCTTTTTCTCTCATTCCTTCCTCGCGTCCTTTTCGCACGGCATTCCGTTGATCTTCAATCACCATTTCTCGCTTTTCTAAATCTTCCAATTCTGTCGGACTTAAATTCGCTTCATTGGCAATAACAAAAGCTTGTTTTATTTCGGAAACTTCCTCCATTTTGTCGGGAACAACTGCCAAGGAAGGAGCATTTTTCATAAAATAAATCCATTTGTCTGTGAGGGTTTCTAACTCCTCTAAACTTTTGTTAAATTTGGGTAATTCTACAAAAAATAGTTCCATCTCAGGATCGGGATAGTCAAATAAATCATTTCTTTCTTTGAAGACAAAATGAGAAATCACTTTGGGATTCTTCTCAAACATTTCAAAATCCGTAATCGTCAAGGCAATAACGGGCTTTAATTTAGAATATCCTTCTCCTTTTCCTAATTGAGTGGCATAGGTTTTCGCGGCATTATAGATCACTCGTTTAGCAAAGGCTGAGACATTTAAAACTTGCATCTCAATAATGACGGTTTTACCCTGATTAATTTTCGCTTTCACATCCAGATAAGTATCTTTCAGGCCGGCAATGGGCGTGGCTAAGGCGGGATCAATAATTTCTAAATCTTCGATCACGGGTTTGCCTTCATAAATTAAGGCATTGAGAAAGCTTTTCAGGATGTTTTTGCTTTCCGATGAGCCGAAGATTCTTTTAAAGGCAAAGTCCG
>JBEDKD010000188.1:0-29450 GCA_041172365.1 Cyanobacteriota bacterium | reverse complement strand
GTTTTCTGGCTTGTCTGTTTGGTGGCAATTATATGGGTGAAAGAGCCCCTACAGAGTTATGGTGGGATGTTTTTGTCCTAACCGTCTTGGCGGGTGCTATATATAAAAAAAAATGGGATAATTCAACCCAACCTACACAATACTTAATCAAGTAATTCAGTTTTCCAGTTAGCCTCTTGTATTTTAGTATCTAACTCGCGATATTGTCGAGAAAGTTGATCGACTTGGGCTTGAATAAGCGCGACATTAATGGTACTAACAAATTTAATTTCCGAGAGACTATAACGATCTTGACGATAGGCTGCCGTCTCCACTAGAGCATTATAAACATTACGCTTGAGTAAAAGAGTATCTCTGTTAGCTAAAGCATCAGCCAGGGTGAGATTATCGGCGAAATGGGTATGTGCATTTGTTTTGTTAATCCGTTTAATTAAAGTGGTAATGTCATTGATGATTTGATCTAATTCTGCCATCAATTCTTGGGGATTTTCGGGAGGAATTTCTCCTTCTTGAACCCTCGCGGCGCGGGTAAGACGTTGCCGTAATTGTTCCACGCGTTTTTGACTATCGGCTCTTAATATTAAGGCTTCGGCTAATTTCATTATGTTAACTCCTTTGCGATCAGAATTTACCCATTAACTCTATCTATAGCACATCTAAATGAGCAGTATAAATACCCTCACCCTCAACCCCTCTCGCCTTATCCGGGGAGGAGCAAGACGGTTATATAAAGATTTAGAATTACCCCAAGGGTTGATTACTGCGTAAATCCTATTGACTACATAGCTGTTAATAATATTATTTATTATAGACTAACATAGAGTAATCACGACGGTGGTTGAAGTTGTTAATGGCTGAAACCCTTGATTTTATTGATTCGTCCTTCGTCCTTCGTCCTTCTGCTATATTGCTAACAATTATAAATATTTTCCAAAATTCCTGATTGGGTATTTACTTATCGTAATATCTGTGTTATAACCTCAAAAAGGCTCAAGGTTCCGCGTGTCCCCAAATAAGGAGAGTATCGTGAATAAAAGTTTGTTAAAGGTTGCCGCGACTACCGCAATGGCGACTATGAGTTTTGTCTCAATTTTGACAACCTCAGCCCAAGCCGAAGAATATAAATTTACGATTGAGAATAAGTCATCTCGTGCTGTTACACAGGTATTAGTATCTGAGAATGGCCAAGACTGGGGTTATTTTTCTCTCAGTAAAACGATCCAGCCTCATACAACAGACACAATGATTTGGGGAGAACATACAAATCACGAAACTTGTGTGCAATGGATTAAAATAGGATATGAGGATGGTACGATGACTGATCCCACAAAATTTGACTTCTGTAAAAATCCTGATTTAGAAGTTTACGACTAATTTTTGATTGTTCGATCGCGAAATCACATTATTTTTATTGAGAAAAACTGGAGTTAATGGTGACGCCAGTTTTTTATCGTGTTTATGTGAACAAACCTGGTTTCTATGAAAACTCTGTGGTATCTAAGAAGAAACCGGGTTTAATGCCTCTCAGATAGAAACCGGGTTTTTCACCAAAATACTTCGTTAAAACTCTCAATCTCGGCGAAAAAACCCGGTTTCTTTGCTCGTTTCACCAAAATACTTCGTTAAAACTCTCAATCTCGGCGAAAAAAACTCGGTTTCTTTGCTCCGAGTGTTTATGGCGCGTCATGGTTATGATAATGTTTGGTATGGATAGTCTCAGGAAATAATCAAACCCATGCCACTCAAAGGGAAAATCAGCGCGATCGCGCTTTCTTTAATGACAGGTAGTGCCCTATTGTTGGTACCTCAAAAACCCTTTCACGCGGGACCAGAATTTCTTAATGGAAAACAGATTTCTACGAATCCACAATTAAGGGAGAAAGAGGGGAATATTCCCGAATCAAGCCTGAAACTGAATGAGGCATTGAGTCAACTTATTGAAGTATTAAAACCCCAAGAGGAACGTCTAACATTTAGGGTTCCAGAGTCTTTACAAGGGAGGCTTATTTATGAAGGAAAATTCAAGACACCTGAGAAAGTAATTGCTTTAACCGTTGATGATGGACCTTGGCCAAAAACGACAGAAGCGATGTTGGATATTTTCCAGAAAAATAATGTGAAAGCGACTTTTTTCTGGGTGGGAACCTCCGTGGAAAAGTCTCCTGAGATCGCGAAAAAAGTCGTCGCCCAAGGACACGCGATCGGCAATCACACTTTCAGTCATTCTTATGCTTCAATGGATGAAGCCACAGCCGCGAATGAAGTTGATCGAAATGCGGAATTAATCTATAAAACCACGGGAGTTAAAACATTTTTATTTCGTCCTCCGGGTGGGATATTAGATAATGGTGTTGTGTCAATTGCCAAACAAAAAAAATATGGTATTGTGATGTGGTCATTAACATCCGCGGATAGTGATCCGAGGGCAAAACCGGAAGCTTTTACCAGAAATGTTGTGACAGGAGCGAAACCGGGTGCGATTGTTTTAATGCACGATGGAGGCGGCGATCGCGCTCGTACTATTGCCGCGTTACCTGATATGATTAAGGGATTAAAAGAGCAAGGTTATCGCTTTGTAACGGTTCCTGAATTATTAGCAATGGAAGAACAAGGTTTCTAATATCATTTGCCAAAAAAAAGGCGAAAAAATAACTTTTGGTAAAAGTATAACCACAAAGGAGACAGAGGAAAGAAGGGAGCGAGACGCTCCCGGGAGCATCCCGAATTTGCAAATATATCGGTAGGCGGCGAAGTACGGGCGAAGCATTCCGGTAGTAAATCCTTCATTTTAACCAATAGCTTATCTGCCGGAATGCTTCGCCCCTACAAAATCGGGATGCTCCCTCCCTCGCCCTCTTCCTTCTTCCCTCTTCCTTCTTCCTTCTTCCTTCTTCTAAAAATTACTGCTCGACTTGATAACCAAATTGGGCCAAACGAACGCGAGATTGTCGCCATTTTGGTTGGACTTTAACAAATAATTCTAAATGAACTTTTCCCGCGATTAACTTTTGAATTTGTACTCGTGCAGCACTGCCAATTTCTTTTAACATAGTTCCCCCTTTACCAATAATAATGCCCTTTTGGGAATCCCTTTCTACATGAATTGTCGCGAATACCCGTGTAATTTTTTCTTCTTCTTTCACACTATCGATCGCGATCGCGACGGAATGAGGGATTTCTTCGCGTGTTAATAATAAAATTTGTTCACGGATCAATTCCCCCATAATAAATCGTTCCGGTTGATCCGTAACTAAATCGGGGGGATAATAATAAGGGCCGATTTCTAAATTTTCAATTAACTTTTCTTGTAAAACATCAATCCCATCTCCAGTTAAGGCTGAAAATTTGATAATCGGCCATTGATGCTCGTTAATAATGTCTCGGTAAGTTTTCTCAAAAAATTCAGCTTCAGAGCCTTGTAAATCACATTTATTTAAACCTAAAATGACGGGAATTTCTATATTATTCAAAAGTTCGACAATAAAGCGATCGCCCCCTCCCGCATCGACACTACCATCCACGACAAATAACACCACATCAACAGATTGAATAGCTAAACGGGCATTTTGGACTAAAACCTTACCCAATTGATGATGGGGTTTATGAATACCCGGAGTGTCAACAAAAATAATTTGCGCGTGGGGAGTGGTTAAAATACCCCGTAAACGGTTACGAGTAGTTTGTGCGACGGGGGAAGTAATCGCGATTTTCTGGCCGACTAACAAATTCATTAAAGTTGATTTGCCGACATTCGGACGGCCAATAATGGCAACAAAACCCGATTTATAACCCTCTGGCGCGAGGGGAATAGCTAAATTTTCTAATCCTTCCATTTGATCCTCATTTATGACTTGAGATAATTATAGCAAATCCGGTAAAAAAAGATTAATTTAAAGTAGTACAGGCATCTTGCCTGTATTTCTGATTCTCTCAATAACCCTCTGATTCTCTCAGCAAGCCTCTGAGTCTCTTAGCAAGGGGAGGTTTATATATTTAGTGTTCAAACAACGCGATCGCGCTGTTTTTTTAGTTATAGGATACGTCTAACTTGAGCTAATGCTTCATCACCGGGCATGGGTTGAATCAAACCGCATCGGACTTCATCACGACGTTTCTTTGCTTCAGTAGTCCAAAGATTTTGGACTATTTCATCTACATCAAATTCCAGACTTTCAACCAGTTTCTCTGCCAGGAGTGCTCTTGACGCACTTGACAAAGATAAGGCTGGGAGCATCTCATTTTTGTAAATTGGCAGTGGGTTGGCGTTGGCGTAGCCTGTCGCGGAGCGACTCAGCCTGTGCGTTTGCGCTGCGCGCAAGCTGCGCTAACGCGTAGCGTGTGCGTAGCACTCAGCACAAACGTCTCGCTCCCTAGGGATCTAATAGGGAGCGAGACGCTCCCACTACAGTTTTTTTTTGCAAATTTGAAATGCTCCCGATAAGGCTTCTTTCATTAGTTGCTCTATTGATCTCATAACCACATGAAAATTGAGGTTATCTATAGTATAGCAAATATCTGTTTTGTTGGCAATATATTTTCATCATCACGCGATCGTGCTGTTTTTTCCATCAAACAACTATAAATCATTAAGATTTGTGTTGAGAGAAATGGGATCAGACTTCAAATAATCAGCAAATTCAGCTAAAGAATCATTTCGAGAAAGACTTATCTTATTAATCTCAATACATTGGGCTACTTGATCAGAAATTTGTTCACTATACTGATTTTTCTTAAGATCCTTTTTATCCAACTTAGGATTAGCGATTTGCAATATCTTTCGAGAAAGTTCCATAAGGTATTCCTTGGCATTTTTACCGCCTAATTCAGCTTCCATAATTAAATCAGTTTTCCCAATTTGATGCTTTTTCGCAAACTTAATCCATTTCTCTCTTTCCCTATTTTTAGGCTCTTTTGTAAAAAAACAGCAAATTCCTAGATAATCAACTAATAACCAAGCTTCAAGCTCCTGTTTAATCAGTACCAATACCGCCTTCCCTTTTGACTGTTGGACAACTTTATTAACTTTATTAATAAGAGAGTTTTCTTCTCTTTTTCTTCTTTCTTGAGACTGTAAACCATCCGCATCAAGTAAAAAAATCACTAAACGATGATTTTTCAAATATATATTAACCGCCTTCATTAGTCCATCAGGCCTGCTTGCCACTTGATTAAATCCTTCTTTTGTTCCGGCATTAACTTGGAGTTCAATTCCATAATAATTAATAATCTTTTCCGCGATAAAACAAACGGCTTTACTATCTGTATCAGACTCAGGAGTCCAAATCAAAATACGCTCCATAAGCACCCTACCTATGTTAACTATTTAATATTTCTTGTAAAAGATTACTATGATAGATCGCACTCCCTACTCCAAAATCAGCCATCCAGTCTGATAAATCTTCGCAATCTTTGCTCAAATTTTCTAATTGAAAAGCTTCCGTGCCAGCACTTCTACTTTTCTTCAATAGAATTACAGAAACATCAGAATTAATATCTTCTAATGTAAAACAATCAAGGAGTTGAGAACTATGAGTTGTAATCACTACTTGCATTTTTTGAGATAATCTCTTGATAATCGCGGCAATATCCTTTAAAATACCAGGATGAAGATTTCTTTCTGGCTCTTCAATACCAATTAATGTCGGCCCTTCTGGTATGTGCAGAAGGGTGCAATAAGCGATGATCCGAAGTGTACCATCTGATAAGTTAGAAAAACCCACCTCCGAACCATCTGGCTCTATAACTTTTAAAATAGATTTTTCGTCTTGACGGAGTAACTTTAGCTTAATATTTAAGTAGTTTTCAATGTCTTGATTAATATCTTCAAATTTATCCCTTTGTTCTACATACCAATTCTTTAATAAATCTTGAACTTTTAAACCATACCGATCTAAGCTGTTAACCGTTTTTTCCGAAGAAAAAACTCGCTCATTATTTTCTCTGATATAATCAGGATCTAAATTATAAAACTCCCATCTACTCATAAATTCTGATATTTGAGAGGTTACTGGTTTTTTACCAAAATTACCCGCAAATTTTAGAGCTAAAATTTCCGGTTTTGACTGATAATCTTGAATATTTTTCCCATCTTCATCACGCACTTTTCCTGTACCATTTTTAATATCAATGACTGGGGTTTTTCCTACAGTCAAAGTTTCCTGAGAGATTTGGCTATTGTCGGAATCAACCTCAGCATTTTTAGCAATAGATACACGATACTCTGCCTGTTTCTTGGCCTCTTTTAACATTATCGTGAGTTTTATGTCTTCATTTGTACCCACTTTTTGCATTTCATCTAACCAGCGTAAAGGTGGTGTTGAACCCTCTCTAACTAAGGTTCTGAGAATGCTTAAAGATTCTAAACAACTTGACTTGCCACTGGAATTTGCTCCCACAATAATAGTTAAGTCTTTGAAGTTTAAATCAATAGAACCTAAGCTTTTGTAATTTTCAATATGTGCTGAAATTAGTGTAGGATTCATAATTAACTATCTTGTGGCTACAAAAAAGCGAGAAACCGATTTTTTTTCCTAATTAGCAACTTACCTGATCTAGTTTAAAGGATGCCATGAGATTTGTCAACAGGCTGATCAAACTAAATACCCCTTTGTGCGATTAACCCTAAAAAAGCCCGTTGAAAATCCTCAGCCGTAATCTGAAACCCAGAGGGATCACTTAATCCTCAAGGGGATAAGATTGACTGTCTCTCTCTTTTCACTTCTTTTCTTTCCTCCGTGTCCTCTGTGCCTTTGTGGTTCATTATTCTGTCTTGAAAAACACAGTTAACCGAACACAATAAATTGACTTTCTCTCTCTTTTCACTTCTTTTCTTTCCTCCGTGTCCTCTGTGCCTTTGTGGTTCATTATTCTGTCTTAAAAAAAACACAATTACCATAGAAAAATAATATGAAAAAAAAATTCATATTTGTATTTAGTGATAAATTTTCACCGATACCATGAGATTTGTCAACAGGCCGCTCAAACTAAATACCCCTTTGTGCGATTAACCCTAAAAAAGCCCGTTGAAAATCCTCTCCCGTAATCTCAATCAAAGACGGATCACTTAATCCCAAAGCGCGATAACGACGAATCGCTTCTAAGGCTGCTTGATTACTTAATAAGGCTAAATCGGCCCCATTCCATCCCTCGGTTTCTGTGGCTAAATTAGCAAAGTCAACCCCCACAATCGGACGATCTTGATTATGGACTTGTAAAATAGCTAACCGACTATTCTCATCAGGTAAATCTACCTTTAATTGTAAATCTAATCGCCCCGATCTCAACAACGCGGTATCTAAAGCATCGGGCCGATTTGTCGCACAAATTAGTAAAATTTGCGCGGCATTTTGTAAACCATCTAATTCTGTTAAAAGTTGACCAACTACGCGATCGCTTACTCCAGAATCTCCGAGATAACTACCTCTGACAGGTGCTAAAGTATCCACTTCATCGAGAAAAATGACACAGGGAGAAGCCTGTCTTGCCTTTCTAAATAACTCCCTCACAGCTTGTTCGGCATCCCCTACCCATCGACTTAATAATTCGGGGCCATTTACCCCGATAAAATTGGCTCTAGCTTGGGAAGCAACGGCCTTCGCGAGCAGTGTTTTCCCCGTCCCCGGAGGCCCATATAATAAAATTCCCCGTGGTACTTTAGCTCCGGTTTTGGCATACAATTCAGGATAGAGTAATTGTCCTTCTACTGACTCCTGTAAAATCTGTTTAATTGTCTCTAAACCGCCGATTTCTTCCCACTTCACTTGGGGCGATTCAATGGAAACTGAGCGCAAAACCGAAGGCTTGATTTCTTGAATAGCTAAGAAAAAATCCTCACGATTTATTGTCATTATTTCTGGTAGGGGTTCATCCCAAGAAACTACTTGACGACGGAGGGCAAAATACGCGGCTTTCTGACATAAGGCTTTTAAATCTGCACCCACAAATCCCAAGGAAAAATCGGCAATTTCTTCTAAATTTACCTCTTGACTTAAGGGCATTGTTTGTGTTATTATTTTTAATATCTCTATTCGTCCCTCGCGATCGGGAACCCGAAATTGTACTTCTCGATCGAAACGTCCGGGTCGTCTTAAAGCCGGATCTAAATGATCTGGGCGATTTGTTGCTGCTAAAATAATCACCCCAGACATTTTGGCAAAACCGTCCATTAATCCTAATAATTGCGCGACTAAACGTTTCTCAACTTCTCCTTCTACCTTAGCGCGATCGGGAGCGAGACTATCAATTTCATCAATAAAAACTAAACAGGGAGTGTGACGAGAAGCCTCTGCAAAAATTTCTCGTAATTTTCCTTCCGCTTCCCCATAATATTTGCCCATGACTTCCGGGCCAATAATCGCGATATAATTTACCCCTAATTCTTCGGCCAAAGCCCTTGCCGTCAGTGTTTTTCCCGTACCCGGAGGCCCGACTAATAAGACACCATGAGGGGGTTCTAAACCTAATTTTGCTAAAATTTCCGGGCGTTTGAGGGGAAGTTCAACTAATTCTCTTAATTCTTTAATAACTTCAGTTAACCCCCCCACTTGAGACAATTTTACCTGAGTTTGTTTCGCCTCTTTGGGGGGGGGAGTGATAATAGGTTCTGAGACAGAATGAGGGGTTTGAGTCCCAAAATTGCTCACTGTTACGGGTTTTCTGGGAATATTCCCTTGACGGGGAATATTACTAAAAGAGTTTACCTGAAAACTCGTTTTCACTTCGCCACTTTGGATTTTTTCTTCAAGTTTTTTCGCGAGTTCTAATAATTCATCAAACCCCTTAAATAAATCACTCATGGTATTTTTTCCTATTGAATGCGATCGAGTGCTCGTTTGCCCCCCCATCGTTCTACAATTTTATCATCATAATCATCAGAAACTTCTAAGACGGCAGCGACGGAGGCCTCTAATTCTTTTTTATCACAAGTGGAGCCAACAATGGTATGTTCAAAAACAATATCGCCATTTTCATCAAGGCCAAAGGCACCAAAACGCATATTACTATTTTCTCGGAGGAGATAGCGCATTAAATCAGGAACAATTTCCGCTCCTGTAACGACAAAAGAACGAGTATTAATGATCGCGTCATCGGCTCCCCAAGGAAAGACAAAGATTTCCACTAAAGCAGAACCCATAAAAATGGCAAGCCCGGGGCTATCTTGTCTCGCGCAGGGAAATTTGCCGTATAATTCTTGCATCCATTGGGCGATTTTATGATAGCAGGCTTCTTGAACTGGGTTTTCAAATTGCATGGTAACTCGCTCCTTTTTACAGAGATGGGATTTTGTCTATTGGTTAACTTACCATAAACTGAAACAAATTGAATAACTGGTTTTGCTTAGTGTCAAGGAGTGTCTTCACTTTTATGGTGACATAATTTTTGATCGTCAAAATGATATCCTTTGCTGTAAACTATCGGTAGTTTCGTTCCTCGTTTTGCCTAAATAGGATTTTGTTGTAGGAGGTACTTTCATGGAAATTTTTTTGACACCGGATTTAATCGCGAATAGTCTAACTTTATTAGGGGCTATTGGTTTTTTATTTTTGGGAGTACAAGCCTTGCGAATTTTAAAGGATAGATAATAATGATGATCTGTGACTAAAATAGGGACACGGCTCTGCCTAAAGTAGGGACACGGCAGTGCGGTGTCCCTACTGTTTTTTTTCAGGAATCGCGCCATTGTAAAAAATGAACTCGTCCTGATGTTTCTCCCACGACAAAAATCTTACCATTGGGCGCGATCGCGCAGCATTTCAACATACTCTCACCACTCCAAGTCGCGATTTCTTCACGGCGGGCTAAATCCCAAACTTTGAGGGTATTATCATCAGAAACCGAAATCAGAATATTTCCCATTGTGGCAATGGAAGTCACCGCGTCTTGGTGACCTATGAGGGTAAAAAGTTCCCTTTTGGTTTCCCAATTCCAAACTTTAATGGTGCGATCGCGGGACCCAGAAATCAACAATTGACCATCACTGCTAAGGGCGACAGAATTAACATCATGGGTATGACCTTTCAAGCTATAATTACTCGATCCTTTGACTAACTTAAAGACATCTTTCCATAGCCCCTTTCCACTAGGAATGTCGGAAATATTAATCATTTGATTACTCGTTCCTGAAATAATTTTTTTGCCATCGGGTGTAATTACTAAAGAACGAATGCCATGATAATAATCATCACTTAAACTACAGATTTCTTTTTGGGTATCACGATCCCAAAGTTTCAATGTATTATCTCCAGAACCAGAAAGAATTTGTGTGCCATTAGGAGTAACCACCACAACATTGACCCAATCTTCATGACCCGTCAATGTCCCTAATTTTTCTCCTGTTTCTAAATTCCAAATTTTAATGGTCTTATCCCCAGACGCGGAAATAATCTCTTTATTATCAGGAGTCACTGTGACCGATTTGACCCAATCACTATGGGATTTTAACGTTAAAAGTTCTTCACAAGTTTCTAAATTCCAAACGTTGATCGTACCATCTCCAGAACCGGAAATTACCCGTTTGCCATCTGCGCTAATTGCCACAGAATTAACACATTCGGAATGGCCTTGACAACGTAAAGTTTCGCCTTCAATAAAATCCTGAAGATTCCATAGTTTAATAGATTTATCAGAAGAACCAGATAGGACGATATTTCCATCAGGAGTCATGGCAATCGTATTCACCGGTGCGATATGATCAACCAGAGTAAATAATTCTTCACCCGTGGATAAATCCCACACTTTGAGAGTATTATCATTAGAGGCAGAAATTACTTTTGTACCATCAGGAGTTACCAAGACATCATTGATATAGGCATTGTGACCTTGCCAAGAGGAAATTAATTGTCGAGTCTCTAAATTCCAAACTTTCAGACTCTGATCCCAAGAACAGGAAATGACTTGTTTCCCATCAGGGGTAATTGATAAACCTTTGACCCATTCTGTGTGACCAGAAAGACTAAAAAGTTCCTTTCCCGTTTCCAAATTCCAGACTTTTAAGGTTTTATCTCCCGATCCTGAAATCAGTCTTTGTCCATCAGGATGAACCGCGAGGGCTTGCACAAATCCACTATGACCTTTTAAAGTTAAAAGTCGCTCCCCTGTTTCTACATTCCAAACTTTAATTGTCCCATCCCAAGAACCGGAAATAATGCGAGTTCCATCCACTGTTACCGCGACAGTTTCAACGGCAAAAGGTTCGCCGCCAATTGTGAATAATTCTGACCCATTTTCTAAATCCCAAACTTTTAAGGTCTCATCCCAAGCTCCTGAAATTCCACGTTTCCCATCGGGGGTAATTGCGACAGCATTAATATAACTTCGATGACCCTCTAAGGTAAAAATTACATCTCCTGTTGCGAAATCCCAAACTTTTAAGGTTTGATCTGAACTTCCAGAAATTGCTTTTGTGCCATCGGGTGCTACCGCGATCGATTGTACCCAATCTCGATGACCTTTCCAAGTTTGTAATAACGGACTACCCGGAGGCGTTAGACTAGGATTTAAGGGTTCAATCGTGAGATTTTTGCTCTGTCTTGCTTGTTGAAGTAATCTCTGAATTTCTGGTTCAGAAAACGACATTAATCGACCTAATAATTGTGCCGGCAGTTGTTTTTTATCTTCCTTTAAAATATGCACTGATAATCTAATGGCGCTTTGAATAATTCTCAGAATTTTCCCTTGCTCAAACATCAAATTATCGGCTAAATCATAATCCTTTATTAATTTGTATGCTCCGACTTTTTCTAGTTTGGCTTCGATAAAGGTATAATCGGTGAGAAGATGATATAATTTATCGGTTTCTGTTTGGGCTAACTGATGAGGCAAGCTTTCTAGTAGCTGGCACAGTTGGGGTTCTGATAACTGTTCAGGTAGCCAATCAAAGGATTTTTGAAACTCACTCATAATTGAAGGATTATCGCAAAAAGATAGTGGATTGTATATGATACCCTGTCAGAGATGTTGCTGCAATGCTCTAGTACAAGACATTGGAGAGAGTAACCACCAGGCAGAAAACCCGCGAAAGTAATCCTAATGGGATGAGGATACCTGTTTGATCGGGTTGAGCTTTATAAATTGTTACTTTCTGATGTCCTTTACATCGGGAGCATCTCATTTTTGTAAATTGGCAGTGGGAGCGTCTCGCTCCCTAGCCCGATCCCGCCCGGAGATCTCCGCTCTGATGCTCCGCACAGGCTGAGTCGCTCCGCACACGGGCTACGCCAACGCCAACCCACTACAGTTTTTTTTTGCAAATTTGAAATGCTCCCCTTTACATCCCTGTCTGATATTATAACTTACGAATTACCATGATCAGCATCGGAGACAAAAGTAAACATTTTTGGGAGATATAGCAATCCTAAATAGGTTGTGAGAGTTTTCGGAGTGTCCGGCTCTTGCTCCCTTGCTCCCACAGCATTTGCGAGGGAGACGCTTGCACTCCTACTATTAATATTAAATCGGTTACGACTCATTAAATATTGCTCTATTTTCCCGACAACATTGGGCAATATATGGTCTTCAATTTCCTTTTACTCTGTATCTTCTTTCCCATGTTATTCTCGTTTTCTGGCCATGCTATTCTTGACTTTCAGCCCAAAATTTATTCGTTAATTTTTGGCAAAATTAAGGGCGAATCCCACAGGAAAAAAACTTTGATTTTCCCACTGGTTTATGGGGGGGAATTGTACTCGGATACCGGAATAAAATGTAACATATTAACTAAGGGGGAAGTTCCGATGAATAATCTTTAAACTTTCTAGGGCATCACCCATTACTTCTGCCATATTGATCGCGTCTTTGCCAAAAAATCTGATTTTTCATGGGCTATTTGTAATTTCCGAGCTGTGAGGATTGTGGAATTACCATCGCGGCTGGAGAAGCCAAATAACTGAAAGAATAAATTTCCCACTATTGCCATTGGTGAGGAGATTGACAATGAAGAAACTTTACAGAAGTCTTTGAGGCAAAGTGAAATAAAAAGTAGCTCCTGCACCTAATTCTGATTCCACCCAGATTTTACCCCCATGACGTGCTAAAATTTTTTGACAGATCGCGAGTCCGATCCCCGTACCCGAATATTCTTCTTGAGTATGGAGACGCTGAAAAATTTGAAAAATACGCGAAAAGTGCTTAGAATCAATACCTATGCCGTTATCTCGAACTGCGAATAAACAATACTCATTTTCATTGATGCAAGTAATCTCAATGACAGGGGGTTCATCCCTATGATACTTAATAGCATTGTTAATCAAATTTTGAAACAGTTGTACTAATTGAGAATTATCGCCGATCACCACGGGCATTGTACTATAGATAATAGATGCTTTATTTTTCTGAATCACCCCTTGTAGATTAGCCGTTACTTCTTCTAATATACGATTACAATCACATACCTCAAACTTTTGCCCCCTACTACTGACGCGTGAATATTCTAGCAAATCATCGATCAGTTTTTGCATTCGACTCGAGCCCTTCACGATTTTTTGAATAAATTGATGAGCCTTCGCGTCCAAATTATCTTGATCGCGTTCTTGTAATAGTTGTGCATAATTCGCGATCGTAGCCAGAGGAGCCTGTAAATCGTGAGAAGCAATAGAAGCAAATTGCTCTAATTCTGCATTAGAGCGGGCTAATTCCTGATTCGTTTTTTGCAGAGCTAATTCGGCTCGTTGTCGTTCACTAATTTCTCTTTGCAATAAAATATTTTGTTCCTGCAAAGTTTTTTCCACAGCCAAACGACTATTAATTTCCTGTTGCAATAAAATATTCTGTTCCTGCAAAGTTTTTTCCACAGCCAAACGACTATTAACTTCCTGTTGCAATAAAACATTTTGTTCTTTTAACTGCAATTGTAACCGTCTTAGCACCAGTTGATTTTCAATTCTGGCTAAGACTTCTTCGACTTGAAAGGGTTTACTTATATAATCAACAGCGCCTAATGTAAAGGCTTTAATTTTATCAAAAACTTCATCTTTTGCACTTAAAAAAATCACCGGAATTTCGCGTGTTTTCTGATCCTCTTTCAGTTTTTGACAAACTTCATATCCATCCATTTGAGGCATCATAATATCCAATAAAACCAAATCGGGTGCTTTGGTTTGTACCGCTCTCAATGCCATAGGGCCATTGAGGACAGCGCGACATTGATAACCACGTTCGCTTAATAATGTGGATAACAAACGCAGATTTTCTGGTTTATCATCAACGACTAAAATATTTCCCTGTGAAGACAATTCTTGTTCGTTATTCATAAATCAATAATTTTTTCAGTTAAATCTGTAATTTTATCAAAGCGAAATTCTGTTACCCAGGTTTTGAGTAAATCCGTCAAATCTGAAAATTGGGGGGGAATTTCTAAGGTAAGTTTCCCTATTATTTGATCATCCGCGGCGAGAGCTCCATTATGGAGGGCATTAACCCACCCCGGAGGCATTTCTTTGAGGCTCTCTAGTATTTTTTCATCACTAGGAGTGAGATCAGAAGAAAGTTCAGCACTGGTTTCTAGTATGACATTTTCATAGAGATATTTGACTCCTAAATGCTCACTCATTTTGGATAAAAGGATATCTTCTTGAAAGGGCTTGGAGACTAAATCATCACAACCCGCGGCAAATACCAGATGTCTTTCTTCATCGAGAGCACTCGCGGTTAAGGCAATAATAATAGTATCATGACCTTTCGGTAAACGTCTAATTGATTTGGTGGCTTCATAGCCATCCATCACAGGCATTCGCATATCCATCCAAATTAAATGGGGTTCCCAATTCTCCCATATTTTGACACCCACGGCTCCATTTTCGGCTTCTTTTACTTCAAAACCAATACTCGAAAGTAATTTAACTAGCAATTGCCGACTTTCCCAACGATCTTCTACCACTAAGATACGATATGGAGTTTGATTGGGTACTAATCCCATGACTCGTTGTGGTTTTTCTGGAGAGGAAATCCCTCTGGATTCGACTAATTGCACTTTGACATCAAAGGTGAAAATTGTTCCTTTTCCCAAGGTACTCTCAACCGCGATCGCGCCTCCCATCAATTCAATAAATTTGCGACTAATCGGTAAACCCAGTCCCGTACCCGATTGAGATTTACGCCCGGATTCGGTTTGGGCAAAAGGTTCAAATAACAGATGTAATTCATTTGGGGCAATTCCCATCCCTGTGTCTTCTATTTCCCAGAGAATAAATTTTTCTTTGGGATTCTCGGTAGGGCGACTAGAAATACGGATAGTGACACTTCCCGTTTCCGTAAATTTAATAGCATTACCGAGGATATTAATTAAAACTTGACGCAATTTACTTTCATCAATTTGCACATATTGAGGGACTTGGGAACTCATGTTAAAGCGCAATTGTAGTCCTTTTCCCTTGGCTTTAAGATGAAACATCTCTTCTAAGCTATCGAGAAGTTCATAGAGATCAATGTGTTGAGGATTAATCGTTAACCGTCCCGCTTCTATTTTTGAAAGTTCCAAAACTTCATTAATTAATCCTAATAAATGTTGACCACTATTGCTAATAATTCTGACATATTCTTTGATTTGAGAAGACAGGGAAGTATGACGAGACATTAGTTGAGTAAATCCCAGAATGGCATTGAGGGGAGTTCTCAATTCATGGCTCATATTTGCCAGAAATTCACTTTTGGCTTTATTGGCAGCATCCGCGGCGTCTTTGGCTTTTTTAATCGCGTCTTCGGCTTGTTTGCGTGTGGTAATATCGGTGACACGCACGAGATTAATGATTTGCCCCCCGATATGGATTTTTTTTGTCGCTAAATTTCCCCAAAAAGGCTTCCCTTTTTTCGTTACATACTCGACTTCTCTGCTCCCAAATCCCTTATTTTCTCTCTCTGTAATGGGCGGCAAGTCCTCTTCAAGACAAGAGTTGTTAGAGCGAGTTACCCCTTCAAGATTGAGTAAGTCTTCTTTACTTTCGGCTTCAAACATTTCAACGGCACGACGGTTGCAATCCTGAATTAATAAGGTTTCTGGGTTGACGAGGAAAATGGCATCGGCCGATTCATTGAAAATCGAAGAAAGTAAGTCTTTACTTCTAATTATTTCTGTCTCAGCTTTTTTGCGCTCGCTAATATCCTGACTGACACAAATGATGCAAGTTTCCCCAGCAATTTCAATCAAGTCTGCTGATAATAAAAGGGTACGAATATCTCCTGATTTTTGGCGAAACTGAAATTCCTGGTTTCGCACTATTCCCTTTTGATTTAATAATTGATAAAAATTCGTGGGTTCCCCTTCATTTAACCAACCCGGTAAATTTTGGGAACTCTGCCCGAGCAAGTTTTCAGGGGTATAACCTGTCAGTTGTATAAAGGCTTCGTTTACTTCAATAAAAGTGCCATCTTTCACACGATTAATTGAAATGGGATTCGGGGAAGAGCGAAACGCGATCGCGAATTTTTCCTCCGATAGTCTTAAGGCGGCTGTACGTTGTTCAACTAAACTTTCTAATTCTTCATTTAATTTCTGGAGTTGAATATTTTGTTCGGCAAATTGCCTTTCTAAAAAATAACTATGGACGGCTTCTTTGACGGTTAAGCGTAAATCTTCAACTTGCCAAGGTTTAGCTATATAACGATAAAGTCTCGCGTACTTAATCGCATTCCCGATCGCTTCTAAATCCGCTTGCCCTGTCAGTAAAATATTCAGAGTCTTAGGACTAATTTGATGGATTTTTCGGAGTAATTCATCCCCTTTGATTTGGGGCATGATATAATCACTAATCACTAAAGCGATTTCATAATTTTCTTCTAATAAATCCCTGAGTACCTCTAAGGCTTCTTCACCTCCTTCCGCCGTTTCAATCATATATTCATTTTCCAGAGTCGTCTTCAATTCAATTCTCAGACTCTCTAGGATCGTCGGCTCATCATCGACACAAAGAATAACGGTTTTTTTCTTCATTTTTTTTACCTCTGGTCGATCCCCATAATAACGGAAAAGTAGTGATGTTTTTACACTGTTTCTAAACCGGATTTAATCGTGTCAATTAATTCGTTACTATCCCAGGGTTTGTAGAGACAGCGGTAAAGATTGGCTTCAGTGACTACCCGTTCAATTGCCTCGGCATCAGCTTGGCCAGTTAACATAACTTTGACAATATTAGGGTATTTTTGATGAACTCTAATCAGAAATTCATCTCCCTTAATTCCTGGCATTAACCAGTCGGAAACTATTACTAAGATATCATTGCTTTCTTCTTCTATTTCATCAATAATTTCAAAGGCTTCGTCGGCACTCTCGGCAAATTCATAAAAATAAGATTCACCAAATTCTTTTTTCAGTTGAATTTTTAAGCTGTTTAAAACGACAGATTCATCATCTACACATAAAATGATCGGTTTAGACATTGGGGTTCACTCCTCTTTTTTTTATTCTGAATTTAACTAGCAACTTAATGCCATAATATGACTAAAATTATGATACAATTGGCTCCTGTGTCAAGAGTCGTACATCATCACCCACTAGATAGTCATCATGGGTTGGAATTACACCATAAATAGTGCAACCTGTACAGAATAGCACCGGAGATCGCACAATCGGGATACCAGTCGAAAATAGCCCAAGAATACCGAAAATCCCTGGGATGAAGTCCTCATGGTTAGATGAGGGACACACTACTTCCCACCCAATAAATTTACATATTTGTATCAACCTTAAAATAAAATGCGATAAGAGGATTGTTCCCTGACCGTTACAGAGTCCTCTTACATCCTCCTATTATATCATCAATGTTGCTTAATTATCTCTTTTGGGGAGAAATATCGAAAAAGTGGTTTGGCCGGGTTGACTATCTACTTCTATTTTCCCCCCATGTTTATCAATAATCTTCTTTACTATTTGTAAACCTAAGCCACTGCCTTCCCCGGCGGGTTTTGTGGTAAAATAAGGTTGAAAAATTTTGGGTAAAATCTCTGGGGGTATTCCTTTACCATTATCAATAACACTCACTATTATATTTTCCTCTTGCTGAGTTACCTCTATTTTCAAAATTCCTTGATAGTTCATCGCGTGTAAGGAATTATGGAGTAAATTTGTCCAAACTTGATTTAGTTCATCGGGATAACATAAAATATCGGGGACATTGGGGTCATAGTATTTGATAATTTCGATGCCATGCTTCAGTTGATTGTGATAAAGGGTTAATACTGTTTCAATTCCTTCACGAATATTCGCGATTTCTTTTTGCTCTGAATGATTACGTCGGATAAATTTTTTTAATGCTAATACGATTTTTCCGGCTCTTTCTGTGGCATTAATAATATTTCTGGTACTTTGCTGTAAACTCACTAATTCATAAACTCTTTCCACAATATTTAGGCTGTTTCTATCTTGAAAAAAATGCCAGGTGCTTTGCTCGTCGGAAATTTTATAAATTCCCATATCAACAAGAAGTTCCGCGATTTCGTCACTTTCCGCAACATTTTTTTCTTCTAAAATTGTAAGTAATTGGCGTTTTATTTGTCTTTTCTCTTTGCTGGATAAATTACTATATTCGGTTTTTGCTTGTTTCAATAAATTTTGAAAAACTTGATAATTCTCCTCAGAAATATGGCGAAAAAAACTAGGGAAATCTTGGGTAATTGAGATTAAAATATTATCAATATTGTGGACGGAAGAACGCAACGCGGCTAAAGGATTATTTATTTCATGGGTGACTCCGGCAATCAGTTGTCCAAGGGCGGCCATTTTTTCGGAGTGGATTAAGTCTTGTTGTGTGCTTTGGAGATGTTCCAGAGTTTGTTGTAATTCTTGATTTCTTGATGCTAATAGGGCATTGGTTTCTGTTAGTTCTAAGGTGCGTTGTTTAACTTGTTCTTCTAAGAGTTTATTAACATCGCGTAACTTTTCTTCTGCGAGTGTCCGCTGTTTGACTTCCTCTTCCATTTGGGAATTAACCGCGATTAATTCTTCAGTTTTTTCGTTGATGCTTTGCTGTAAAATTTGCACCGTTGTGTACATTTCTACGGGATCTAAAGCATGGAGAATACTGGTTAGGGTCAAAATTCCGGCTAAATATCCCTTTTGATCAACTACTACTAAACGACGAATGTTATTGTCTTGCATTATTTGATGGGCTTGCCAGAGAGTAAAATCCAGTTTTGCGGGTAACAATGGACTACTCATTACTTTTTCGGCTTGAGTCTGATGCAGATCCCTTTGGGAGAGTTTAAATTTGACGATATCTCTTTCTGTAATAATGCCGAGGGGGATGATTTTTCCCTCATTGTTAGTTTCGCCAATAATAATACAACTTTTACGATGGATTGTCATTTGTTGGGTGACTTCAAAGACAGACAGGTTTTTTGAGGCTGTCATTACATTGTTTGAGGTGATAATTTCACCGACGCGTCGCATTTTGAGTAAATCCGTGGCTTTGAGGACTTGTCGCACGCTTTCTGGGGTAATAATTCCGATGATGTTTTTTTCTGAGTCGAGGATGGGGAGGTGACGAATCTGGGAGGAGCGTAGGAGGGATAAAACGGAGAAGATATCCCCGGCTTCTTCTAGGGTAAGCGCGATGACATTAGTTGTCATTATTTGGGAGATGGGGATACCTTCTAAGGGCATTTGATGGAAGGTAATTTTGACGATATCTCTTTCTGTCAAAATGCCCAGAAGTTTTTGCTCTTCGCTGATGAGGATATAACTGGAACGATTTTCACTCATTAGCCCGATCGCGTCTAGTATGGGGGTATTGGGGGAAACGAGAAGGGGAAGACGCGCCATCGCGTTTTCGAGTAAATTAGAGTTGTCTGGGACAGATTGTGACATAATTTATGGTTAAAGTTGTTATGGGATTTGCGGAGGTTTTTAATCCTTGGATATCCTTGAGATGTTTTCCCAGAGAAACTGGTTTTTTTGACAGATACCAACCTCGATCATCTGGACTTTTTATTAATCGTGGAAATTGCAGAAACCCGGTTTTTTGAAAAAACCGGGTTGATGTGGGGACTTGATCCGTAAGATCCCTGGAGTTTAATCGGCTCGCATCCACCGGAAAAAGGACGCGATGGCGCGATCGATAAAACTATTGGGTTTTTCCTCACTTAATTTCCGTTGTACTCTTTCACGTTGCCATTCTAATTCAGTAATTAACATTTCTCCCTGTTGATTACGCAGGACTATTGCTAAATAATCATGGCTGATTTGATAGTAATCAAAGGGGAGAGAAGGAATAACAGAAATAATGCCCGCTTCCCTCAAAATATCTAGGACTAAATCCAACTTATTCGCTTCTCCTCCTAAATCAACGGCAAGCTCATCACGCGTTTTAATCACACGAGAGCCATTTTCATTGGTGAGTAAAAATAACACTAATCGGGCGGTCCGTTCATTTAGTCTTCCGCAGTTGCTAATGACATCATTGAAGAAATTTTTGATCAAAACTCGTTTGGGAGATTCTCCTAATTTATGGTAATTGTCTATGGTGGTAATGCCGGATTTCTGCAACTGATAACCTAACAGTTGTAACGCGATTGGTGCCACAGTATCCATTTCATCCCATAATTCCATCATCACGCGATCAAGTAATTCGGAATCTAAGACAAATTTCGTGCGATTGGTTAACTGTTCCATCAGATTTCGGGCATGGCTAAACGGCAAATTACCTAAATAATAACGAATCTCTTTCGATAATAAATCATTGTTAATACTCTCCAGATTGGTACAGCGTTCACATTCTAATAAATAATGCAAAGAATCACTACGAATTGACAAGATCACTTTGAGGGAATCCTGTTGTAAACAAAACTCTAAGAAGTCATAAAACAGTCTTCTGGTAGAACGGTTTCTCCCCAAGAAGAAATCCTCGAATTGATCAAAAATTAGGAGAATTACATGGTTTTGATTGGTCAATTCTTGGATGCTAGTTTCTACATCCTTGACTGATAAAAAGTTCCCGCCATCGGGAAGTTCTGGGGGAGGAGACTTTCTTTGTAATTGTCTGTATAAGTCTCTTATCCAATCTCTGTAATTAGTGACTGTTACCGTCACTAAAGGCGTTTCGGTGAGCCCCTCCGTTGAGGATTGGGATAAAAGAGGAATTAATCCGGCTTGCAGTAAAGAAGTTTTACCAACCCCGGATTCTCCATGCAATACTGTCAATTTATTTTGGGGATCTTTTACCCGTTCTAATAACCCATTGACATCGCTTCGGCGACCGGAGTCTTCGATTTCTAGCGCGATCGCGGGGGATTTATTAATAATTAGAGGTGAGAGAGGTGAAATCCCGATAAAAGAATTACGTCCATACTGATATTTAATCAGTCTCTCTTTCTTATAAATACGGAAGGCTTCCCGATACTCATCTTGGTCAAAGTAGAGCTTTTGTAAAGCTTTTAAAATCTGTAGATAAATCTGTAATTCTTGTTTGGGATCGGTTTTAGCTAGGGCATCTTCCAATTCTTTAACAGTGGATTGCCATTGATGAAATTCTTCACGAGATTCGGCTACCAAAATAGCATAGGAACTATGACTATCTGTTTCCTCTAATTGGGCTTGGGTTTGAATCGCGAGTGCTAATTCCGCGAGTTGACTGGCATGAGCCCATTTAGAATTGTGCATCGCGGCTTCTGCTAAAAAGCCATAGTCTTGAGCTAATTGACTTTCGGAACCGTAGGTGATATGTAAATTTAAGGCTTTTTGGGCAAGACTTTGCAAGTCTTCCCATAAAGATAAATGCTGTAATACTTCTCCCTGTTGATTAATAAATTTAGAAACTAAATCTTCACGCCCTGCTTCTTGGCAAATATCTAAACATTGTTGGAAATACTGTTTGGAGTCTTTCCAATGAATCACTGTTTCTTGCGTTGGCTCTAAAACTCCTAAGCGATAGTGACACAAACCGATATGAAAGAATAAAATTGCTAACCATTCTAAGGTAGTCTGTGGTACAGAATGTTCTGGAGAACCCTTGCTTTTTGACTTGGATTCTTTCGGTTGCCAGAATATCAAAGTTTTTTGATAATGAGCTAAGGCGTCTTTGATTTCATCACGGCTATAGCATTCTCGCCCTCGAATAAATTCTAAATTGGCTTTGAGTTGAGGTTCTAATTCTTGCTGATGTCGTAGTAAATCGCGAATAACTGCTTGTAGTGTTTGATAATCAATGTCTCCCAAAATTTCTGAATTGGGCAGAAATGTGGGTGTCTGGGGATCTAAAATGTTCCCCAAAATCTGTGTAATACTTTGCTTGAGAAAATCCACTAACCCTGGTGTATCCACGGGTATATATTCTGGTTGGTTTATCTCTGCCATTGCCCTAACCTACTTTTTGCAAAACTGTTAATACAATCATTTTAGATTTAAGATTTAAGTTTAAGCCCAGAACTTTCTGTCGAAATACTCTAAAATCTTTTCTCTAAAATTTTTTCTTCCTAATCAAGAATTGATTTTTTTGCCGGTTTCACCCGAAATCTAGCTTGACTGAGCTTGACGGGGGCAAGTATTTCGGCTTATTCCTTGTCTTGATTTATTGGGTTCCGTAGAGCCGATCGCCTGCATCTCCTAATCCTGGTATTATATACCCATATTCATCGAGATGTTCATCAATGGACGCGGTATAAATGGGGACATCGGGGTGTTGTTCATGGAAATGTTGAATACCCTCTGGAGCGGCCAATAAGCATAAAAACTTAATGGATTGGGGACTGACTTCTTTGAGTCGATCTACGGCCGCGATCGCGGAGTTTCCCGTTGCCAACATAGGATCGACAATTAAAATATCCCTTTGATCAATATCATGGGGCAGTTTAAAATAATATTCTATCGTGAGCAAGGTGGTGGGATCTCGGTATAATCCGATATGTCCGACCCGGGCAGAGGGTATTAATTCTAGGATACCATCTAAAAGTCCCTGACCTGCCCGCATAATCGAAACAATCACCATTTTCTTTTCGGTGGCTAAGATGGGGGCCTTCATTGTCGCGACTGGGGTTTCTATTTTCTCATATTTTAAGGGTAAATCTCTGGTGACTTCATAAGCTAATAACATCCCTATTTCTTTGAGCAATTGTCTAAAGAGCGCGGTACTGGTTTTCTTTTGCCGTATCAGGGTTAATTTATGTTGTACTAGGGGATGTTCAATCACTGTTACTTGATTTTTCATTCTCTTTGTGATTTGAGGTTTTAGCATTGATCACCGCGATCAAATCATAACACATTCTGTCGAACTTAAAATACTGTCCCATCACTTTCTATCTCCAGGGGGGGAATACCCCTTTGTCTTAATTCCTGGGCTATTTTTCGTCCGGCTTGCCAAGTCCCTCCTTGTAAAATTTTGACCATTGGTAATTCTGACTCATTTAAGCTTAATTTCTGACGGATAATTTCGGCGATTTTATCTAACAAAATTACGGTTAATCCTCGCCATTCTACTATTATTTCTGCATGGGGTAAATGACTTCTACTTAACAGATTCGTGTCTTTAATTTTTAGTGATCCCATATCAATACATAAACCACCATTACGATATTCTGGTAAACCTGTTAATTCTTCTAAGTCAATCACCTCTAATCCCATCTCCTTTAAGGGTTCTAAAAGAGAGTATGTTAACCATTGTGATAATTTATGAAAGGGGATATATTCCTCAGTAATGTTATCACTTTTTAAGGGAGAATATTTACCAATATCTCCTAATTTGACACCAAATAGTTCCAAACTTCCTGGCCAAATTTCGCCAAATCCTTTTAAAATGGCATTTAATACTTCTGAAGCTCGAATCGTTTTCAGTCCCGAAAATCTCGTTTCTTGTAAATGACGGGCTAAATAACCTGGACGCGGGTTTTCGTCATTGCCAAATAATAAGGGATATTCTCTTAATACTCTACCGAGATTTTGTAATAATTTTAGTCGTCCTTCTAATCCAATGATTTGATTTTCTGAACTTATTTGAAATCCCTGGGCGAGTTTTTCTAGGGTCATTTTTTCTAATTTTTGGGCATCTACTTGATAGGGAAAATCGGGATTACTGGAAAAATATCCTTGACAAAACATTCGGAATGTGCTAATCGCTAATCCTTCAGAACGATGATAAGTATTACCGGATTCTTTTTCGTAATATTGCCAATTTTGTCCAGCACCCGCGTCGAGTAAAACGCTAATAATGACTAAATCAAATTTAGATTTTGCTCTGTCGATCGCGCTCAGATGTGCTAAGGCTTGATCAAGTTCTTGAATTCGGGGAATATTATCAATTTCAAAGTGTCGCCAACGACTATGAAAGGGGATTTCTAAAGTAGGATATTCTTGCTCTATGATTTTGATGACATAATCCGCGGTTTTGTCTAATTGACTTAGGTCCAGTTGAAAATATTTGAGTTGATTTTGCTGGCCTAATTGAAAGACGCGATCGCATTGTTGTCTAATCGCGTGGGGACTTCTCAAATAGGCAATTGTTTCTAATTCAAAATTATTCATAAAAGGTAAATAAACCTGATACTATTGTAGTAGTTTGTTGATGGTATAACCACGAAGACACGAAGACACTAAGAGAGGAAAGAATTATGGTATAACACAAAGGCACTAAGACACTAAGAAATATGGTATAACCACAAAGGCCGACTAGGACACAGAGGAAAGAAAAGAGAGGGAAAATGTGATGGTGAGGTATAACTTGAGTCGTTAACAAAAGAAACCTGGTTTCTCAGCCCCTACGCTTGGTGGGTTGACTTGGTGGGTTGAGTTGGTGGGAAAAGTCATCAAATATTGATTATGGCACGATCGCGAGTAAAAAAATGTCATGATCGCGAGAAGTTTAGCCTACAATAAACAAAAGTTTTTTGACAGAAAAGATAAGGAGTAATTTATGAGCCCAGAAACCCTAGTAAAAAAACCTACGACACAGGAGGTATCAAATCCATTTAGTCCCGAAAGCTTCAATAGTCATGTAATGACGACTTATGGACGGTTTCCCATTGCCCTAGAAAAGGGGAAGGGTTGTCGCGTCTGGGATACGGAGGGGCGGGAATATTTAGATTTTGTCGCGGGAATTGCCACCTGTACCCTGGGGCACGCCCATCCCGCGATGATCGAAGCGGTGACGCGACAAATTCAAACCCTTCATCATGTTTCTAATCTTTATTATGTCCCTGTTCAAGGGGAATTAGCACAATGGTTGACGGAGCATTCTTGTGCGGATAAAGTTTTCTTTTGTAATTCTGGCGCGGAGGCTAATGAAGGGGCAATTAAGTTGGCCCGGAAGTATGCCCATGAAAAGTTAAATATTGAAAATCCTGTCATTATTACTGCCCTTGCTAGTTTTCATGGTCGCACTTTAGCGACTATTACGGCTACGGGACAACCGAAATATCAAAAGGGTTTTAGTCCCTTAATGCCCGGTTTCCATTATGTTTCTTATAATGATATTCATGCTTTAGAAGACGCGATCGCGCAGTTAGATAAAAATGAGCGTCAAGTCGCGGCGATTATGTTAGAAGCGTTACAGGGAGAGGGGGGAGTACGTCCGGGTGATTTAGCTTATTTTAAACGGGTGCGAGAAATTTGTGATGAAAAGGGGATTTTATTAATCCTTGATGAAGTGCAAGTCGGCATGGGGCGCAGTGGTAAATATTGGGGTTATGAAAATTTAGGAATTGAACCGGATATTTTCACTTCAGCTAAAGGTTTAGGGGGTGGTATTCCCATCGGCGCAACCCTTTGTAAGTCCTTTTGTGATGTGTTTGAACCCGGAAGTCATGCCAGTACCTTTGGTGGAAATCCTTTCGCGTGTGCGGTAGCGTTGGCCGTTTGTCAAACGTTAGAGAAAGAAAATTTGTTAAGTAATGTTCAGGAACGCGGGGAACAATTACGGACAGGTTTACACGCGATCGCGTCTCAATATCCTCATCTTATTGCCGATGTGCGGGGATGGGGTTTAATTAATGGAATGGAGATTAAAGAAGATGTCGCGTTAACGTCTTCTGATGTGGTTAATTCGGCGATTAAAGCAGGAGTTTTATTAGTTCCGGCGGGACCAAAGGTGTTACGTTTTGTACCCCCTTTAATTGTCACCGCTGAAGAAGTTGATCAAGCCTTAAATGCCGTCGAAAAAGCATTGTAGGGGCGGGTTCACCCGATTTTCTCCTACAAACAAATAACCTCAATAAACCCGCCCTAACCCCACGATTAAATGGAATTAATTAACAATTCGTGGGTGTGGATGGCGCGTTTGTTGGGGCTCTTTCACCCGATTTTCTCCTACCAACAAATAACCCTAATAAACCCGCCCTAACCCAAGGATTAAATGGAATTAATTCCCCATTTGTCGGTGGGGAGGGGGCGGGTTTTCTGGCTTGTCTGTTTGATGGTACAGATATTGGTGAACCCGCCCCTACAGTGGTACAGATATTGACAATACGGCCCCTACTAATGCAATTAATTAGCAATTCGTGGGTGTGGATGGCGCGTTTGTAGGGGCGGGTTCACCCGATTTTCTCCTACTAACAAATAACCTCAAAAAACCCGCCCTAACCCCACGATGAAACGGGGCGGGTTTTTTGGCATATCTGTTTGATGGTACAGATATTGCCGATCGCGCCCCTCCGCGGTTTTTTAGGGATTAATGACGCATTTCTGCATAGGCCGCATAAACAGCTTTCACATTATACCAATTTAAGAAAACGCGGGCAATTTCTAAGGCTAATTGGGGTTTTCCTTGCTCAATTACCCATTGTAAAAAACCGGCCATTGTCTTCTCATTTAAAATTCCCCCAAGGGATAAAACTCCCCACAAAATTTTATGTATCCATGTCATTTGAATCATCATTTTCACTTCAAAACTGGGATGTTTTTGATAAAAAATCACCCCCATTCTGCCCCGTTGTTTTTCCCGTTCAATCATCCGATTGATTTGATTTAATTGAAACGCGGGATGCCAATGATATCCCACAGCATCGGGACATTTGATTAATTTTAACCCTAAATTTTTTAATCTTACTCCTAATTCTAAATCTTCCCAGCCATATTCTTGAAAACTGGTATCAAATAATCCGGCTTTGATTAACCAATGACGACCGATCGCGACATTTCCGGTAGCAAAATAAGCCGCGGAGAAGTCAGTAATTTTATAGGGTTCAGAGGTAGGATTATCAAAATTACAAGTATTAATAACTCGACCATAAGTGAAGACATCATCGCGTTCTTTCATGGCTTCTGTCAACGCGATCGCGTGGGATTGTAAAAAGATTTCTGTGACGACTAAATCACTATCAATAAAAATAATCGTATCACCTTTAGCTAATTCTACCCCCAAATTACGGGCCGCCGCCGGACCCTGATGAGATTGGGAAAAAGTACGAACATGGGGAACGCGATCGAGATTAGCCTCGATCCATTCTAAAGTACCATCCGTGGAACCATCATCCACCACAATCACCTCATAACCCTTGACCAAATCATCAAATTTTTGATCTTCCAAGGCCAAAAGACACTTTTCCAAAATCGGTTTACGGTTATAAGTGGGAATCACAACACTAAAAAACACGCTTTTCCTCCCTGGGTTGGGTTGACGTAGGAAACCCAAATTACATCCTACTAGGAAACCTAATCAATAAGCAACGGATTTTTACAGTAGGGTAGGCATCCTGCCTGCCATTCCATAAACAAAAGTAGGGTAGGCATCTTGCCTGCCATTCCATAAACTACAGCCATTTCTTTGTAGGTTGAGGCGGGGGGAAAGCAAAACCCAACACATTTTTTTTGTTTTGCGCTACGCGATCGCGACGCAGGCCTCAACCCAACAACCATAAAAAACTGTTTAGGGTATGGGTGAATATTTGATTAAATTAACCCTCTTTCCACATCTCGGTACGCGTCCAATGCTGCTATTTTAACTGTTTCTGATACAATGGGAAAAGTAGTTAAGATATAGGCAAATTCCTCTTCCGTTAATCCGTAAAGGTGAGCAATTATGCCATCTAATTCGGCTCTGAGTTTACCACGTTTAACTTCATTGGTAACGCCTTCTTTGTGGGAACCCAGTCCGACTTCTTGAGCCAGTTCGTCATATTCTGGGGTAGTGCAAATCAGTTGGGCGGCGCGTTGTACAATTTCCTTAAAGTATTTGTCCCCTGTGGTTAATCGGGGAACGGGAAGATTATAAACGAAGAAAAAAGACACATGAGCAGTAACTTTTTGACGAATGATATAGTCAGCAACAAAGCTATTAAGTACCGCCGATACAAAAACTTTATCCATGACATTTACCGACATCAAGTTTAAATTAATAATACCTTTTTTTACTTCATCTTCATAAACAGTTTCTACACTCATAGTATGAGGGCAAAAAACTTTAGGTGGCAAAATAGTGGCAATTATAGTGCGTTCATCTGTATTTCTAGCTATATCACGAAAAGCCAAACGATAAAATTCATAATCAAGCCGGATAAGTTGGGGATTAATACTCACATCTATATTGGCATCTTTCACAAGCTTATTAATTTTTTTTAACCGTGCCTTTAGTAGTTCTTCACGCGCTTCAGATTCTTCTATCCAATACTTAGGTTGTCCCCATTGGTGCGTAAACTGATGAATCATTTTACCTTCATAAAGTGGCAATCTTCCCTTACCTCGCTCCTGCTGAAATAAATGACTATCGGTAGTCATGTTGAACTCTTGTCTCAGTGAGAAATTCCATTGTTTCTGTCCTAATAATGTAAATTTAACCATTTTTTCTGCAATCTGGACATCAACCTCATTTTTAAACTCCATCACCGACAGAGAATCCGGCGAAAGCTTCCGCACCAAATCCACACTAATTTGTAAACTATCAACAGTAGGGAAACCTTGAAGTTCCTGCACATCAAGACGCATAAAAGCCGAGGGAAATTGAGTCGTTATCCCATCCTTCTCAAAAGTCAAAACAACAAACTTAAAACTACGATGTACGCCTTCAAAAATAGTTTTACGATTTTCAAAGCAGAATAACCCTGTAACTTTAGTTTGACTAAACAACATTTCTCGCAGTTGCTTAGTTCCCAAATCCGTGTAAATTCCACTAGGGATAACAATTCCACACTCACCGCCATTGCGTAACAGATTAAAACATTGTTCGACAAAGAGAAAATATAGGTTTATTTTTCGTGCTACACTTTTACCACCCATTTCTGATCTCTGATTTTTATAATGTTCAGCTTTCTTGAAATAAGCACTAACATGAGGGTAACTACTGCAATATTCTAACCAAGCATCTTGAATTTCTATATCTTCTAGTAATTTTCCCCGCTGCTTTTCCCACATTTTGATATCTAAATTTTTCTTCCGAATTAAATTGTCAAATTGCTGAAAAAATTCTTTTTCATCAGTTTGAAAAACTTCCCAAGGCGGATTAGTAATAATTGCATCAAAACCCCCTCTTTCCAAAACCCTATCAAAATGATAACCCCAGTGAAAAGGCTTCAATTTCGCAATATCATCAACCATTAATAAACGCTTC